>JALUWF010000268.1 GCA_027019785.1 Mariprofundus sp. | reverse complement strand
TTTTCCGTTAGAGGCTATCCCAACTACCTTGCAATCTTATTAAGCTCATATATGGCCGATTATGCCACCTCATGGGGACGTTTCGTACATCTCTATTGAACTCAATTTTTTATGTCGAATATCCAGGAAAACAATTGTAAATCTGGACTTTTTCTGATCATTAACGGTAGCGTTAGCGCATGAACAAGGTCATTAAACTGGGCAATGCGCAGGAAGCACGCGTTTTTCATGGCGGTCGTTCAGGCGGTCAGCAACTGCGCATGGCAATCGAAGAATGTCTTAATGCCAATGATCATATCACACTGGACTTTTCCGGCGTTGGCATTGTCACGCAATCTTATATTGATGAGGCTATCGGAGTGCTGGTGCTCGAATATGGGCAAAATATCTTAAGTCGCCTTGCTTTCAAAAACTGCAATGATGATGTTACAGCAGTCATTCGATACGTTGCCTCAACCCGATCTGAAGACTTTCAAAACAAACAGGCTGTACTCATCCACTAATGCCCCACCCGTAGTCCCATTATCTATGGCAAGGTGTTCGACTGCGGGTCTTCCTCATCCGGCTAGTGGACATACCCATGCGGGTTGGGTTAATGATCCCGCTTGGAAGAACGGGGCAGCAGCCACTTTGAAATGGCTGCATCAATCGACAACTTACCAGGGCCGAACAGGACAATGGCCAGCAACATCATGCCCCAGACTTTATGGTCGGTAAATTCGTGGCCAATAAAGTCCGTCCACAAACCATGCGGCCACAGATCCGGATAAGAGATGACGGCTACAATATTATACACGAACAGGAAGATGGCGGATATGCGTCCGAACAGCCCGAAACCCAAAAGCCATGGTACAATCAGTTCGACGTAGGTACCAATCGTGGCGGCCAGATCGGGCGAGAGAAGCGGCACATGGTATTCATAATTGAACAGATAAGAGGTTCCCATAGGATTATCGAGCTTTACCACGCCGGCGCGCCAGAAGGCCAATGCCACCCACAGGCGAAACAGAAGCAAACTCAGCGGTTGCAAATTCGCCAACATCAATGTGAGTTTGGAATAGATGGAACAGATTGTGCAAAGCATATGTTTCATGTGGATGCCCCTATGGCGTGAATATCAATAACAAGTTGGTTGGCCACCAGAAATGGCAGCAGTTCAGACAGATCAAAATCGGCATGCCCCTGCGCCTGTACGGCGCCAAAGGCGTGATGCATCTCCATACCGTCCAGTACGGCGTGCAAGAATGCTGTGGCCGGAGCATCCATGGTCTGCATGGCAATTTGAACGCCATCGCGCCACAACAATACAGACTGCCCTGCTGCATCCAGTTGTAGCGGTTGTTCAGACGGTTGCATGCAGTAATGCCAGATATCGAATATCGGGTGCGATGAGCGCACCAGTTGCACGGATGGATGCAGCATCATTTGCATCGGGCTGTTGCCCAGATATTGCAGTCGAAATACAGTTTCCGATGCCTCCAGCGCCTCAGCGTCTGCGGCAAGAAAACTCAGTTGTCTGGCCCACTCCAGTCGGGCGGTATCGGGCAGATAAGCGAGCGAAGCAGCCTCTTCCATGTTCGCTAACAACTCAGAAAACTGCACGCCGTAATCCTGCAGATTGCCGCTTATGGGCGGATATTGGCGCATATAGCGATCAGCCGCCACATCGAAAAAATCATCGCCGACCAGCAGTCGCAAGGCCGGATAACTGGTTTGCAGGGCTTCGGTCAATGTGTTTTCCACAATATGTTGATATATTTGCATGCGTTGTGATGCAGGCAAGCCATTGGTCTCGATGTGTGACTCGATGGCGCTGTCGCCATGCAACACATTGGCCATGAAATTATTTTGTAGTTCAGCAAGTGATGGCGCAGTGTGCATGCATCACCTCCTCGGCTTTGTCGGCTTCGGCCTGTAAAACGGAAAATTCAGGGATGTGCGTATCCCATTCAATCAGCGTCGGTTTGATGCCGATGCGCTGCACAGTTTGCCGGTACAACTCCCACACCTCGGGATAGACCGGATGATCATGCGAATCAATCAATAGCGGTACCGGCAAGCCCTCTTTGCGGGAGAAGCCGGCCAGATGCATCTCCCCTACTGTTTCGGCACAAACAGCATCAATAAACAGTAAGGGATCAAAGCCATGATTGATGCTATTGACGTAAATATTATTCGCATCGAGCAGCAGACCACAGCCGGTGCGGCGCACCAGTTCGGTGACAAACTCCCATTCTGGCATGGTGGAGTGGGCGTATTCCAGATATGTCGAGGCATTTTCAACCAGAATTTGTCGTTTCAGAAACGATTGCGCTGTATCCACATGCTCAATCATCACATCCAGCGCTTCCTCAGTATAGGGCAATGGCAACAGGGCATTGAGATGAAATTGGCCTGCGCCGCCCCAACTAATGTGTTCCGAAACCAGCCCCGGCTGTACATTATCAATCAGTGTTTTTAATTGGGTCATGTGTGCACGATATTGTTGGTCTCCACTGCCCAGTGATAATCCAACGCCGTGCAGGCTGATCGGATAGTGCTCGCGCACAGCAGCAAGCTGACGAAGCATTTCACCGCCCTGGACGAAATAGTTCTCACTATGCACCTCAAACCATGTCACTGACGGCAAGTGCTCAATCACCTGCGCAATATGCGGCGCACGCAGACCAATCCCGGCATGAGCCGGGATTGGTTGTGTATCGTCAGGATATAACATCAGATGATATGATCGCAGAGACGAAGGTGGATAAAATCACCCTTCTTTGGTGCTACCGCCATCAATTTTGGCGCAGAGGCCAGCTGGCACTGCGATAAAAGCTTTAGTGTCACGGGCTATTTTATCCTGCCCGGCACAGGAGTGACCTGGTGATTTACAGTCATTTTTGAATGCTGCATTAATGCCATAGCACTTTTCCATGGCTGGAGCAGCCACGGCCTGAGTGATATAGCCCATGGACATAACGCTGACCAGCGCCGTACCGAGCATAAGTTTAGTTTGCATTTGCATAAAAGTAACCTCCAAAAATAATAGCATGACTTTGCCATGATATGCATGTGTCGCAGATGCCGGCGCCTTCTTACGGCATTGGCAACACGATTTGCAAAATAACCACAATCTGTACTGTATTGTTCCGGATTACAAACCGGACTAGAATGGTCGCCTATAGATCGGATGAGGTGATGTCATGTCTTCTTCCGGCTGGAGTGCGTATGCTCAGACTGACCAAATTGACGGATTACGGGATTTTGCTGATGACGTGCATGGCGGCATCCGGGCATGAGCGCTCTTCGGCGGCGGAGTTGTCGGAAAGCACCCATATTCCCATGCCGACTGTTAGCAAGATTCTGCAAATGCTGCTGCATGAAGGCATGCTCGACTCGGTGCGCGGCGCGCATGGCGGTTATCGCCTGATCCGGTCTGCGAATGATATCAATGTGCGCGATGTGATCAGCGTGTTTGAAGGTTCGATTGCGCTGACCGAGTGCAATCTCGAAGACGGAGGCTCCTGCGATCAGCATGAGGTCTGCTCCACCAGCAATAACTGGAAACGCATCAATCAGGCCGTGCGTCAGGCACTGGAAGATATTTCGCTGGCGGACATGACGGAACAGGACTTTGTACCGGTATTCCGCCTGCAACGCGGCGTTGCGATTGCGAAGGTGCAGTGATGAGTGACGTGAAACCGACCACCAAACAAGAGATCGTATCGGGCATCGAATCAGACATAAAACCGGAAGAGTTTGCGAATCAGGAATATGAAGCCGGATTCGTTACGGATATTGATGCGGATACCCTGCCGCCCGGCCTGAACGAAGATGTGATTCGTCATATCTCGGCCAAAAAGGATGAGCCGGAATGGTTGTTGAACTGGCGGTTGGAGGCATTTCGGCACTGGCTGACCATGACCGAGCCGCACTGGGCGCACGTGCAATACCCCCCGATAGATTTTCAATCTATCTCTTATTATTCGGCACCGAAATCAAAAGAGGACGGCCCCAAAAGTCTGGACGAAGTTGACCCGAAACTGGTGGAAACCTACGAAAAGCTGGGTATTCCGTTGCGCGAGCAGGAGATGCTGGCCGGCGTGGCTGTCGATGCCGTCTTTGATTCGGTTTCCGTTGCCACTACGTTTAAGGGAAAACTGAAAGAAGCCGGAGTGATTTTCTGCCCGATTTCCGAAGCCGTGCGTGAATATCCGGAACTGGTGCGGCAATATCTCGGCACGGTGGTGCCGACGGGCGATAATTTTTATGCAGCGCTGAATTCCGCCGTGTTTACCGATGGTTCATTTGTCTATATCCCCAAGGGCGTGCGTTGTCCGATGGAGTTATCCACCTATTTTCGCATCAATGCCATGAATACCGGCCAGTTCGAGCGTACTATGATCATTGCCGATGAAGGTGCTTATGTCTCTTATCTGGAAGGCTGTACGGCACCACAGCGCGATGAAAATCAGTTGCATGCCGCAGTGGTAGAACTGGTGGCGATGGATGATGCACAAATCAAATACTCCACCGTGCAGAACTGGTATCCGGGTGATGAGAACGGCGTCGGGGGTATTTATAATTTTGTTACCAAACGGGCCGACTGCCGGGGCGACCGCTCCAAAGTGAGCTGGACACAGGTGGAAACAGGTAGTGCAATTACCTGGAAATACCCGAGTTGCGTCTTGCGCGGGGATGATTCGGTGGGCGAATTTTATTCGGTAGCGTTGACCAAAATGCGTCAGGAGGCTGATACCGGCACCAAGATGATTCATATTGGCAAGCGCACGAAAAGCACGATTGTTTCCAAGGGCATCGCCGCCGGACATGGCAATCAGTCCTATCGCGGTCTGGTTAATATTGGCAAGGGAGCAGATGGCGCGCGCAACTATACCCAGTGCGATTCGTTACTGATTGGCGATAGCTGCGGGGCGCATACCTTTCCCTATGTGGTTGTGAAGAATCAGACTGCCACGATGGAGCATGAGGCGACGACATCAAAAATCGGTGAAGATCAATTATTCTATTGTCAGAGCCGGGGCATCTCGGAAGAAGATGCAGTAAATATGATCGTGAATGGTTTCTGCAAAGATGTGTTCAACGAACTCCCCATGGAATTCGCCGTAGAAGCCAACAGATTAATGGAAGTCTCCCTCGAAGGGGCAGTAGGATAAAGAATGAACCGCAAAGTACGCAAAGGTACGCAAAGGATTTTTATTGTTTTTCTTTGCGTACCTTTGCGTTCTTTGCGGTAAAAGGGTTTTGACTATGTTGAAGATTGAAAATTTACATGCTTCGGTAGCAGGCAAAGAAATTTTGAAAGGCATCAATCTGACGATTGGGGCTGGCGAGGTGCATGCCATTATGGGGCCGAATGGTTCGGGCAAATCAACCCTCGCTAACGTGATTGCCGGACGCGATGGTTATGAGGTCACGGCGGGTTCCGTGACTTATCATGGCAAGGATTTGCTGGCCATGAAACCGGAAGAACGAGCATGGGAAGGTGTGTTTCTGGCCTTTCAGTACCCGGTCGAAATCCCCGGCGTGAATAACACGTATATGCTCAAGGCTGGCGTCAATGCCAAGCGCAAGCATCAGGGTGAGCAGGAACTTGATGCGATGGAATTCATGCAGATGATCAGGGAAAAAGCCAAACTGGTGGAGCTGGATCAGTCATTTCTGTCGCGCGGCGTCAATGAAGGGTTTTCCGGTGGCGAGAAAAAACGCAACGAGATTTTTCAGATGGCCGTGCTGGAGCCATCGCTGGCGCTGCTCGATGAAACCGATTCGGGGCTGGATATTGATGCTTTAAGAGTCGTGGCTCAGGGCGTCAATGCGCTGCGTAATGCCGAGCGATCGATTGTCATGGTCACCCATTATCAGCGTTTGCTGGACTACATCGAACCGGACTTCGTGCATGTGCTGGCGGATGGTAAAATCCTCAAGTCCGGCGATAAACATCTGGCGATGGAGCTGGAAGAGCGCGGTTATGATTGGGTGAAAGATGAAGCAGCCGCAGCTGTATGAGTGATTTGACACTGGATTTTTCAACGCTGCCCGGCGATGCCGGTGTACAGGCCTTGCGTCAACAGGCCGTTGATACATTTACACGCACTGGTTTGCCTGGACGGCGGGATGAAGATTGGAAATATACTGATATTTCTCGCATCACCGGCACATTGGGTGAAACATGGTGGTTGCCGATGCCAACTGAAATCTCTGTAACAGAGATTTCAGATATTGAAGGACTGGATGCGTACCGTATTGTCTTTGTCGCTGGCGTTTTTCAACCGGAATCATCGAATCTGCCGGATACCATCCAACTCAAGCCGCTCTCGGCATTGCTGACTGAAGGTGCGGATGAACCCTCGCATTGCCTGTTTAAACTGGATGAATCCGCTCCGTTATTTAATGGTTTTCTGGCCACCAATAGCGCGCTGGCCAGCGATGGCCTGTGCGCCTGCATTGGTAAAAATATAAAACTCGATAGGCCGTTGTATGTGGTGCATGTTGGCAATAATACTGCACATGTATTAAACGGCCTGATGCTGGGACAAGGCGCAGAAGTCACATTGATTGAGCACTTTGTGGGTGGCGACAGCGCTGGCGCCGGACTGAGCAATATTGCCACGTATCTCCGTTTGCAAGATAACGCCTCACTGACTCATTATCGTTTACAGATGGAAAGCGCCAAACAGTTTCATATTGGCCGCGTTGAAGTCAAACAGGCGCGCGATTCCCGTTATACCCTGCATGCGGTGGAACTGGGCGGCAGCCTGTCGCGCACCGATATTGTCGTAAAACTGGCCGAAGCAGGCGCATCATGCGATCTGAACGGCCTGTTTGTCGCATCTGGTCGCCAGCATATCGATCACCATACCCGCATTGATCATGCCGCGCCGCACTGCACCAGTCGCGAGCAATATCGCACCGTCCTTGATGGCCGGGCGCACGGCGTATTCAATGGCAAGATTGTGGTGGCCGAAGGTGCAGTCAAAACCGACTCGGCCCAGTCCAATGGTAATCTGCTGTTATCAAAAAATGCAGAAATCGACACCAAGCCGGAACTGGAAATTTACAATGACGATGTGAAGTGCGCCCATGGCGTCACGGTCGGACAACTGGATGAAAACCAACTATTTTACCTGAAATCGCGCGGCCTGTCCGAAACCGAAGCGCGCCAGTTGCTGACATTCGCCTTCGCCGATGAAATCCTCACCGCCATGGATAACAATGCCATCCGTCGCTTCATCGAAAAAGCCGCTTTCGCCAAATTACCGAACATGACCGATCTGGATGGCTTGTTGGGATGAATACGCTTTATAATATTTCTACCGCAAAGGGCGCAAAGGTACGCAAAGGAAAGACAAAAAAACCGACCGAAAATAGATTGGTTTTCTTTGCGAAACTTTGCGTCCTTTGCGGTTCAAAAAAAGGTTTTGAATATGTTTGATATTGAGAAAATTCGGGGTGATTTCCCGATTCTGAATCAGCAAGTGTACGGTAAGCCGCTGGCTTATCTGGATAATGCGGCGACGACTCAGAAACCGCAGTGCGTGATTGATGCGGTGAATCACTACTATACTTGTGATAATGCCAATGTGCATCGTGGCGTGCATGCGCTGTCCGAACGCGCTACGGCGAATTATGAAGCGGCGCGCCAGCGCATTGCATCGTTTTTCAATGCGCGCAGTGAGCGTGAAGTCATTTTTACGCGCGGCACCACCGAGGCCATCAATCTGATCGCTTCATCATGGGGTGGCGCGCATATCGGCGCAGGCGATGAAGTCCTGATCACGCACATGGAGCACCACTCTGATATCGTACCGTGGCAGATGCTCTGCGAACGTACTGGTGCTACACTGAAAGTCGCGCCGATCAATGAACGCGGCGAGTTGATCATGGATGCATTCGAGGCGCTGCTTTCCGAGCGCACAAAAATCGTTGGCGTGGTGCATATGTCCAATGCGCTGGGCAGCATCAATCCGGTTGAGAGGATCATAGAAAAAGCCCATGCAGTGGGGGCAAAAGTGTTGGTGGATGGCGCTCAGGCGGCGGGCCATATGGCTGTAGATGTGCAGGCGATGGATTGTGATTTCTATGTTACCAGTGCGCACAAAATGTATGGGCCGACCGGCATTGGCGTATTGATAGGCCGGGAATCGATACTTGAATCCATGCCTCCTTATCAGGGCGGCGGCGACATGATTCTGACCGTCAGCTTTGAAAAAACCGAATATAACGATCTGCCTTACAAATTCGAGGCTGGTACGCCGCATATCGCCGGCGTTATCGGTTTCGGCAAGGCCATTGAATATATTCAGGGCATCGGTTTTGATGTGATTGCCAAACGCGAAAAAGAGCTGCTGGCCTATGCCACAGCCAAAGCGGAAGCATTCGATGGTCTGCGCCAGATTGGCACGGCAGCGCATAAAGCCTGCGTATTGTCATTTGTGCTGGATCAGGTGCATCCGCATGATCTGGGTACGATTGTGGATCGTGAAGGCGTCGCCATTCGTGCCGGTCACCATTGCGCCATGCCGGTGATGCAGTTTTTCAAGGTGCCGGCCACCGCGCGTGCTTCGTTTTCGGTTTACAACACTGAAGCCGAAGTCGATTCATTGTTCGTAGCATTAGAAAAAGCCAAAGCGATCTTTGCATGATTTTTTTCACCGCAGAGGACGCAAAGGCACGCAAAGGAAAATCGAATTTTTTTACGATGACTTGGCTCCAGAATAATAGTTGCCAGCTTTCAAGACTGCCCAGACCATCACAGGTTTTGACTTCTTTGCGTACCTTTGCGCACTTTGCGGTTCAAAAAGGGTTTATTTATGTTTGATTTGAGAGATTTATATTTGCAGGTGATCGTCGATCACAATAAAGCGCCGCGTAATTTCGGCAAGCTGGCGCATTTTAACCATGAGGCCGATGGCTATAATCCGCTCTGCGGCGATAGGCTGCATGTGTATCTGGATGTGAACGACGATGGCATGATTGAAGATGTATCATTCGAGGGCGAGGGCTGCGCCATTTCGGTAGCTTCGGCGTCGCTGATGACAGAAGCGGTGAAAGGCACGCCGTTATCGGAATTCGCACAGAAATTTGACATGTTCCAGCATATGGTCACATCCGATCTGGATGAAACGCCGGATGAAGAGGCGCTGGGCAAACTGGCCGTGCTGGCCGGCGTGCGCGAGTTTCCCAGTCGCATCAAATGTGCTTCGCTGTGTTGGCATACCCTGAAATCAGCCGTCACCGACTCCCATACCATAGCGAAAACGGAATAATGATGAACAGCACCGGTGATACCGTTACCACCACCCGCGATGTTGATGCAATTCTGATTCCACTTGGCACGCCGGTCACCATTCCGGCCGGTGCGATGGTGCTGATCACGCAAGAGCTCGGCGGCACCTATACAGTTAGTGTTTCCGGCAACCTGGCCCGCGTGGACGGCAAGGATGCTGATGCGCTGGGGCTTGGGGAAAGCAACAACGCAGTTGAAGCTAAAGTTGATGAAAAAACATCTGTTGCATGCGGCCCTGTCGAAGAGAAGGCCATCCGGGATGTATTGAAAACCTGTTACGATCCCGAAATCCCGGTCAATATTGTCGATCTCGGGCTGGTCTATGATGTGCATGTGGTGGACACCGATGATGGCAAAAACCATGTCGATATTATCATGACGCTGACCGCACCTGGCTGCGGCATGGGCCCGTTCATTGTCGATGATGTACGCGCCAAGGTGCTATCCGTCAAGCATGTCCATGATGTGGAAGTGCAACTGGTCTTCGATCCGGTCTGGGATCGTTCCATGATGAGCGATGAAGCGCGCTTGCAACTGGGGATGTTTTAAAGGCATAGTCAAAAACTTTCACCGCAAAGGGCGCAAAGGTTCGCAAAGAAAGTCAAAATAAGATTTTATTGGGGCTTGGAGTCTTTACCTCAAGACACCGGATATTCAACGCTTTCATCTTTGGTTTTAACTTTGCGTACCTTTGCGTACTTTGCGGTTCAATGCTTGTATGTTGTGCCTGTTCGATTACTGGAGGATATGATGGCTGAATGGATTGATGTTGCACCGGTGAGCGAGATGCCGCCGGGCAGTCGTAAAATCATTAATACACCATATTGTGAAATCGCCATATTCAATCTCGATGGAGAATACTTTGCCATCGAGGATGTCTGTACGCATGACGGCGGCGAATTGGCCAGCGGCGAATGTGAAGGCGATCAGGTTATCTGCCCGCGCCATGGTGCTCGTTTCTGTATCCGAGATGGCAAAGCGCTAACACCGCCTGCCTATGATGATATTGAGACATTTCCCGTCCGGGTTGAAAACGGTATGATTCAAGTGGATACGGATGACTGAGCAGGCGCAGGACGCCGAGAGGCCAAAGCCCGCGCCGTGTCTGAGTTGTCGGCACTATTTGATCAGCTGGCATCAACAGCAGCGCCATGGCTGCAGGGCATTTAATTTCAAATCTGCTACACTTCCTTGTTATGATGTCCGTAGCGTTTCCAGTATCGACTATCTTAAATACGAGGTTCGGCCAGCCCATCAATAGATTGGCAACAGATTTGCTGCCAGTATAGAGCTATGACAACAAAAAGGCTGATTTGGGTGAAGGAACGCCTGCAAAACAGACCGGACAGCGAGCATGAACAAACGCTGTTCCGTATCCTGATTGCCGTATTAATCAGCATCTATTTCTGTTTTACAGGCCCTGATCTGGCCTGTTACCTGAGTCTGGCCTATCTGCCTGTCGCGCTGGGCATATTGGCGTGGATTCTGATCTCACCGGAAAAGAATCGTACTCGCAGGCTGCTCGGCATAACAGCTGATATTGCAATGATTTCGCTCGGCGTGATTTTGGCGGAAGGTGAAGATGGCGTAGTATTTGTTACTATCTATCTGTGGGTGATTACCGGCAACGGTTTCAGGTTCGGTCTGAAGTACCTGATTTATACTACGTTGCTATCGTTAGCAGCATTTTTACCGATCACCCTGTTGGCACCATTCTGGCATCAGCATATAGGGCTGGTGCTGTCCATGCTGATTATTCTTGCTGTTGTGCCGATGTTTATGGCCAGCCTGATTCGAAAGCTGAACCATGCCATTGATGCAGCCAAGGCAGCCAATGAAGCCAAATCCCGCTTTATCGCCAATATGAGCCACGAACTGCGGACGCCGCTCAATGGCATTATCGGCATGAATGATCTGTCCCGGAGTTCTAATTTGACCCCCGAACAAATGCATTTTGCCAATGTCATCAGGGATTCTTCCTATCACCTGCTGGGTTTGATTGAGCGCATTTTGGATATATCCAAGATCGAAGCGGGCAAGCTGGAACTGGCGGATGAAGCGTTTGATCTGCATCAACTGATGCATGCCGTGGTCGCCATGTTTGAAGCGCAGGCCATAGACAAAGGTATTGGTGTGAATCTGTTACTTGATCCCGAAGCGCCCTATGCACTGCTGGGTGATCCGAAACGGCTGAAACAAATCCTGGTCAATATCATTGGTAATGCAGTGAAATTTACCCAGCAGGGAGGCGTGGATATCGTGGTGGAAATGATCGAAGTGGCCGAAGATTCAACACGGCTTCATTTTTGCATTCGCGATACCGGTATCGGCATGTCCGATGAGGAACAGTCTATGATCTTTGAGCGTTTTACGCAGGCCGACAGTAGCATCACACGCCGTTTTGGTGGTACCGGGCTGGGCACCACGATTGCAAAAAACCTGGCTGAACTGATGGGGGGGCGTATATCTTTGGTCAGCAAGCTGGATAAGGGCAGTACGTTTACCATAGAGCTGCCATTTGAACGGCAGGCAGAGCAAAACGGGGAGCAGGCACTCTCACGGTTGCATGCGTTATTGCTTTCAGACGTCGAAAAAACCGACGCATCGGTGGAACTATTGCTACAAGGCTGGGGCGTGCATGTGGCGTTGGTGCATGAAGAAACACAGGTATTATCCATGCTGGTGGATGCATGGTCGTCGGGGCAGGGCTTTGATGTGTTGATTCTGGATATGCATGCTTTGCATTGTAAGCCTGAGGTTATGGCCCGAGCTGTTCGCGACAAACAGGAACTGGCCGGCTTGAATATGATTCTGATTGGACTGGATCAGCAGCGCACGACAGATGCGGCCATGATTGCAGGCGGGTTTGCTGCCGTGTTACATCCTCCTGTGCAGGATAGGCTATTATTTAACGCACTGCACGCAGCAAGTGTCGTGCATCATTCCGATGATGTGATTTCCATGGTTGAAGTCTTGCAACGAAAACAGGCAGCCAATCCGCTACATATTCTGCTTGCAGAAGACAACCCGGTGAATCAGGAGGTCATCCTCGCCGTACTAAGGCAAGCCGGTCACCGGGTGTCTCTGGCCGGAGATGGCGAGCAAGCGCTCGATATGTTGGCCAACGATGCAACATTCGATCTGATTCTGTTGGATATGAATATGCCCAAAGTCAGTGGATTAGAAGTGCTCAAACAATTCCGATTTATGGATACCAGCGCCAGCACGCCGGTATTAATGCTCAGCGCCGATGCCTTGCCGAATACCATTAGGGAATGCATGCACGCCGGAGCCAATGATTATATCACCAAGCCGGTACAGATGGCCACATTATTGGAGAAGGTAGCGGAGCATGCCCATAGCGATGTCCATTCCGATATCGTGCATATAGAAGCCCAGGCAGATACCAAATCGGAGACGACGCTTCATGAAGATACGCTTGATGAGTTGTTCAGCATGATCATTTCACCGCACAAACGGCAACATCTGTTTCAGTCTTTTCTCTCCAGTGGCAGAGAGCATCTGGCGCAACTCGATGCCCTTGCCCGCTTGGGACAAACCAGTCAATTTCTTGAACGTGTGCATGGTTTTAAAGGCAGCGCTGCCACATTGGGTGTCCAGAGCGTTGTGTCACTCTGCATCGAAATTGAATCTCAACGGGATGTACTGGATGGCGATGATATGGCGCACTATACAGCACAGTTGCGACACGCATTTCAACGGGGATGTTCCGCATTGCAAGCATATGTGCAACGCATGAACGCCTAGCCCGGATTATTTATGATTAATAAGCCGGGGGTGCGTGTGCCATAGGTCCTTTCTGCAATGAGTAATGCATACTCCGGATGTCAATCCGGAGTATGCATTACTGCAGTCAGACTGATCTTGCCATTTGCCGCTTCACCAGCCGTTGCATCATTCTCAGGTCTTTGCTTTCAAGCCGGAATGCTGCATCGACCCAGATAAACGCGGCATTACGTAATTCTTCAAACGTGAGCGGATTGGTACAACGTTTGGCCTTTCGGAAAGCGCGATAACCATTGCGTAATCGGCTCTCTCTTTTGATATAATCGTAAGCCGCCTGTTTGCCCTGACCATCCTCAGCCAGAATATCCACCACGCCGAGCGCATGCATCTGTTCACCCGTGTACAACTTGCCACTGAGAATCAGTCGTTCGGCTTCGACCATGCCGATTTTTCGCGACAACAGGCTGTAAGCACCTGCGCCGGGGAATAGATTGAAGAGGATGTCGGGCAGTCCCATTTTGGCGCTACGCTCGGCAATCAAGACTTCACTGGATACTGCCGCCTCAAAGCCGCCGCCCAACGCATCGCCCTGCACTAGCGCGATCGTTGTTATTTCACCGTTAATGCCGGTGTGATTGCTGTACAGGATATCGTTGCAGGCAATGGCATAGTCCAGTAATCCTTGTCGATCCTGTTGCTCAATCAGTTTGCAGAAGAGGCTCAGGTCGCCACCCAGATTGTAGACACCCTGAGCGCCGGTGGAGACAATATAGCGGATGCCTTGATACTCGGGAGCTTTCTGCTCCCGCAACAAGCTATACCAGTGCTGAATCTCTTGGCTAAGTGCCGGTGTAAAGCAGGGCACAGGCTTTGCGTTCATGGATAACCAAGCCAACCTGAGATGATCCTCGTAGTGGACATCCATGCATGAATAGCGCTGGATGCTCTGGTTTTGCTGTGATCTGAGTTTGGTGCGTTTCTTGTGTTCCATCATCTGAAACTCCTTGCTGCTTGAATGTCGGTGAAGCGATGCCTCCTCCGCACCCCTCAGACTGAACCTCCGAATGTTGTGGCGTCAATTTTTCAACGTCCCCGGCCGCCTCGATGCCTTGAGTTTCGACTATGCGTTCAATCGCTGTATTATCTGGCTCATGAGCCGAAATAAGAGTCAATATTCCAACTCCTCCGAGTGGCGCGAAGTGGCTATGCAGCGTTCAAGCGGGATTGTTGATGATGAAATTAACCAGCGCATGGCTGTTGCGGATGCCCATAATCGGCAGCATGGCATCAGCGATGCAGACACGCTGGCCGACCAGCAGCTCTATGTTCAGGGCAAGATGGGTCTGGAAGAGTATCAGCGCTACCTGCTGTTCAAGCATTCAAACCCTACATCTGCTGAACTGGCCCCACATGCCTGAAATTGATCTGTCCCTGTTGCTGTATGGTTTGGCGGTCGGACTCGCAGCGGGTGCGGTCGCCGGCACGCTGGCCGGCCTGGCAGGGGTGGGCGGTGGCCTGATTTATATGCCGCTGTTTTACGCCTGCATGCCAAGGTCAACTGAAGGGGTTGCCGTGCAGGTGTTCGCCAGTCTGGTCGCGGTGGTGATTACCGGCTTTTTTTCAGCCCGCGCCCACTGGCGTCTCGGACATATCGATAACCATGCGGCAACACAATTGCTGCCCGGACTCATCATCGGCGCCGGACTGGGCTTATGGATCACCCTGCGACTGCCCGATGCATGGGTGTTGCTGGCGCTGGCAGCATTAGATGCATGGATTGCTTTCGATTATGGCCGGGAAGCAAAGCATGGCTCGGTCAGTCGCCTGTCTCTTTCGCTGTTTTCCGGCCCCATCGGCTTTGTTTCCGGTGCGCTGGGTATTGGCGGCGGCACCATGTTGGCGCCATTGCTGCGCCGTTTTGTGGCATTGCGCTTTGCTGTTGGCACCTCGGCCCTGTGCGGACTGATGATGGCGCTGGGCGCTATCACCATCAACATGCTGCTGGAGAATCGTTGGCGCGATGTGTTGGACGGCCAGCTGTTGTTTCTGTCTGGCGCATGGCTGGGAATTTTGCTTATTCTGCCCAAAAGCAGCAGCTGGTCGGCGCGCCTGCACAACAGCGTGCCCGAGTCGGTGCTCCGTCCGGCCCTTAAAGTTGTCTTTGCATCACTGTCTGCCGGATTATTGATAGCGGTGATAGTGATAGTGCGAACCCAGTGATGTGTAAAATGCGAAAAAAAATTTACCACAGAGAGCACAGAGAAAGTCAAAACTGTGCTCACTGTGTCCTCTGTGGTTCGAACCTGTTTGGTTCCGGCTATGCTTGGTTAGGCGGTTAGACGTGATTTTGCCCAGTTTAGCCCCCAACTGAGGATGAACAGCGTGCACAGAGACAGCACCACCGTTGCTCCGGAAGGCCATTCGTAGATATAGGAGAAGAACAGTCCGGCCATGGCACCTGTCACAGAAAAAAGCAACGAAAGCAGCCACAGGCTGAACAACGAGCGGCCCCAGAACCAGGCGCAGGCAGCCGGCAGAATCATCAGCCCGGCGGTTAAAACAATGCCGGCCAGTTTGACACACAGAATCACGGTCAGGCCAACCAGACCGTAGAGCAGCAGGCGCAGCGCGGATACGGGCAAACCGGATGCATCCGCCGTCACCGCATCGAAGGCGATACTCCACCAGGCTCGCGCCGCCAGCACAAACAATAGCGGAATCAGGCTGGACATCAGGTAGAGCCAGTGCAGATCGACCGGCGAAATTGTCAGGATATTACCAAATAGCAATCCAAACAGATCGACCCGGGCGCTATTGGTCGAAGAGATCAGCAGCACGCCCAGCGCCATACTGCCGGCAAACAACATGCCTGTTCCAGCATCTTCGGAGATACCCTTCTTCCTCGGCATCAGGGCCAACAGCAGTGCGATCAAGACCGAGAATACAGTCGCTGTCGGCAGCAGCGGCAGTGACAATGTCACAGCCAGGCCCAACCCGGCCAGTGACGCATGCGATACACCGACGGTCAGAAATGATAAGCGGTGCGCCATCACCATCACCGACATGGAGGCCGTCACAAAAGCCACCAACAGCGCCGGCAGCAACGCCTCGCGCATCACCGGGCTAGCCAGAAATTCAGAGATCATGCTTGTCATACTACTACCGCTGTATCCCAGTTATTTTATCTGTGTTCATCTGCGTCTGATGTTCTTGATTCAAATCGCCCGGGGCGCAGCCGATGCAGTGGGCGTCGTGCGCTACGATGTGGATATGATCGCCATACATGGCGCGCCAGGCATCTTCGGGGATGTCTTCGCCTTTCATGGCGTGATAATGAATCTGCCGGTTCAGGCAAGCGACGGAATCGACATGCGAACTGATGGCGGCAATATCGTGCTCAACCATAATCACGCTCATGCCGGCGTCATCACATAATCGCCGTAGCAGCTGAAACAGTTTCTCCTGTCGTACGCTGTCCAGCGCTGCCGACGGCTCATCGAGCAACAGTAATTTCGGTTGACGGACCAGCGCCCGGGCCAGGCGGACGCGTTGACGCTGGCCGCCGGAGAGCTGGCGGAAATCGGCATCGGCCAGATGATCCATATCGAGCAATTTTAACGTATCCACGATCTCCTGAAGGTGACGGTTACGCCGCCATGGCGTGGCGTAATCGGCTAAACCCATTGCCACCACATCCTGCACACGCATAGGCAGCCTTGGCGTAGCATCGTGCAACTGATGTAAAAAACCGATCTGACTGAGCAGTTTGTGGCGGCTGAAGCGCGTCAGGCAACGACCGAACAGATCAATATGACCGCTGGAAGGGGGCGTCAGCCCGGCCATCATATTGAGCAACGTGCTTTTGCCGGCGCCGTTGGGGCCGACAATGCCGAGGAAGTGGCCGGCCTCCAGTTTCAGGTTAATGCCGTCGAGAATCGGTTTGTGAAGCGGTCCGAAACTGAGATGACTGACCTGGAGAACAGGAACGCTCATGGCTGCGACCGGCCTTTGATGCGAGCGATATTCATCTGCATCAGTTCGCTCCATGAGAGACCGCAACTACCCAGAGCATCGAGAGTGACGCGGTGTGGTGCGCGGGCGGCGTGTCGGGCCAGCCAGTCGAGCGCCTGATTGCTATGGGTGGCATCGTCCAGCAGCCAGGCATCGGGATGCTGGTTGAGCGTGGACAGGGCATATTCCAGCTTGTGCGGCCCCATTTCGTGCCCGTGATGGGTGGATTCCAGTACCGCCAGAACGGCAATGCCCATATGCTGCATCAGGCGTCGCCAGGATGGATGCTGCATCAGGACGCCGTCAGTGGCGAGACCGGACAGGGCTTTGCGCCATGCCTGTTCTATATCACGCGTCTGTTGCAGGGCATGAATCAGTGCTATATCAATGGCGTCCCGTCTTTCTGGTTGCAGCCGGATCAGTGCCTTGGCGATCAATGGCAGTGCATCGCGCACGGATGACGGATTAAGCCAGCCGTGATCCGTGCGGGGCCACAGCTTCAGTGTTCGGGCATGGTCTGGGAGCAGGGGCCAGCCGGCATCATCAGCACCGGCGCGAATGAGCAATTCGCTGTGGTTCAGGGCTTCAACTTTACGTGGGGACATTTGAAAATGGTGCGGATCGGCACCGGCAGGCAGCAGGCAGGTCACCTCCGCTTTTTGATCCAGCATGGTCACCAGACCGGCCAGTGGCGGCAGCGTGACAGCAATTTCAGCCGCCCCAGCAGTCATTGGCATGAGCAATATGATTGCCGTCGCCAGCAGTTGTCGGAGTATGAAAGTTTGGTGCATAAGGCCGGCATGCTACCACTTGGCAGAGTGGCACGAAACTTGATTGTCGTTTATTTCCTGTTGCCCCTTGATAATTAGCCTGCTTATGAGGACACTGCCAATATTATGATTTCGCCCGATTATTTTTCATTCCGCTGGAGCTGGTACCGGCCCATTCTGAATCGGCAGGAGCAGCCAGCCGACCGCTGTGCTGTGGATGTTCAGCGCTTACCGATTCGCGTGCCGGGCGCACAGGCGCGTGAGTATATTCCCTATGCAGTGCAGCCGGATGTGGAGCGGACCATTGCGACTGCGTTGCGTAAATTACAGGCCTATGCAGTGCGCTATGTGGTGCAGGGGGAGAAAGTTTCGGCCCATACCTTGCCGCATATGGATGAGAAGGTGCGGCGCATGGTGGCCTATCTGCGCAAGCAGAATCCACATTTGTCACGCGATCTGCTACACCACTGGTGCGCCGACCCAAAGGGCGCGACGGCGCTGTTGAATGTTTGCGAAGTGATGTGGGAGCAGGGCTGGAAACAGGATCAGGCGGATGCTGCGCCCTGGGTGCCTGCTATCAATGTGCTGTTGTTAAAACTGATTCGCCGTGCGATTGCCGGATTGTCTGATGAACATGCCGACCAGACCAGCCATGTGATGCTGTGCGTGGTTGGCGGACTCTATGTATGGGCGTTGCAACATTTTCTCAAACGCTATCTGGAAGGCGTGGTTGAGGTAACGCGCATCGCCACCTATGAGTCGATGATGTTGCCCGCCACCCCCATGGCATTTTTACAGTATCAGCCGGATGCATCGCTGCTCGGCGATGACAGCCGCATAATCCGCGCCTACGGACTGGAGCCGGAGATTGTGCCGCGTATGCGTCAATTGCGCGCCAAAGTGGGCATGCACAATGAAGGCGGCATGTTGCAACTGCTGGCCAGAGATAAGCTGGGGGCGCATCTGCAACGGCGGACATGGGCGCGACTGTCATTGTGGAAGCTTGGCATGGACAGCAATTTCGGTGGCTGGATGCGTTATGTCCTGCATGCCAAGCGGCTTGATCAGTTGCTGGCCGGTCAGCTTCAGCCCGATGAAGCGGCCATGGAAAATCTGAATGCCAACCATGCCACGCCGGTCGCCAAATGGTTGCTGGCGAGCATGGCAGGCGGCAGGGCTGTCAAGGCGGTGGGTGAACCGTGGTTACAGGATAATATCACCCTGATGGCATTTCGGGTGTTTGATGAAGATGTCAAAGTCGAGGTGGCAAGGCGGCGTTCGGAAACATCATGGCTGGATCGCAAAGAGCAATTGGCTCACAAAAAACAGGCAAGCGGTACAGCAGGTCAGATTTCAGGACTACGCAGTAGCGGCTTACGTAGTGCTGGTGGTTTACGCAGCGGCCATGTCGCTAAAGGTGTTGGCGGTGAATCGGATGCAGTGCTGGAGAAAGCATGGAAAGACGGGGAACTGGTGCTAATTCAGTCGAATGTGACCAGAGCGCTGCATAGCGGTCAGGTGTTGTCGCAGCGTCAGGGCTGCCTGAATATCGAGTGGTCCGAATATCTGGCCAGAATGCATGCCTTGTATGGCGGTCATGCGGCTGATTTTATGGCCAAAACATTTTTACCGGGTCTGCTAACCTTGGTGGATGAACGTGAATACCTGTTTCTCGATCACTGTTCGGCCTGCGGATGCGTCTTGCGCGGCTCGGTGCTGGCACTGGCGCAAGCGGGTATTGATCTGCGCCGACGATTGCGCCAATGGCTGGTGCTGGCGCTGGAACAACATGATGCATGTATTGAAGATGTTGGCATGCCGGCGTTGTCGATGTGTATGGATATGACCGGCGAATGGTCATTTTCAGAATTGAATCACCCGCAATTGGGGCTACAGCGCATCGCCTTTTCACTGGCTATACCGCAAGTCAGCGCTGGCGTACGCCGTGACCATAATGCGAAGCAGGTGATGTCGAGCGATGGAGGCAAAGGCGTGGCTCCGTTGGGTCAGGTGCATATCAAAACTGTCAACACAGGGGCAGGCAACCGTGTGCAGATGCTATATAATAGCGGTTTCGCCCTGACTGAATCCGCCCTCACCGAATTGACTGCAGTGTTGGGCAATAAAGCCTCCATCCGCAGCGTGCGACCGCAGCAAGCGGAAATTGCTGGGGTGCTGGACGGTTATCAGATGCCTGCCGGCGGGCTGGAGTTGCTGGTGATCCAGCGCTTTGGCTATGACGATGAAGCGCCGTGGTTGCTGATCAAGGCGGGCAAGACAAATCTGGCCGGTGTGGATACGGATATCTTTGAATTGATGGATGCAGATGCTCCGGCGACCGCCTGCATCATTGAACGCGGCCTGATGCGCTGGGCATGATGCGTACGTTTCGACGCATTGATGCATTCGGGGATGCGTTGAATGACACGTTCAGCGATACGTGCAAGACGTGGCTGAGCGCAGCGGATATGCCAGATTTGCCGGATAGCGTCGCTGTTGGCTGGTCTGGCGGGGCAGATTCGACTGCGCTGTTGCTGGCGCTTGTATGCAGCGGGCGCAAGGTTATGGCATGGCATGTTGATCACGGCTGGCGCGACACTTCGGCGCGGGAGGCAGAGCAACTGGCCGAACAGGCAGAGGCATGGGGTATTGCTTTTGTCGCAGCCCGTTTGGCGGTCGCTTCACATGCCAGTGAGGCGGAGGCGCGGACCGGGCGGTATGCGCAATTTCAAGTATGGAGTCGGCAATATCAGTTGGCGACGCTCTGCCTGGGCCATCACCGGGACGATCAGGCCGAGACCGTCTGCATGCGCCTGTTGCAGGGGGCTGGCTCAGTGGGATGTCGGGGCATGTGGCGCGAACGTCGGATCGGACATCTGCGCATTGTGCGTCCGTTGTTGCATCTTCCTGCAAGCACCATACGGCAGACTATGGCGCAAGCAGGCATCGACTGGTTGGATGATCCGAGCAACCGTGATCTGCGTATCTGGCGCAATCGGATTCGGCATCGACTGTTCCCCGCCATATCGAAGGCGGGTGTCGCCCCGGACGAACTGTTTCTCAGGTGGCAGCGGCAGGCCGAATGCGTGGCGGCGCGTCTTGATGCGGTTGTTGATGTGTTGATGCAGCAACTAAGCCGGACCGAAACCGGGCTCTGCCTGCCGTGGGCGGTCTGGGTCGATGCTTTACCATCGGCACGGGCTCGATTATTGCAAAAATGCATGCTTCAACTACTGGGCGACGGTGTGACACCGGGTCGCCGGCATATTATCATGGTTGAGACGTGGACCAAAAAAAGTGGGCGTGGCGGACTTGATTTGTCACGCTGCCGACTCTACAGAGAGCGGGATGACTTGCATCTGCGGCCCGTCACGTCAGCTTTCGGTCGGGATAAATAGCCATTGTTCATCTAGTTTTCATACAAGCGGGGCAGCCTTACGCGCCACTGCGTGATTCTGGCATGCTGTGTAAGCAACCAGGAAGCAAGCATGACTGAATTTAAGCGAGGATAGAAATTTATGGGTAAGAACATACTGTTGTGGGTCGTCATCGGCCTGACCATGATGAGCCTGTTCAACATGTTTTCCACGCCGATGACCAAGGCGAATAGAATGGCCTACTCCACTTTTATCGAGAAAGTGGATCAGGGCATGGTGGAAACAGCGACGATCAAGGATAACGAAGTGATCGGGCAGCTGCGGAATTCGTCCGGCGAGTTAAAGAATTTTGATGTCACGGTGCCAATGAATGATCCAACCCTGACCAAGCGTTTGTTGGATCAGCACGTGGTGGTTAACGTCAAGGAGAAGGAGGAGGTACCGTTTTTTCTGTCGGTGCTGATCTCCTGGTTTCCGATGCTGTTGCTGATTGGCGTATGGGTGTTCTTTATGCGTCAGATGCAGGGCGGTGGCAAGGGCGGCGCTATGGGCTTTGGCAAGAGCAAGGCCAAACTGCTCAATCAGGATAATGCACGCGCTACCTTTGAAGATGTGGCTGGCTGTGATGAGGCCAAGCAGGAAGTGACCGAAGTGATTGAGTTTTTGCGTGAGCCATCCAAATTCACCCGGCTCGGTGGCAAAATTCCCAAGGGCGTACTACTGGTTGGCCCGCCAGGCACAGGTAAAACGCTGCTGGCGCGCGCTATTGCCGGCGAAGCGGATGTGCCGTTCTTCTCTATTTCCGGCTCCGATTTTGTGGAAATGTTTGTCGGCGTCGGCGCATCGCGTGTGCGCGATATGTTCGAGCAGGCCAAAAAGCATGCGCCATGTATCATATTCGTCGATGAAATCGATGCCATGGGGCGTCATCGCGGTGCAGGTATTGGCGGTGGTAATGATGAGCGTGAACAGACGCTGAATCAGATGCTGGTCGAGATGGATGGTTTCGAGTCCAATGAAGGTGTGATTCTGGTGGCTGCCACCAACCGCCCCGATGTGCTGGATCCGGCGCTGTTACGCCCCGGTCGTTTCGACAGGCAGGTGGTGGTGCCACGCCCTGATTTGCTGGGTCGCGAACAGATTCTGAAAGTGCATATGCGTAAAGTACCGTTGTCCAGCGATGTGAACGCCAAGGAACTGGGGTGCGGCACGCCGGGTTTTTCAGGCGCTGATCTGGCCAACCTGGTCAATGAGGCGGCGCTGAATGCGGCGCGCTATGATCGCGATAAAGTTACCCGGGCTGATTTTGAAACGGCCAAGGACAAGGTGATGATGGGAACGGAACGGCGCTCCATGATTATCTCCGACGAACAGAAGAAAACGACGGCGTATCATGAGGCTGGTCATACCCTGGTTGCCAAACATCTGAAGCATGCCGATCCGGTGCATAAGGTGAGTATTATTCCACGTGGACAGGCGCTTGGTATTACCATGCAGATGCCGGAGGAAGACCGGTTTAATCATGACAAGGAATATCTACGTGACCAGATTTCCATTATGATGGGCGGTCGACTGGGCGAGGAGCTGGTGCTGGGTCAGATGACCACCGGCGCATCCAACGATTTCGAGCGCGCCACCCAGTTAGCGCGCAATATGGTGACCCAGTGGGGTATGTCGGATGAGTTGGGGCCGATGGTGTATGGCGAACGTGAACACGAACCCTTCCTGGGTCGTGAAATTACCCGTCAGACCAATATATCGGAAGAGACGGCGCGCAAGATTGATGCTGTGGTGCGTAAACTCATCGAGGATAATTATGATCGTGCCAGGCAGATTCTGAAGAAACACATGGATCAGTTGCATCTGCTGGCCAAGGCGCTGATCAAGTATGAAACACTGGATACGACCGATATTGATCGCGTCATGGAGGGCAAGGAGCCCCTGTTGATCAAGGAATATGAAGAGCGGCCATCTTCAACCGGCACGCCGCCGGAAGAGCCATCCGAGAAGGTTGATGTCGGCAGTGAAACGAAAGCGGATAAACCATCCGGGGACGAGGCCAAGGCCAACTGATGCCATCGTGCTGGCAGCGCCCGCTGACTGAAGATGGTCAACGGGGCGATGTATGGATTATGGGGGTGCTGAATTGCACTCCCGATTCGTTTTCGGACGGCGGTGATTTTTTCAATGTCGATGCCGCCATTGCGCACGGTATTGAAATGTACGAGCAGGGAGCGAATATTATTGACGTGGGTGGTGAATCCACCCGACCCGGCGCCGTACCCGTATCGGAGAAGGAAGAGATGGAACGGGTGATGCCGGTGATTCGGGCGCTGGCAGCGCATGGTTGCACGGTATCTGTGGATACGATGAAAGCGGCAGTCATGTGTCAGGCCATTGAATTCGGCGCAAGTATCATCAATGATGTCAGCGCACTGAGATTTGACGCCGGATCATTGCAAGCCGCAGCGCAAAGCGGGGCGGATGTCTGTCTGATGCATATGCAGGGCAATCCCGAAACCATGCAGCGACAGCCTGTATACAACGATGTGGTTCAGGAGATCAGCGATTTTTTTACGCAGCGTATAGAGGCCTGCTTGCAGGCAGGCATACATGCATCCTCGATCATCCTCGATCCCGGTATCGGTTTCGGTAAACGATTAGAGGACAACCTGGCACTGATTCGTGCGACGTCGCATTTCAAAACCACTTTCGATATGCCGCTGTTACTCGGCCTGTCACGTAAATCATTTTTAGGACAACTGACCGGCGCACCGGTGGCTGACCGTGAACTGGAAACCGGCGCTGCCGGAGCCATGGGCATCGCCTGTGGCGCCGATATATTGCGCGTGCACGATGTGGCTCAACAAAAGCGGGCGATCCGGGTGGCGTCTGCTCTGAGCGCAGAGGAGCTTTACAGGGCGGAGAGTCAAAGGCATTTCACCACAGAGGACACAGAGTAAAATAAGTCCGTCCCCATATTCAATATTACTATCGCTGATATCTATAAGGCATGTCTTTATCTTTTTTTTCTTGCAAGCTGAAATAATTGAACTATCCTGACTTCGTATGTTTTTTCATTGCTTCTTTCCAATAAAAATTTCGGAAAAAACTTCCTCTGTCCGGAGAAATTACGCCAATGGCTAACTGGCAATTCGGCATCACCGATGTGGTCGATATCACGGTCGTCGCCATCGTCGTCTATTTTTTCCTGCGCCTGATTCGCGGTACGCGTGCAGTGCAGATGCTCATTGGCATTGCGATTGTGGTGGTGACCTACCAGTTGGCACGCGTGTTCGGTCTGTTCACTGTCGAGTGGATGTTCGGCCATTTCTTCTCGGCTTTCATGGTGATTCTGGTCGTACTGTTCCAGCAGGAGATTCGTCGCGCCCTGATGCGCGTGGCGATCAATCCTCTGTCCAGCGGCCCCGATCATCGGGAGGTCATGCTGGCGGAGCTGGTCGAGTCGGCCTTTTCACTGGTGCATCGCGGCTGGGGCGGGTTGTTGGTGATTGAACGAGATACCGGCCTCAGACATCTGTTTGACTCGGGCGTGGAGATGGATGCGCCCCTGCGTCCTGATCTGATACAGGCATTGTTCTGTACGGATGCGCCTATGCATGATGGGGCTGTGGTGATCGATTCCGATGAACGCGGAGGCAGAATTGTGGCCGCACGCGTGTTGCTGCCACTGGCGCAGGCCAATGCAGTAGCTGGCAGTTACGGCACGCGTCATCGGGCTGCGGTCGGATTAACTGAAGAAACGGATGCGCTGGTGATCGTTGTATCCGAGGAGAGCGGCGAAGTACACCTGGTCGAAGAGGGACAGATGGGCGCAGTCATGAGTAGTCGGGCATTGCATCAGGCGTTGGCTAAGCGTCTGAATGCTATGATACGGACACCTCAACCAGGTGATTCAATTACAGAAGGAGATGGCTGATGCAGCGCAGCATGGATCTGTTCCGGCGCTATAATCTGCAATTCTGGGCGGTTGTGATTGCCATTGCCATGTGGTTGCAGGTGCATGGTCAGGGTGAAGGTTCCGTCAGTATGGATGTTCCGATACAGGTACAGGGGTTGCCGGCAGATATGGTGATCGTCAATGATCTGCCGGATCATGTGCGCATCACTATCAACGGGCTGCAGACGCGATTGAAAGATCTGAACCAGCAGGATTTGACTGTGCCGATCAATGCTTCTGATCTGACCACGCCGGGGGTGGTTGAGCGGGCGCCGCAATTGTCGTCGGTATCGTTGCCGGTGGGGCTGCATATTGAGAAGGTTCAGCCCGATCGGCTTGAGCTGCAGGTGGACAAACTGGCTACTCGTTCGGTGCCCGTGAAAGCGCATTTTGAATTGCCCGAAGGTTGGCAGGTGCGTGTGGTCAGCATCAAGCCACAGCAGGTGGCGCTCACAGGGCCTGAAGTCTGGCTGGAGACACTGCGTGCCGTGGACACGACCCCCATCCGACCGGATTTGAAAGCGGGGCCGTTTGAAGTCAAAACGGGAATTGAGAGTCCATCCGGCAAAGCGATCAGGCTGAGCAAGGGAAAAGTGGATATTGCTGTACAGGGGATATTGGTGCGAAAATCCGTACAGCGGCATAACAAGACAGGAAAAGGAGGCACATAATGCGACGTTATTTTGGTACGGATGGTGTGCGCGGTACAGTCAATCAAAGTCCGATGACTGCTGAATTCGCATTGACTTTGGGGCGGGCTGCCGGCCATGTATTAACCCGCCACCTGTCGCATCAGCCGTATGTGCTGATCGGTAAGGACACGCGACTGTCCGGCTACATGATCGAGTCAGCACTGTGCGCCGGATTGACGGCGCAGGGCATGAATGTGCTGCTGGTCGGGCCGGTGCCGACGCCGGCGGTGGCTTATCTTACCCGCAGCCTGCGTGCTGACGCCGGCGTGATGTTGTCCGCTTCGCACAATCCGGCCGGTGATAACGGCATCAAGTTTTTTGCTGCGGACGGGTATAAATTGCCGGATGAAATCGAGATGGAAATCGAAGCCTGTATCGATGCCCTGCCACCGTTGCCGCCAGCTCTCGGGGTTGGTAAAGCGATTCGCATCGATGATGCGCGCGGACGTTATATCGAGTTCCTGAAGGGATCGTTGCCTCGTGATATGCGGCTGGATGGTTTTAAGGTGGTGATCGATTGCGCCAATGGTGCGGCTTATGATGTGGCGCCGCGCATGCTGCGCGAACTGGGTTGTGACGTGATCAGCATGCATAACAAGCCGGATGGTTATAATATTAATCATGAATGTGGTTCGACCTATCCTGAATCCATGACGCGACGCGTGGTGGAGTCGGGTGCGGATATTGGGCTGGCGCTGGATGGTGATGCAGATCGTTTGATTGCCTGCGATGCCAATGGTCGTATTGTTGATGGCGACCGCGTGATTGCGATTCTGGCCGAGCATGCGCACGCCTCCGGCCATTTAAGAGGCAACGGTGTTGTCACCACGCTGATGAGCAACATGGGGCTCGAACGTTATTTGGGTGGTCTGGGGCTAACCATGCACCGTGCTGCAGTGGGCGATCGCTATGTGCTGGAAATGATGCGCGATAAAGGTTGCAACATCGGCGGCGAGCAGTCCGGCCATATGATTCTGCTGGATCACAACACGACAGGCGATGGTTTGATGACCGGGATTCAGCTGCTCTCCGCCATGCGCGTGCAGAACCGACCGGTCTCCGAGATGGCTTCGGAGATGACGCTGTTTCCCCAGAAGCTGTGGAATATTGTGATGCAGGAACGCAAGGATGTTTTGGCCGATACACAGCTACAGTTGATGATTGATGAAGCGGCAACGCGCCTGGGCGAAAGTGGCCGCATCAATGTGCGTATGTCGGGTACCGAACCAAAACTGCGTATTATGATTGAAGCGGAAGATGAAGGGTTGATGCTGGATATTGGCGAGCCACTAAGCGAGGCGATCAGAGAGCGATGTGAGTCAGTGTGAGGCGTTAGTCTCTTACGAAAATATCTCGTACAAAATGTAGAAGAAATTTTAGAAGTATTGAATTGCATGTTGGTAATCAACAGGTTAAGTGTCTGTTTTAGAAAAGCAAATCTGGACACGAATGACACGAATGACACGAATGAACACGAATGAACACGAATGAACACGAATGAACACGAATTAAAAGGCAATTTGCAGAAGGCGATGCCAGCAGGATTTGACCCGTAAGCTGGTTGATCTGCACATGCGCCTACTGTGTTCATGATCTCCGGATGGTGGTTGTACGAAGCCGCTATCGCGGAGAACGGATACGTTTTATCTGAATCGTTTTATCTGAATCATATAGCATAGATCGAAAGTATATACTTGTATGCTGCTCTACATCCCTCACAGGAGAATAAGCCCTTGCCCTTATTCGCGTTCATTCGCGGTTCGCTTCGCTCTCACGAACTAACCTTATTTGTTATAAACGCGTATGCATCCGGTCTGCCATGCGAATGGCCGCAATCATACTGGAACAGGATACGCTGGATTGGCCAACCCGGTCAAGTGCAGTGCCGTGATCAACGCTGGTTCGAATAAACGGCAACCCCAGAGTTACGTTTACCGCCTCGCCGAAACTCAACGCTTTGATTGGAATCAGGGCCTGATCATGGTAGCAACAGACTATAGCGTCATACTGCTCTCGCATGGCTGCCGAAAATACCGTGTCAGCCGGCAACGGCTTGCTGACTGTCACGCCCTGATCGCGGGCCAGCTGTGCGGCTGGTTCCAGGATATTGATCTCTTCACGACCAAAATGACCCTGTTCGCCGGCGTGTGGATTCAGGGCGCACAGCGCCAGCTTCGGCGTGGCAATACCGAAACGACTGCGCAGATCATGGTTGACAATATGCAAGCATTGCAGCGTTTTCTTCACATCCAGCGCATCCGGCACATCGCGCATGGCCATATGGGTTGTCAGCAAGGCGACACGGATCTGGTCGGATGCCAGCATCATGACAAAGTCAGAGACGGTGCGTTCGCCGGTTTTCGGCCCGGATTGTGGCTGGCTGGCTGGTTGTAATTCAGATGCAGCAGCAAGCCAGGCGAGAAATTCAGTATGTCCGGGAAAATCAAACCCGGCACTGCGTAATACCGCTTTTTCAATCGGGCCGGTCACTATGGAGGCAGCCTCGCTCCGCAGACAGGCCAGTGCGGCCGCTTCAATACAGTGGATGACAGCCGTAGCCGTAGCTGCGGACGGATGGCCAGGAGAAACTGGCCCCGATGGCTGCGTGGAGAGCGGGTTCCAGCAGTGCAATTCACCCGGACTGGCATGCGGGGCAGCCGCATCCAGGTTGTCGTATTCGTGGATCGTCACGGTGCGATTCATCATGCTGGCCCGCTGTTTTAGCCAGCTTGCCGGTGCGGCAATGATGCAGTGATCAAACAGTTCCGGCTGACATTCGCAGGCGAGGATAACGCAGTCAGGGCCAATACCGGCCGGCTCGCCGACCGTGATGACGGTTGGTTTCATGGTTGGTCTCCCTAGAAAAGCAGTGTTATTTGACGGGCGCGGCTGTCATTTCACGGATAATTTTCCAGCCTGATTTGCTTTTTTCCATGAGTAGCAGTTTGGCATCATTACGGGCCAGGGTATCCGCTTCATAATGCTGGCTGAATTCGATGCGGGCATGGCCCTGATCGAGGTGGCTGATCTTGATATTGCCGATGGAGATACGGATATGTTTCTTACTGCTAATGGCGCGAGTTCTGGCTGCTTTCCAGGCCGCGAGATCGGCGAACTGCTTGCCCGGATTAAAGTGGCTGGAATAGGCAGCCAGATAAGCGGCAACATCCCTGTTGCTCCACGCTTGTTGCCACTGTTGCATTGCCGCTTTCAACTCGGCATCCAGCGCTTTTGAAGGCAGGGTTTCCTGCTGCCCGGCTTTAGCTTGCAGGCGTTCCAGTTGGGCATCGCTGTCCGGACAGGGGCGATACTCAATATCGGCATCGGCACGCAAGCTGGCAATCCAGCGTGGCAACTGCTCCTGCATCTCCACATTAGACAGAATCTGGCTGATTTTATCGCGGTTGGCCTGTAGCGAATTGGGATCGACATGGCGGCGAGCAATCAGGCGGATGATATGTAGTCCGAATTTGGTCTTGACGACACCACTGGTCTGCCCCGGCTGCATGGAAAAGACGGCCTTTTCAAATTCCGGCACCATGGAGCCTTTCTTGAACCATCCCAGATCACCGCCCCTGCTGGCACTGGGACCCTGGGATATCTCTTTGGCGCGGGTTGCAAAGGCTTCGTCACTGGCATCCTGCATGTTACTGGCAATATCCTCGGCGCGTTGCCGGATTTTGGCGCGGGTCGCCTCGTCGGCAGATGCAGGTATACGCAGCAGAATATGGCGGGCATGCGCCTCATCATAGCTTTTTCCGACAGCTTTGGGTTTTTTCCAGCGTTCGTTCAAGACCTTGAGGATATGAAAGCCGGATGGTGAACGAATGGGCTGAGTGACTTCATGCACAGGCAGCTCCAGTGCCGGAGCGAAGCGTTGTGTAATTGAGCCTTCGGTGAACCAGCCCATGACACCCTGTTGCTGCCGGTCGGGTGACTCCGAATAGATGGCAACCAATTGGGCAAAATCCTTGCCGCCAGCCAGCTGCTGTCGAATGCTGCGTGCCTTGTCGCGCACGCGAGCCAGCAATTCAGGCGACGGTTCGGCGGGCAGGGAGAGAAAGATCTGACCCAGCTGCACTTCCCGACGCGCTTTGGGCACCGCTATATATTTCCTATAGTACTCATCAATGGCCTCTTCGGAGATTTGCAACTTGCTGCGCACGCCAATGTTAATCAGTTTACTGATCAGCAGCTGGTCGTGCAGGTTGTCCTTGAAACGCTGAAAGTCGAGGCCTTGCTGCTCAAGCGCATCCTTCAACTGATCGGGCAACAGGTTGTTTTTGTCTGCCACGTTTTCAATGGCATTATTCAGCTCATCCTTGCTGATTTTCAACTCCAGCTTGCGCGCCTCCTGCAGCTGCAGCGTCTTGACGATGCGCGCATCCAGCGAGCGTTGATTGAGCGCCTCGGTGGAGGGGAGAAATGTTGAATCGGATTGACGCAATTGCATTAGCAGATCAGCGGTGTCCTGCTCGACCTGATAGCAGGTGATCGCCTCGTTGTTCACAATCGCCGCAATGCTGTCAATCGGTTCAGCTCTGGCCGGAAGGGCGAATAATAGCGCTATAACCAGCAAAAATGGGAACGGCATGAAGACTCCAGTGGTGAGAATGTTGAACTTAATAGTTGATGGCCACTTTCGAAGCCATCAAGTTGCTATAACAGAGTCGGTGATTGACCGATCCTGTCAGGAAGCACTGCCAGGGCAGGAACCAACGCTACCCAGCCCCTTGAATTCGAGCAACAGATGGAAGCCAAAATTGGCCGCTGTCGTGGTGCCACTGCGCCGGTTGACGCGATAAACCTCGCCACCGAGCCGCCAACAGGCATGACTATATTGTAGTCCGATAGCGGTTTGTTGTGATAATTTTAGCGCCAGATCATATTGCACCCGGCCTGTTGCCTGCCAGCGGGTAGCCAAGCGGGTGCTGGCGCGCAGATCAAGTAACTGGGCTCGTCTGAAATAACGCGCATCAGTAAAACGATAGCCGGCATGGAGCTTGTTACCCGGCGATACGGTCCAGTCCACGGATGAATTAAAGGTGGCCCAGTAGCGCACCGCCGTGTTGTACTGGCCGCTAGTGTAGAAACGCACCCCGGCGACAGGTTGCCAAATCAACTCTCCGAGCAGGTTGGAGAATGGCCGCGTAGGGGCCGGTTGCAGGGCATTATCCACACTTTTGCGCAACAGGTCGTAGGCACCTCCGGCCCGGACAATGAGGATATCGCGAGCGGCGGCTGAAACCGCCGGCTTCGATTGCAGCCGGCTCTCCAGCAGCACACTGATACGACTTGTTTTTTCGATACGGTCATAGCCGGAAAAGCGGTTGCCGGAGAGCAGGTTGCTCCAGCTCATCAGGCCGAACGCCGAATCAAAATTTGGCAGTGCGGACTGGTTGGGAGCATCAACATAATCGTAGCGTACAATGGGTGAAATTACATGCCGCCATGTTCGGTCGCTGCCTATATGTTCGAAATCGGAACGAACCTGCAGGCTGGCTTCACCGGTGGTTCGGCTCGGCGTGGTATCACCCAGCGCCGTCGGCTGATTCAACCAGTAACGCGTATGTTGTAGCCCCCCGCGCGCGGTGGCCGATATGCCACCTCCGGTCAGTTGCCATGGTATTTCCACATAGGGATGCAGATTAACCCGCCAGCCATCGACGCCGCTGCGCCGGACAAAACGGGTGCTTTGCTGATCAAAATGCAAGATTGCATGGGGGAAGGTGGGATGGGCGGAAGGTGCCCACTGCAGATTGCTCTGGATGCGTGGCACGATCTGCAGTGTTGCGGCATTGCTGGTTAACAGCAGATTCTGTTGATGGGCGGCCTGCACCTGCCAGTCGCCCTGAACCCGGCCATATTGCTGTGTGTTGAACTGCAGCGGTTGCGACAGTGTCGCCATGCTTTGCAGATAGATGGAACTGATTGTCCTGCCGCTGGCGTAATCAGCGAGATAATCATGATCGCTCACATGATCGGCGTGTGCATCCAATTGCAAATTCGCCGGCAGACGCCAGTGCAGGTCACCCCGCAAACGGCTGCGATTGGTGCCGGTTACCGTATCATTGATGCCGGCCACATCAATCATTTCCCTGCCCCAGGTAGATACATGACGCAGCTCTCCCTCGCCCATTAAACCACGCGCGCTCATCCAGTGCGGCGTCAGCGTGACATCCCAGTTGTCCGCCGGCGCAAAATAGTATGGCAGGGCCAGCTCGGTGCCACGCCGTTTGCCGCTGCCAACAGAAGGGGTCAGCAGGCCACTTTTCCTTTTTAGCGACTGTTGCCACCACGGCGTGTACAGCACAGGAACGCCCCACAGCTCGAAGCGACTGTGGCTGGCGCGCAGGCTGCCGTCCTGCTCGTCCAGCACCGCATGTTTTGCCGCAATACGCCATGATTCCTGATCAATCGGGCAGGAAGAGAAGGTCAATTCATCCGCTTCGTAGGTTTGATCATCAATGCGCTTCACCCGTTCAGCGGTCAGGCGCTCGCCGCCGGGTAGCGTAATGACAGCCTTGCGCATATGGCCGGTTTTGCTGCCGGTGCTCATGATGGCCTGTTCTGCCGTGATCATGGCCTTGTCCGATTTGATGATCACATGTCCTTTGGCTTCCAGTACATGCTCGTGGGTTCGGTAGGTCACCTCATCGGCCGTCAACGTATCGAACTGGCGTTTGATGATCACATGACCATGTGCAATCACTACGCCATCGGCAGTTCGACTGATCTGGTCAGCATCAATATCCACCGGCGCGGCCAACAGATCTGACGCAACGAGCGGCAACAGTGCGAGCGCGACAAGGAGCGAGAACAAGTGGTGCAGGCGGGGCATGGCGAGGCAAGCTATCCTACAATTTCTACTCGTCCACTGATTCGCTCCACTGATTCAAAATTGCCAATCGTGTCTGTTCAGGTTATCAATGGGTGATGCCGACACCTGAATATCGCAGCGCACCGCTGGCTACCACCACATTGCCGCCCGGTATTGCCTTTATTATCGGCAATGAAGCAGCGGAGCGATTCAGTTACTACGTATGCGCATGGATAAGTGAAGCGCAATTTGAAGCGAATGAACGGACACGAATTAAACCTTACACTTCGGTCGAAAGCGTGTGCCGGAATATCAGACATTAAGTTTTTTGATTCCGACTCTGACAGGTTGCAGATTGCACTCGAAGACCCCCCCTACTCCCTTATTCCAGACGGGAATCCACAAAGATATGTGTGCTTTACTCCGGTTGACTTGTCTATAGTTTGCTCCGGCACGAATTTGTAGGGGTATGCTGTGTTGAGTGAGGGGATATTGAGAAGCAGATGCAGATTACGCTGCCATGGTGGGCTGTGGCGAATTTCAGGATGCTTATTGTCATTGATGTTACTGGCGCCTCTGGCGCAGGCGGGTGCTGATGGTTCGCATACGCGTGTATTAGCGCTGGCGGATATGGCGCTGTCTGATTTGATGCAGGTGAATGTGAGCATCGCTACACGCAAACCTACAGCTGTACGCGATACGCCTGCCGCAGTGTTTGTTCTGACAGGCGAGGATATCCGGCATTCGGGCGCAACTACGATTCCGGAAGCCCTGCGGTTGGTGCCGGGGCTGGATGTGGCGCGTGTTGACGGTCACTCGTGGGCGGTATCTGCACGCGGTTTCACGAACATTTTTTCGGAGAATTTACTGGTTATGATTGATGGCCGTTCCGTTTTTACACCATTGTTTAATGGTGTTAACTGGGATGTTCAGGATGTGATGCTGGAGGATGTGGACCACATCGAAGTGATCCGCGGCCCCGGCGGCAGCGTATGGGGCGCCAACGCCGTGAATGGGGTGATTAACATTATCACCAAACACGCCGAAGATACGCAGGGCGGATTGCTGGCTGGCGGTGGCGGCACGCAGGATGAACGTGGTTTCGGCGCGCTTCGCTATGGCGGAGCCTTGGGCGATAATGGCTATTTTCGCGTTTACGGTAAAGGGTTTTCCCGTGATAATGCCAAGGATTTCTTTGCCCGGAAGATTGATAATTACGAGCAATTGCGCGGTGGATTCCGCGCCGATATGGATATGGCCAATGGCGAGTGGACGTTGCAGGGTGATATTTATCGCGGCCATGAAGGTAAACAACGTTCGCTGATTCTTCCCGCAGCGCCGTTTTCGCAGACCGTTAATGACCTCATTAACGTGGCGGGCGGCAATATATTGAGCCGCTGGACTTCCGGAGGCCTGAGTGTTCAAGCCTATTATGACAAGGTTCGGCGTGATCAGGCGACCTTTGTCGAAAATCGGGATACCTTTGATTTCGATTTGAAATATCACCACGACCCTTTCGGTATTCATGATGTTCAATGGGGCTTGGGTTACCGCTTGACGCGTTCAGACCTGCCGGGAGGCCTGACCATTTCCTTCAATCCGGACAAACGCAGCGATAGCCTGTTCAGCGCCTTTGTGCAGGATGAAATCACGCTGATTCCGGAGGCGTTGTCACTGACCCTGGGTTCCAGGTTTGAAAAGAATGATCTGAGCGGATATGAATTCGCGCCCAGCGCACGGTTACTGTGGCATGTAACGGATACACAGCAGCTTTGGGGCGCGGTATCGCGCGCCTATGTGCCTCCGTCACAGGCTGAAGCATCCATGCGTCACAATTTTGTGCGTGTGCCGGGCTTTAATCTGGCGCTGGTGCCCAACGCAGCACTGAATACCATTGATCTCATTGCCTATGAAATGGGCTATCGGAATCAATTTAGCCCTGATTTCTCCGTGGATAGCACAGTATTTATCAATGATTACAAAGATCTGACCACAACAACTACAGGTTCGTTCAATCCGGCTACGGGGCTCTTGCCGATTTCACAAGGCAATGACATGAGCGCCCGCACCTACGGAGCGGAGGTGACAGCGCGTTGGCAGGTGTTTGACCCATGGCGGCTAACAGCATCATGGTCATGGCTGCTGTTGCACGCCTATTCTTCCACCGATCCCGGTTCGGCGATTGGCCTGGAAAGCACGCCGCGCAATCATCTGTCGCTCTCATCCTATCTGGAACTGCCATACCATATGAATTTCGACACCATGCTCTACACCACCAGCAGCAGGCCCAACATCAGCAATCCTGCACGCGCAATTTCCGCCTGGACACGGGTGGATTTGCGACTTGGCTGGAAACCTGTAGATACGATGGAAATGAGTGTGGCCGTTCAAAATGTATTCGATGAGAAGCACGAAGAACTCAGTACGGCCTCGAAGCTACGGTTGCCGTTTGGCCGCAGTATTTATGGCAAGCTCACAGCTACCTTTTAACCTTTGAACTCAGCTATGATACGGCGCAAGAATCTTCGGGCAGTCTGGCTCAATATCCTGACTGTCTGCACGATATTGCTGGTGCATTCGCCCTTTGCGATGGCCGAAACGGCTACGCCGAAGGAAGTCACAGCAGCCTATCTCTACCATTTTCCCAAATTTATCGAATGGCCTGATGATACTGAATTTGCGCAACAGCAGTCTTTTGATATTGCCATACTTGGCAATACTGGCGTTGCAGATGCTATGGCGGTTTTGTCCGGCAGGAATATCAAGCACACATCGCTCGCAGTTCGTCCATGCGAACACATAGCTTGCACGGATTCTGCTGCTGTGGTGTTTGTCGGACGGACAGAGCAGCAACATGTGGCACAATTGCTGCATCGTTTGCAGGGGAAGCCGGTGTTGACGGTATCTGATATTCACGGATTTGCTGCGCATGGCGGCATGATTGAAGTGGTGTTCAGCCATGGCAGAGCAACGTTTATCATTAATCATGAAGCCATGCGGCAGGCGCATTTGCAGGCTCGTGCTCAATTGTTGGAGCTGGCGATTCAGGTGATCGGGAGGTGAGCCGCATGTATTTCAGGGATATGCCTGTCCGGCGCAAGCTGGCGGCGATGATGCTTATTGCCGCAGGTGCGGCAGTGATGGTAATGGCTATGGCCTGGGTGGCGCTGGATCGCAGCCTGATTGAGAACGAGGCGAAAAGGGTGATGCGGAGCGAAGCCAGGCTGATTGCAGGCGCCAGTCAGGCCGCGCTGGCCTTTAACGACACGCATTTGCTCGAAGACATGATGCGCAAGTTCCAAACAAGTTCTCATGTGGACGCAGCCTATGTACTGAAAGCGGACGGTTCGGTGTTTGTTTCATCGCTGCATCCGGGCAGGCATGCTGTGCCGGCTGCGGATATGCGGCAGTCGGGATCGTTTTTCATGGATGGGCGGTTGATTGTGAATGTACCTGTGGTGTTGCCGGATGGCGAGCGTCTGGGGATGGTGTCGTTATGCTCTAATCTGAATATTGTCCGCCATACCCAGCAGACAAGTCTGATCGCTGCATTGGTTGTGTTTGTTTTCAGTATGTTGATGGCGCTTATCCTCTCAGGGCGACTTCATCGCGGTATTTCAACACCGCTGGAAAGACTGTTGAAAACGATACAGCGGGTTTCGAAGGAAGGAGATTTTTCGTTGCGCGCAACTGGACGCAGTGCGGATGAAATCGGGCAGTTAATTGGCGGATTTAACGAGATGCTGGAAGCGCTGCAACAGCGGGACGGCGAATTGGCGCGTTATCAGGCGCATCTGGAAGCCTTGGTCGAGGAGCGAGCCGGAGAGGTTCTGCGTGTTAACGAACAACTGAAAACGGAGCTGTGCACTGTTCAGCAACAACAAGCAGAACTGGATAAACTCTCGTTAGCTATCGAACAGATGGATGAGAGCATGGTGATTACAGATGCTGACGGCAACATTGAATATGCCAACCCGGCATTTTCACGACTGACTGGTTGCAAGGCGGAGGATGTCGAGGAACGGAATTTTGCCGAGCTGGGTTGTGTGCTGTGCGATCAGGCGATTACATCAGGGATGCAGTGGCAGGGCATAGCGGAAATTGAACGGGACGGGGATGGTGTGGTGAACGCACGCAGTTCAGTGACCCCGGTGCGTACGGGTGATGGCATTGCAAGGCATTTTATTGTGATGATGCGCGATATTTCGCATGAGATGGAGCTGGAAGATCAGTTGCGTCATGCCCAGAAGATGGAAGCGGTCGGGACTCTGGCCGGTGGTATCGCGCATGATTTTAATAATATGCTGGCCGCCATGCTGGGAAAGATAGAGATCGTGCGCATGAAAATGGCCTGGAACAAGGATATAGACAAGATGTTGGCGGATGTGGATAAGACCGGGTATCGCGCCGCAGCCATGATCCAAAAAATGCTGACCTTTGCACGCAAGGGTCGCATGATTAAGAAGGTGGTGGAATTAGCACCGCTGGTACGTGAATCCTTTGAACTGGCGTGTATCAGTCTTCCCGACAATATTGAAACGCATCTGGATGTAAAAAACGGGGATTTGGCAGTGGAGGTCGATGCGACGCAGATTCAACAAATCATGTTGAATCTGATGAATAATGCCTGTGATGCGATGGAAGACGTGGCGCATCCAGTTATTCATGTCCGCCTGGAAGAGTGCGTGGCGGATGAAGGTCTGCTGGTGCGCCATCCGCACATGGATGGGCAACGGCTTGCCTGCCTTAGCATCTCGGACAATGGTTGTGGTATTCCCGAACATGAGATGGAGAAAATCTTTGAGCCATTCTATACCACGAAGGAGGTTGGGCGCGGAACGGGACTGGGGCTTTCCATGGCTTATGGCAGTGTGGAGTCGCACGGCGGCGGAATCGAAGTGGAAAGCCAACCGGGAGAAGGGACATCGTTCCATCTGTTTTTGCCCTTGAATCAGGTGGATGAAGTTCAGACAGAGGAATCACCGGAAGGCGTAAAAATCAGAAAAGGGCATGGCGAAACCATTCTGGTTGCAGATGATGAGGCATCGGTTCGCGCAACTAACCGAATGCTGTTGGAACATCTGCGCTACAAGGTGATTGAGGCTGGCGACGGCGTGGAAGCCATGCAGATATTTGAGCAGCAAGCGGACCAGATTGATCTGGTATTGCTGGATATGGTCATGCCGCGCATGGGAGGCATTGATGCCGCGCGCCTGATGCGCAAGATCAATGCACAGATACCCATTCTGATGGCAACGGGATACGACAAAACCATGAGCATCAGCGAACAATGGCCAGCCGGACGGGTAGATTTTCTCGCTAAACCATACACCTGCTCGCAACTAAGCCGCGTGGTCTACACACTGCTGAAGCCGTAGCCGCCCTGGGATAGCAACTCATATGCATTGCTGTCCGGATTAGTGCAATGCCCTGGTGCTTTGAGGGCAATCTGCACTTTTTAAGGTTGCCCTGTTTGGTTGCGGCTATGCCGGGTTAGGGTTTTGACTGAGGCGCACGATTCGATCTGTCCAGATGATGGCTGCGCTGGCACTATGCCGCCGGAAGTAGTCGGTCATAAAAACGGGAGGAAACGTGGATAAGCATTGGGTTTGGTCCGGCATTGATCCGGTCGCACTACATCTGGGCCCGCTGGCCATTCACTGGTACGGGCTGATGTATATCGCCGG
>JALUWF010000267.1 GCA_027019785.1 Mariprofundus sp. | reverse complement strand
GAAAATTTCCGCCAGCCCGATGCGCAACTCGGATTCCTGTTCGGCCCTGTGACCATGGGCATGCTGCTCTCATCCGCTATGATCGTTGTCGGAGTCATCTGGCTGTTTCTACTGTTTCGTCACAAGCCACAAGGCTGAATTATCTATTTTCTAGGGATTGTTTTCAGATTAAGTTGCTCAGATGATTTGATTTGACACAATAGCGTTCCTAATCGTACTATTGACCACGCGATTAAGGATGCTGTTATGCATGTGATTGCTGCCAATGATCTGAAAAAGCGGGGCGTATCAGTATTTGAAGACAACTTGCAGGATGCGCCTGAGGCAATCATTACGGTTCGCGGGCAGGAGCGCTATGTCGTCATGCGCATGGAGCAATATCACTACCTGCGTGAAATGGAGCTGGAGGCGGCGCTGATGGAAGTGCGTCGGGATATTGCAAATGGTGATGTCATCCGCGAATCGCCAGAAGCACACATTAACAGGATCAGTGAGGCGTGAGTTATGCTCTGGTTTTTACTGCCTGCTATAACAGGCGGGCGGCAAAATTTCTTAAAAAGCACCCTGAGTTGAAAAAACAGTATCAGAAAACACTCGAGTTAATGACCTTCAATCCCCATCACCCATCGTTGCGCTTACACGCCTTGGAAGGACGGTTGGCGGGTCTGCATTCTGTTTCAATCAATCTCAGCTACCGTATCACCATAGAGTTTTTGATAGAGGATTATGAAATTATACCGGTGAGTGTAGGCACGCACGACGATGTGTACAGGTGATAATAGAGCTGGATGAACGGATTCAGGGCTTGCGAAGAGCGAGCCATTGATTTTCGCGCCCGTTTATGGGCGCTTTGATGGCTTCGTCAGAAGTTATCAAAAGTGATATTTAAGCGCAGTGGTAAAACTGTTGGCTTCCAGACCACGGTAATCGACATTGATGGTGGCAGCTGAATTGCCCGCTTTGCTGAGCATATGCGTGAACTCGGCATCAATGGAATAATCGTCCGTTACCTGATAATTAAATCCGGCACCGTAAGCATAACTGATGCGGTTCTTGCTCTGCCTGGTTTTACCGGGAGCCTGATAGGTGCCATGCACTACGGCGAATCCGGCCAACCCGTAGATGATAAAGTCTTCAGAGATGGCGAACTGCGGTTTGATATAGTGGGCGACAAAGTCCATGCGCTGTTTGGGTTGTGGGGCAACGGCATCGCCATCGCCGCTGCTGGCCGTGCCGCCTAAGCGGATCTCCGCACTGAAATATTCATTAAAATGGTGCCCGAGGATAAAATAACCGCCAAATACGGTGTCACTGTTGATACCATT
>JALUWF010000266.1 GCA_027019785.1 Mariprofundus sp. | reverse complement strand
GGTGTTACATCTCTATCTATATCAGAAACAAGCATTCAATATATCCCATGATGCTTCATGATCAATCTTGAATCATCCCCGTTTAAATATCGAAACAGAATTGGCAAAAAAAGACAGGGTCGGTCATTCTTTGTTTTTGTCGTAAGTTACCAAGCAAACCACAATCAAGGAGTGACCGACCCATGCGACCAATCCTACAAGGAATTAATAATTTAGAGCAACACAAGGCAACGGTTTTATCAAACCCCGATGCATATCGCCCCGCTCGTTGTCCATATTGCAGCAAAGCAGGGCTACAGCATTACGGGCGCTACTTCCGCCAGTCTGATCGTGAGCATGGCAGTCGTGATTCACTAAATCCGGTGCCTATTCTTCGATTTCTATTGTCCTTCTTGCAAGAAATCATGTTCTACATTGCCCGAATGCCTTGCACCGAGACGATGGTATCCATGGCATATTCAGCAAGCTGTGCTGACCATGGCTGTGCATAATATGCCGTTAAATCAGATCGCACAGGTATCTCTGCCATGCCGTCGAACCATCAAGCGTTGGCTCATATGGCTGGAGGCGATATTCAGGGTATCTGAGTTTCATCTTCTTACACATTTCACATCGTTATCAGGCCACCTTGAATACAAGCCATTCTGGTCTGCCTGTTTTGAGGAAATGAGCCTGGCGAGAGCGATGCTCTATGTTCAGCAGGGCGGGGAGGCTGTCCCATAATATCGTCACGCCGGAGCAGCGTGGGATGGGAAATTTGATGCTAAAAAATCACACCCCAGGGTTTGGCTAATGTTACCGACGATCAAGATGCTGTTTCATTCGCACCTCAAAAAAAGGAGGTAAAAATGAAAAAAGCAGAGCAAATAGCACTATTTCGCCATGGCGTTCTGGGATCGTTGATCAGCCGGAATAAGATTGAACGCGGTGAACTGAAAAAACTGATCCGGGAAGCTGCCAGTAAGGATTACGATATTCCCGGCAGCATTCATACCCGCGTTGCGGAGAAAACCATTGAGGACTGGTACTACAAATATCGGCGTGAACATCTTGATGGCCTGCACCCCAAGGTGCGCTGGGATCGGGGGTTGTCCAAATTATCGTTGGATATCCAGGAAACGATCATCACTTTAAAAAAGGAAAATCCAAAACGCTCCATTGATGCTATCATTGAAATACTGCTATCCAAGGGGGTCGCTGCCGAAGATGAGGTTTCCCGCTCCAGCGTGCATCGCTTGTTAAAACAGCATGGCATTTCCCGCATGGCCGGTTCATCCAGTCTGCCGGAGGAGTTCCGTTCCTTTGAAACCCAACATGCCAATCAGATATGGTATGGCGATGTCATGCATGGGCCGATGCTGATGATTGATGGACGCATGCGTAAGGTCTATCTGGTCTCACTGATGGATGATGCAT
>JALUWF010000265.1 GCA_027019785.1 Mariprofundus sp. | reverse complement strand
TAACTATGCTAATGTTTTACATTACTAACATATGGCATTAGTATCAGCTTCCATGATCAAATCATTCAGGTGCAAAGAAACTGAGAAGACATTTAAAGGGCAACGTTCCCGTAAATTTCCAGCTGATTTAATCCGCAGGATTCAGATGCGTCTTGATCGTATTGATGCTGCGATAGCACTTGAAGAGCTTCGTGTGCCGCCATCACACTGTCTGGAGGCTTTAAGTAGTGACCGTGCCGGCCAACATAGCATTCGGATTAACAGGCAGTGGCGCGTTTGCTTTGTCTGGTCTGATGACGGCGTATCGAATGTTGAAGTTATTGACTACCATTAACAGGAGGAAAACGAGATGCCTGAAAATACATTAGAACCAATTCGTCCCGGCGAGCATCTGGCTGAGTTTCTGGAAGAAATGAATATTTCCGCATATCGCCTTGCGAAAGAAACAGGCATGCCGCAAACGCGAATCGGTGATATTATCAACAAGGGTAGAACTATTACTGCTGACACTGCTATGCGCCTTGGACGATTCTTTAATACCTCAGCCCAGTTCTGGCTAAATTTGCAGTCGGCCTATGACTTAAGGATCGCAGAAATAAAATACGGCGACGATTATGCCAGGATTTTGCCTTTAGCTGCATAACCCGAGTTACAGTTTTTCCGCCCGTATCACCACAAAGATGCATGGAGCAGCATCAATACTGAAACACTTGGGGCGACCTGGAACTGGTGAAATCATTGCAGGCCACGTCTCTGTGGACAGTCGTGGATGGCGATGATTCGGATCAGTGGATTCTGCCGGGCATCCATACGGTAAACAGGATTTGTTATCTGATCACGGAAACCCCACACGACTGAAGGGAGGTAAATTCATTTTGATGGCTATCGCACCATGCAAAGCAACACCCGTTGCTTCGCATGGCTTGCTCCTCAGGCTGCAACGACCGGTGAACAAAATCGGTGGATTTATAGCGGCTGACCAAGCAGTTGTTGTGCATGAATGGTGAATTACGTTATCGTTCTACTCACCATCAGATAAGGAGGTGGCGAAGATGTCTGTAGCTTTACCGTTGGAAACCATGACAACATCAGAAAAACTCTCTGCTATCGAACAACTGTGGGATGATCTGTCCAGACATGCTGAAAATGTGCCTTCTCCTGCGTGGCATGGCGATGTACTTGAAGTGAGAGAAGCCAGCGTTCAGGAAGGGACTGCGGGATTTTCTGATCTGGCTGAAGTCAAAGAGCGGTTACGCAAGCCGCGCGGGTGAATATCCGGCTACTCGATCAGGCCGAACATGATCTGGTCAACGGGGCTGCCTTCTATGACGGGCAACAGCAAGGACTGGGCGATTATTTTATTGATTCCGTGATTGCAGATATTGAATCCCTGAAACTGTATGCGGGCATCCATGCCAGATATTTTGGTTTCCATCGTCTGCTGGCCAGACGCTTTCCATTTGCAATCTACTATCGGGTGGATGGCGATGTCGTCAACATATACGCCATACTGGATTGCCGAAGGAATCCATCTTTTACAAGTTCACGGTTGAATAAACAGTGATTTGATCTTGCCAGAATCGGTGGCGATGATGCGGATCAGTGGATTCTTCCGGGCATGCATACCGTGAACCGCATCTGATCACCCATCATCACCACGATCTTGTCGAATATTGCTTTATCACATGCAATTCATAATGTATGATTCCGATATGCATGGATTGTTACAGAGAAATATATTATCTGATGTGATGAAACGGTTGCAAACCAACCCGGCTGTTGCGCTGCTTGGGGCAAGACAGGTTGGTAAGTCTACCCTGGCTGAGATGGTCATCGAAACGTTTCCTGACGCGCTCTATCTGGATTTGGAGCGTCCTTCTGACCTGAATAAATTGAGCGATGCGGAAGGCTTCTTTCAACAGTTTCAAGATCAGATGATCTGTCTGGATGAAATTCAACGCATGCCGGAGCTGTTTGCCATCTTGCGCAGTGTGATTGATCGTAACAAGCGCAACGCCCAGTTTTTACTGCTCGGCTCTGCGTCACGCGAGCTGATCAGGCAAAGTTCCGAATCGTTGGCCGGCAGAATTGCTTATCTTGAGGTCACACCGTTTACACGAACAGAAACCGGAACATTCGCGATCAACCGGCTTTGGTTGCAGGGGGGATACCCGCGCAGCTTGTTGAGTGCGGATAACGAATCCAGTTTTCAGTGGCGAGAGGATTATATTCGCACATTTCTGGAGCGCGATATTCCGCAACTGGGCTTTCATATTCCGGCCAATACGTTGGGTCGCTTCTGGCGCATGTTGGCGCATAGTCATGCACAGACGTTGAATGCATCCAGGCTGGCTGATTCCATGGGCGTTAGTGCTAATACGATTCGAAAATATATTGATTTGCTGGAGCAAACCTTTGTTGTCCGGGCATTGCAGCCATGGTCGGGTAACACAAAAAAACGGTTGGTGAAGGCACCCAAAGTTTATATTCGTGATAGCGGCCTGTTGCATGCATTGCAGGGTATTGAATCCATGCAGCAATTGTTTGCCCATCCTGTTTACGGCGCATCATACGAAGGTTTTATGATTGAGAACCTATTGACCGCATTGCCCCGCTGGCAGGCCAGTTATTACAGAACGTCAAATGGAGCGGAAGTTGATCTGGTTCTGGAAAAAGCAGGAAAAACCATTGCGATTGAAATCAAGGCATCGACCAGCCCGAAAATGAGCAAGGGAAACTGGAGTGCATTTGATAGTTTGCAAGCTGATGCTTGTTATGTAGTTGCACCGGTTGATAGTACCTATCCATTGAATGATAAGGTGAAAGTATTGAATCTGGACGCGGCGATTGATGTGATAAGCCAGGTTTCCCCCTGAAAACATAGAAGGTGCCATGCTTTCATGTTTTGATAATTTTGTAACGGTGGCGACAAAAGTAGCCAGCGCTTTCGGTTGCCGGTGGCAATCGGCCTGGATGTTTACAACTTCTTCAGCATGGCTTCGACATCGGCGACGGCCTGCTCAAGGCGTTCCGGATTCTGGCTGGAGAGGCAGATTTTGCCACAGGGGTCGGGGCCGCAACGGCCCGGATAGGAGCCGATTTCCACATCATCATACTGCTGTTGAATGCCGGTCAGCTCAGCGGCGAACAGACTCTCCGGCAGCGCAACTTGGATTTCCCGGCGCTGATATGGCACGCTGCCGAAATCATCCAGAATCGAATCCAGTTGCGAAGCGAAAATATCCGGTACGCCGGCCAGCACATAGACATTATCCACCCGCGCTCCCGGCGCGATGGTTTTTTCGCAACGAATCAGCGAAGCGGTGGACGGTACCCGCGTCATACGCCTGCGACCGTCATTCATGCATTCATTGCCGTAATATTCCTGCATGACCTGCACAATAAAACGATGCTCGATCAGTTCGTCGCCGAAGGCTCTGGCCACAGCTTCCATGGTGATGTCATCATGGGTGGGGCCGATACCGCCGGAGGTGATCACCGCACCGAATTGATGCCGCAAACGGTTCAGGCCGGTAATAATCGCCGCATCCACATCTGGCACAATGGCAATCTCGGCCAGCTTGCAGCCACGCTCAAACAGCTTTTGCGCAGCCAGATATGCATTGGCCTCACGGGTGCGCCCGGAGAGCACTTCGTTGCCGATCACCAGCATGGCCGCAGTCTCGTGTTTGAACCGATGATTCATGCAGCGAGGTTCATGGGTGCAGCCCCATCCGTCAAGAGGGGATATGTGAAAAGTGCCAATCCGCCCTCATTCGTGGCTGAATTTGTTTTATTACCTACCCGCCATCGCTTTGAGTGCGGCGATGCGCGCTTCGGTGCTCGGGTGCGAAGCGAACAGATGCATCAGGCCGGTAGATTTGCCATGAATCTTCATGGTTGCCAGCGCATCTTTCGGAGCCAGCACAGACTGCTCCTCTTCTTCAACCGGCGCACTCTGATGCGCCAGATATTCGATTTTCTGCAGCGCCCGAATCATATTGCCGGCACCATAGGCGTTGGCGGCATAGGCATCGGCTTTGAATTCACGCCGGCGTGAATGCCACATCACCACAATCATGGCCAAAATCGAGAACAGAATCTGCAATACCATATCGACAATAAAATAGAGCATATAATTCATTTCGCCATCACGCGAACCGGCGCTGGCGACGAGACGGGCGATCATGCTGGCGAGAAAATAGACGAAGGTGTTCATCAACCCCTGCAACAGCGTGGTGGCAACCATATCGCCATTGGATACATGGCCCATTTCATGCGCCAGCACGGATTTCAGTTCGCTATCCGACATTGCCATGGCCAGTCCGGAAGAGACTGCCACCATGGATCTGTTGCGTGTCGGCCCTGTGGCAAAGGCGTTGGGCGCGTCATCCCAATAGACCCATACTTCCGGCATTTTGATGCCGGCGCGCTGAGCCAGCTCGGCGACGGTGTTGTAAACCAGCTTTTCCTTGTCTGTGGTTGGATTAATGACCTGCTGCATTTTGTACATGCGTTTGGCCATCGGTTTGGACATCCACAGGGAGATAAAGGCACCGCCAAAGCCAAATACCATGGCCCAGGCAAATTGTGAGCTGGCGAATGAACCGCGCATATCAATGCCGAAGGCGGGCAGAATAAAGTTGATGATGATATTGCCTGAAATAACCAGGGTCAGAAAAACCAGCAAATTGGTAATAATAAGCATGAAGATGCCCTTAAAGCTGCGCATGAAAACTCCTTGATTCGTGTTGTGAATTTTTGTTATCCAAAGTGTGGGGAGTGCATCATGCAAATTCAAGGCTTGAAATCGGATGAATATTGCCTTAAAAACAGCTAATGAGTGAAGAGACGATCCACAACCCCGAAATATTGGAAGAAACTTCCCCAGCCAGTGACAGCAAAGAGGCGCAACTGGTTCGCTCGGATGAGGTATTGCCCGATCAGCTGACACTGCTGCCGCTGTCCAACCGACCGCTGTTTCCCGGACTGGTGGTGCCGCTGGTTTATGAAGGCGATGAAATGGGTGAGGTGGTACGTAATCTGGCGGCCAGCCATGAACAGCATGTCGGGCTGGTGCTGGTTCGTGATGAGGACGAACCCTACGCGCCGGAAAACCTCTATGAAGTCGGCGTGGTGGCGCGAATCGCCAAAGCAGTGGAAATTGAAGGGCATGGCCTGCATCTGGTGGTGGAGTGTTTGCGTCGGTTCCAGATTGAGGGATTTCTCACCAGCGAGAATCCGATCCGCGTAGCGACTCATTATCGGCCTGAAACCTCGTATGAAGATAATATTACCCTGCGCGCCTATACCGTGGCGGTGGTGAATACGATTAAGGAACTGCTCAAACATAATCCCATGTATGAAGAGGAGTTGCGCCTGTTTGCCTCCCGTTTCGATGTTAATGAGCCGAATCGATTGGCCGATTTTGCCGCCAGCCTGACCACGGCCAGTCGTGAGGATTTGCAGGATATTCTTGAAACGCACCCGATCTTCGACCGGCTGAAAAAAGTGGTATCGCTGCTCAATCGCGAACTCAATGTCAGCAAGGTACAGACAAAAATTCGCGAGAATATTGATGAGCGCATTTCTGAACAGCAGCGCCGCTTCTTTTTGCAGGAACAGTTGCAGGAGATTCAGCGCGAACTGGGCATGAATGAAGATCCTCGTGAAAAGGAGATCGAGGATTTCCGCAAAAAATCCAAAAAACTGAAATTCAGCGAAGAAGCGCAGGCCGCCTTTGACGAGGAGCTGGGTAAGCTGGAGATGCTGGAAACCGCATCGCCGGAGTACAGCGTGACGCGCAATTATCTGGAGTGGCTGACCTGTTTGCCGTGGGGCAAGACCTGCCGTGAACGCTACAGCCTGAACAGCGCTGCGCGCGCCCTGAACAAACACCATTCGGGACTGGAAGATGTGAAGGATCGTATTCTGGAGTTCATTGCGGTGGGGGCGCGCAAGAAAGCGGTTGGCGGCTCGATTATCCTGTTTGTCGGCCCGCCGGGCGTTGGCAAGACTTCGCTGGGCAAAGCTATCGCCGAAGCGGTAGGCCGTCCGTTTTACCGCTTTTCGGTTGGCGGCATGCGCGACGAGGCGGAAATCAAGGGTCATCGCCGCACCTATATCGGTGCTATGCCGGGCAAACTGGTGCAGGCACTCAAGCGCGTCAAGGTGGCCAATCCCGTGGTAATGATTGATGAGGTGGACAAGATCGGTTCCGATTTTCGCGGCGATCCGGCCTCGGCCTTGCTGGAAGTGCTCGATCCGGAACAGAACGCCGACTTTATGGATCACTATCTGGATGTGCGCTTCGATCTGTCGCAAGTGCTGTTTCTGCTCACCGCCAACCAACTCGATACAGTGCCACGTCCGCTGCTGGATCGCGCCGAAATTATTCGTCTTCCCGGCTATATGATTAGTGAAAAAGTCGAAATTGGCCGCAAACATCTGTGGCCGAATCAGCTAAAAGAGCATGCTCTCACGCGTAGCGATGTGACGCTGACCAAATCCGTGATTCAGCATATGGTGGAAGATTATGCCCGCGAACCGGGCGTACGCCGACTCGAACGGCTGATGAAGAAAATCCTGCGCAAGGTGGCGCGTAAATTGGCTGAAAGTAGCAGGGGGGCAGAAACAACGCCCGAGGGTAACGCCAAAACGCCGCTGCGCATCGGCGTCTCCGATCTGGCCGACTATATCGGCAAGCCGCGTTTTCGCGAACAGGCCATCAATCAAGGCATCGGGCTGGCTACAGGGCTGGCCTGGACCGCTATGGGCGGCACCACATTAACGCTGGAAGCAACCATCGTCCACCGTGATCGGCGCGGCATGAAAATTACCGGCCAGGTGGGCAAGGTGATGCAGGAATCATCGGAAATCGCCTACTCCTATATCACTTCCAATCTGGCTCGTTTCGACGCCGATGAACACTTTTTCGACAAAGCCTTTGTCCACATGCATGTGCCGGAAGGCGCGGTACCCAAAGATGGTCCGTCGGCCGGCTGCGCAATGGCCACTACTCTGCTGTCGCTGGCGCTCGACCAGGCACCGGCGCGGCTCGCCATGACCGGAGAGCTGACGCTGACAGGCGATGTGCTGGCTATCGGCGGCGAGCGCGAGAAACTGCTGGCGGCCAAACGCCTCGGGATCAGCGAAGTGATTATACCTGCCGCCAACGAGGTGGATGTGGATGAGTTGCCCGAGAGCGTGTGTGAAGGCTTAACGATTCACTATGCCAGACATTTCAGGGATGTCGCCAGAATCATGTTTGGCATTCGCATGAAGGCGGCGAAAAAACAGCCGCCCAAATGTGAGACAGGATCCACCACGAAGGACACGAAGAGCACGAAGGAAAGAAAAGAGTAACGTAACTTCGTGGTGCAATAGAATCTATTGGGCCTGTTGCGGCGGATCAATGACCCATATATGAAAGCCGTGCACCGATCCGGATGTGACCTGATGTTGATCCCGCGTAGCGGAATCAATGGCACGATCCGAATGAAAGTAGATGCGTCCATCGCTGCCCATGCGGGCGGCGCCGTCTCTGGCCTTGTCAAAAGTAATCTGCTGCAGATGCCGCCCCTCGATGTCGATCGACCAGATATCCCAGGCTGACCGGTTCGGGTGGCGCAAATCGCTATGGGCGCGGTTGGATGTAAACAGGATGGATTTGCCGTCCCTGCTCCATGATGGTTGCACATCAATACTACGGGCATCAGTGATCTCAATCAGTTCACTGCCATCGACGTGCATGCGAAACAGGTGGATACTGCGACCGGCAGGCATGGCAAAGGCGATCCACTGACCATCCGGCGACAGGGCCGGATTCATACCTTCAGCCAAAACATGGGCATCGCCATCCATATCATAACGCACAATCTCGGCGCGGTAGCCGGGGAATGACCAGTTATTGAAAGCGTCCTGTATGGGATGACCACGCTTGCCGTTTTTGACGCCAATCGCCTTCAGGCGCGTGACGATGATGGCACCATCAGCCAACAAAACGGGGCGGGTCAGCGTTCCGGACAGGCGCTGAATGCGGCGTTGCATGCCTTCGCCATCGGCAATCTTTCCCCATAAGCCCAGACCGCCGGCCCGTTCGGAAAGATAATAGACCTTGTCATTACCCTGCCAGTGAATGGAATCAAGCGCTCGCTTGTCAGCGGTGACGCGATTGGCCGGATCGCCATTTTCACTGAAGCGTCGTGAAATCCAGGCCTCTTTGCCATGCCAGCTTACACAGAGCAGATAACGACCGTCCGGTGACGGTAGCGGATACATCTCGGTCTCCCGGCTCTCCAGTGTTAGCAACCTCGCCGTATCGGCAGTCGGATGCGCCGCCTGATCCGATGTTGACAGGTGCGCCGCATGTTCTTGCAGCCAGTCCATCACTCCGGCTGCATAGCTCACAGAAACCGGCATCATCAGCGCAGCCATCATCACTATAATCATTTTCCGCATCTGTCTCTCTCCTGCCAGTATAAACAATAGCGCATAGTCTGCCCTGAATACATTAAATTCCTTATGGATGGTAATTTCAATTTGCGCCG
>JALUWF010000264.1 GCA_027019785.1 Mariprofundus sp. | reverse complement strand
GCCGTATCAATCAAGTCCGCACAGGAAGTGCGGCGGGGGCATGCGAATGCCCCCGTATGCGAAGCAAAACCACGCTTTTGCGCAGTGATCAAGGCAGAGGGCAGGAGCCCGGAGCCGTATCAATCAAATATGCTCGCGGGTTTTGTGGAAGATGATGTCGGGCCACTGCTCCTGCGTATAATTTAGTTTCCACGCACTTGGCGCCAGATAGGCCAGAAAACCATCGCCATCTTCAGCCAGATTGGCCTCAAACAGGCGGCGAAATTCCGTCATCTTCTTGTCATCATCGCAAGTGATCCAGCGTGCCACTTGAAAATCGGCTGCCACATAATCGGCTTCAACCTTGTACTCGCTTTTCAGACGTGCCACCGTCACATCGAACTGCAACACGCCAACAGCGCCAAGAATATAATCACCGCCGAGCAGGGTTTTGAACACCTGAACCGCGCCCTCTTCGGAGAGTTGAATCAATCCTTTGTGCAACTGTTTGCGCCTCATCGGGTCTTTCAGGCGCACGCGACGGAATAACTCCGGTGCAAAATTCGGGATGCCGGTGAATTTCAGTTTCTCTTTGCTAGTGAAGGTGTCGCCGATCTTGATGGTGCCATGGTTGTGGATGCCGATGATATCGCCGGCATAGGCTGCCTCGACATGAGCGCGATCCTGAGCCATGAAAATCGTGGCATTGGGGATCTTGATATCCTTGCCGATGCGGTGATGACGCACACTCATGCCCTTGCTGAACTTACCCGAACAGATGCGAAAAAAAGCGATGCGATCACGATGAGCCGGATCCATATTGGCCTGGATCTTAAAGCAGACGCCGGAAAAATCTGTTTCATCCGGATGCACCATACGCTCGACAGCCTGGCGCGGGCCGGGGGCAGGCGAGAGCTCGACAAAGGCGTCCAGCAGCTCCCTGACACCAAAATTATTGATGGCTGAACCAAAAAACACCGGCGTCTGCGAACCGGCCAGAAAATACTCCAGATCGAACGGATCGGCAGCCCCTTCAAGCAGTTCGATATCATCGCGCAATTCATCGGCCTGAGAACCGAGCAATTCATCCACTCTCGGGTCATTCAGGTCGCTGATTTGAACCGTCTCAAAATCGCTGGTGTCTGCGCCGGCACTGAACAAGTTAAGCTGCTTCTTGTACAGGTTATAGACGCCCTTAAATGCCTTGCCCATGCCGATCGGCCATGACATCGGCGCACACTCGATCTGCAGCTTCTCTTCGATTTCAGAGAGAATATCCAGCGGTTCCAGCCCTTCACGATCCAGCTTATTGATAAAGGTAACGATGGGGGTGTTGCGCATGCGGCAGATTTCCATCAATTTCTCGGTCTGCGGCTCCACGCCATTGGCCGAATCAATCACCATCATGGCCGAATCCACTGCGGTGAGCACGCGGTAAGTATCCTCCGAAAAATCCTGATGGCCAGGCGTATCCAGCAGATTGATTTCATAGTTGCGATAGTTGAACTTCATCACCGACGAGGCAACGGAAATACCGCGCTCCTGCTCGATTTTCATCCAGTCAGAAGTGGCGTGACGACTGGCTTTGCGCGCCTTGACCGCGCCGGCCATCTGAATGGCCCCGCCAAACATCAGCAGCTTTTCGGTCAGTGTCGTTTTGCCTGCATCCGGATGCGAGATAATACCGAACGTACGGCGCTTTTCGATTTCAGTGGAAAGACTCATGTGCTCCTCTTGCCCGAGACCTTAAATCAATATGTTGTCAGGGGAGCGCAGTGTATCCATTTTTGTCTGCCGCATCAGCCTTTGCATAAGCTTATACGCTATGGCCGGGCTATGATGTTGTTGGGCGACAGTTTGACGCAACGCCGATCTATCTTCGGGGGTGACCAACTGATCAATCGGCGTGCCGGGAAGAGCCCCAGGCAGCGCAGTAATGAGCGTAGCCATAGCCGAGTTGGCATAAATGATAGGGGCATGATCTCCCTGCAGATCGAATGTAGTGTAGATGAAATATCACTATAGTGCAAGTCTGTTGAGTATGATTTGCTCACCCCACAAATGAGAGAGCACTGGAGCAACCGTTTGGGTGTTGCCGCTACTCCAGAATTCGATGAAGGCAGGATACTGATGGCCTGATAACGCATATTGGCGTTGAAGCTGGCGCTCCAGTTCGCGTGCAATAGCATCACCACTATCAATAATGGCGATGTCATCACCAATAAGCGCTCTGATCAGCGGAGTAATAAATGGATAATGCGTGCAGCCCAGCACCAGCGTATCCATACCCTGATGCATCAGCGGTCGCAGCAATGATAGTAGCAAACGCCTGGTTTGCTCGCTTGCCAGATCTCCCGCCTCAATACGTTCAACCAGTCCGGGACAGGGTTGCACAATCAATCTGGCCTGTTGCGAAAAACGCGATGCCAAACGATTGAATTTTTCACTGGCGGCAGTGCCACTGGTCACCAATACACCCACCACCCGGCTTGTGCTCTGTCGCACTGCCGGTTTTACCGCCGGCTCCATGCCAATCACGGGAAATTGATACTGCGCCCTCAGTTCCTGAACCGCAGCCGCGGTGGCCGTATTACAGGCGACGACCATCGCTTTGCAGTGGCGTTTATCCAGAAAAGAGGCCAGCGCCATGCATCGAGCCTGAACCGCAGAGGCGGGTTTGCAACCATATGGCATATACTGCGAATCTGCGATATACAACAACGGCTCATGCGGCAAATGCTGATGAATATGCCTGAGAACCGACAAACCGCCTACGCCTGAGTCAAATACGCCGATAGCACGCCGGCCTGCCATAGCTATTTTTCCTTGCATCCCCGCATCCTATGGAATCAGGCAATCATAGAATAGTACTGGCAGCTTGAAGCCGAGCGTAGTTTTGGCAGAGTCCCACCCAATGAATAAATCCGATGATCCGCATACTTGGTTAAACGAACATGGCGATTACCTCTATCGCTATGCCATGTCTCGACTGCATAATGATGAATTAGCGCAAGATATGCTGCAGGAAACGCTACTGGCCGGCTGGAAGGGCTATGCCCGCTTTGCCGGACAGTCATCCATCCGCACCTGGCTGGTGGGCATTTTAAAACATAAAATCATTGACTATATCCGCCATGAAATTCGCGGACGAAATCTGACCGAGGCGGTTGAGTCCGACCCGACATCAGCCTTTTTTAATGCCAACGGCAGCTGGAACGAATCGCCCAGCGCATGGAAGGAAAACCCTGAAGATCTATACAGCAGTGAACAGTTTCAGAAGACACTGGAGTTGTGCATCAACAACCTGCCGGAAAAACAGCAAATCGTGTTTCGCATGCGCGACATCGTCGGCGAAGACACGCCAACGGTATGTAAGTGTTGTGATATTACTTCGACACACCTGCACGTACTGCTACATAGAGCACGATTGTCACTGCGCAAATGCCTGAATACGCACTGGTTTGAAAAAGGAACACATTCATGAAACAAGCTTGCCATTATGCCAGTCGTCTGGCATCCGATAGTCTGGATCGTCCGCTGTCGCTGTGGGAGCGATTGCGGCTAAAACTGCACCTGTCCATGTGCAGCAACTGCCAGAACTGCGATAACAACCTGAAGCTGATGCGCCAGATCAATGAGTTAATGAGAAATAATCATTATGGCGAGGTTCGCCTCTCCGATCAGCAACAAAATCAGCTGCATAAAGCTCTGGATAAGCATAGCGCGTCAGTAAACTGATGAAGTCGTAAAAAGTCCATCCGTTGATGACTTTTACCAAGTCATCTTAACTGACCTTGGCTGGCAGTGGTATGCTCCATATATGGAATCCTTTTACCCTGCCTCGAACCTGATGACGCTTGCTCTCCTCCTTACTGACCTTGCGATCCGAATGAAAATAGACCCTGCCATTGTTAGCAATTGCAGGGGCGCCGTCTCTGGCCCTATCCTTGGTCAAACGGGTCAAATCACGACCGTCATGATCGATAATCCAGATATCCCAGTTTGTCTTACCTGACTGGTGCAAGTTGTCAGCCTGCTTGCCTCGATTGGATGTAAAGGCAATCCACTTGCCATCCGGACTCCAAGTCGGCTGCACATCAACGCTACCCCCTTCCGTCAATTGAATCAGATCAGAACCATCCACATTCATCATGAACAGATGCCAACTGCGCCCATCCTTCATGGAAAATACCAGCCGACTGCCATCCGGGGATAGCGCAGGGTTATCGCCTGCCGTCAACTCTTGTTCGGCGCCGTTAGGACTGATACGCACCAGATGGGGCTGCTTACCGGGCCAGCGCCAGTGATTAAAAGCGGTTGCGGAATATTTTCTGCCCGCTGACGCCAACTTTTTTGACGCGGTATGCAATTGGACTGCAATCACACTGCCGTCATTCAGTATAATGGGGCGTCTCAACTCACCATCCAGACGCATATGTCTGCGAATCACGCCACCTTGCACCGGCTTTTCCCACAAACCCAGGCTATCGGCGCGATAGGATAAAAAGGTGACAGCAGCGTCACCATGCCAGGCAATTGAATCCGGCACCAACGGATCATAATCGCTGACCATATTCACCAGGTCGCCATTTTCTATCAGTCGCCGGGTGACCACCGGCTTGCTGTTTTTTTCGGAAATAACCAGCAGGTATTTTCCGCCAGGAGAAACGCGCGGATACATCTCTATCTCACCGGGCTCCAGCGTCAGCAATGTGGGCCGACCCATATCGATGGCATCAGCATCAGTAGCGACGGTCCGAGTATCCTGCAACCAGTCTAATAAATCCTGCGCCTGCAATACTGCTGGTGACAGCGTCACCAGCAGTATTGCAAATAGCCAAAATATCTTTGGTTTATTCATATCTTATGCCGATTCGATCCACATCGTTCGCATCCGATCAATCAAGCTTTAACTGCCAGATATTCCAGCCGGATATTGTTTTGCTCTGCGGATTGTCAGGATTGCGGTCAGAATGAAACACAACCGTTTTGCGATCCAGCCAGGCCGGGCCGCCATCGACAGCATTGCGAGCATTGGTCAATCGCGTAATCTGATAATTCTTCATATCCATCATATAAATGGATGACCGGGTCACCGTACCACTATAATCCCGATTGGATACAAACAGCAGCTTACTGCCATCAGGACTAAATTGCGGCTCAAAATCGCCAAATCTGGAATCGGTCAATTGCACCAGTTCGCCGCCGTCAATGGTCTGCATCCATAAATCGTAATTGCCGTTGGTTTCACGCACAAACACCACTTTCCTGCCATCGGGAGAAATCGTGCCATCAAACGCATTCGGAATCATATTCAGCTGCACTGTAGTGCGATTAAACACATATAACACAGGTGGAAATAACTTGTTTTTCTTGCCGGTCTCGGTTTTTTTATAACCCTGTTTATGCATAAAACTGTCGGAATCATAGGTGCGCCAGGTTTGACCGACCAGTTCGACAAACGGATGACCGGAAAATTCATTCAATATTTCATTCTGGCGTATTTTTTGAAGTGTCGTGTCAAAACACCATATCTTGCCATCGGCGCTTCCATTGAGGTGGTAAGGCGCTACGCTACCACGAAACGAACTCATCTGACCGATTGACGCATAGCTTTCGCCGTGACCCAGCCACATCCACGCACTGACCGGCCCGGTTCTGTTGCTTACAAAACCGACCGAGCCATCTGCAACCGCCACGCCGAAACGGATCGCTTCACGAATCACCATGCTTTTAACCGCGCGAGAGGAGGCGTTGGGAGAGTTTTTTGATACCCTTTCCACGCCAAACGTATCGTTATGGTAGGTGCTAAACACCATGAAATCGCCCGCCACAGATGGATAGACAGTATCCACGCCCTTTTTAACAATCAATGGGGAGACCGGATACAACGGTTTCTCTCCATCTGGCATGATACTGGTTGCCGCACATGCCGGCAGGGCTGTGATCAGCATGGCTGCGCCAATGAATCCCAACAGCTTTCTTTTCATTAGAATACTCCTTGGATAATGGTGCTGAAAACTTAACATACAAGAGTCAAAAACTATATGTACCATGCTTTGCATGGGCTTGCACTGAAAGTGCATAGTTTTCAACTAGCGCACTGTGACAATAAACAGAGCGACAACTATGCATGCAACTATGCCGATATCTTTGTGACTTATATCACAAATGAACACCTTTTAACCATAACTTCATGGCCGATCACGAACGAATTCTGCAACCAATCCTGAAACAGCCCACTGCTGACAAACTGTACATTTCACAGTGCAGCGGAGACGGACTGGTAAACTTAAGATCAGCTGATCAGATCTTTCCTTCCGACTTCAGATCATTGAGCAACTCCTCATAGCTCATCACAGGCTCATAATCCTGAGCCTCGAAAGCCAACAGATTTTTCTGCTCTTCTGCCAGCAGATTGCATACAGCCTCATGCACCACATCGGAAATGGAGCGATTGCTGCCGGCTGCTTTAAGCTTGACGGCCCGATGTATATTCTTGTCAAAATAGATTGTTGCCTGTTTGGACTTTGATTTTTCCATCTGTCACCTCACAGCCATAGTGTGACATTATGAGGTTTTGACGTCAAAAATTATTTTTCCGAGGTGGGGAAATCAATCCGGTTACTCTTTTCTATGCGCTTTATAATAGTTAATCAGACCATTGGTGGAACCATCATGGCCCTTCACATCGTCGTAGTCATCCAGTTCGGGCAAAATCTTGCGGGCCAGTTGTTTGCCCAGTTCCACGCCCCATTGATCAAAAGCGTTCACATCCCAGATCACGCTCTGCACAAACGTCTTATGCTCATACATGGCAATCAGGCCGCCGAGCGCATGCGGCGTCAGCTTCTGAAACAGGATTGAATTGGTCGGTTTATTGCCGGGAAACACTTTGTGCGGCACCAATGCTTCCAGCTCCTCTCCTGCAAGCCCATCATCGGCCAGTTCAGCCCGAACTTCATCGGCAGTTTTACCGCGCATCAAAGCCTCGGTCTGGGCGAAGAAATTGGATAACAACATCGGATGGTGACGCCCAACCGGATTCTTGGTTTCCACAGGCGCCAGAAAATCGCACGGCACCAGTTTGGTGCCTTGGTGAATCAGCTGGTAAAAGGCGTGCTGTCCGTTGGTACCCGGCTCACCCCAGATGATCGGCCCGGTAGAATAGTCAACCGGTTTGCCCGCATGGGTGACGGATTTACCATTGCTCTCCATATCCCCTTGCTGAAAATAGGCCGGAAAACGGTGCATATACTGATCATAGGGCAGCAGCGCATGCGAATCAGCGCCAAAAAAATTATTATACCAGATGCCCAGCATGGCCAGAATAACCGGCACATTTTCTTCCAGCGGCGCAGTCCGGAAGTGTTCATCCATCTCGTGGGCGCCGGACAGCATACCTTCAAAATGATCCATGCCGATATATAGAGCAATCGACAACCCCACAGCGCTCCACAATGAATAACGCCCCCCCACCCAGTCCCAGAACTCGAACATATTGGCCGGATCAATGCCAAAGGCGGACACGGCGCGGGCATTGGTGGACACAGCCACAAAATGCTTGGCCACCGCAGTTTTGGTGCCGCCACGGGTGAGAAACCAGTCACGCGCCGTGCGCGCATTGGTAATGGTTTCCTGCGTAGTGAAGGTTTTGGATACGATGACGAACAGGGTCGTTTCCCTGTGCAGGTGGCGCAGCGTTTCGACCATATGGGTACCATCGACATTGGAGACAAAATGCATATGCAATTTATCGCGCCCATAAGGCGTCAACGCATCGGTGACCATCACCGGCCCGAGGTCGGAACCGCCAATGCCTATATTAACGATATCGGTAATCGGCTTGCCGGTGCTCCCCTTCCATTCGCCGCTTCGCACCGCTTCGGTAAACCCGCGCATCTGCTCCAGCACCCGGTTCACATCAGGCATCACATCCTTGCCATCAACCAGAACAGGATGGTTGGAGCGATTACGCAGCGCCGTATGCAACACGGCACGATGCTCCGTGTTATTGATCTTCTCCCCATGAATCAAGCGCGCTGTCCAGCCGGGCACATCGCGTGCGCGCGCCAGTTCGAACAGCATCTGTTTGGTTTCTTCAGTGATAATGTTTTTGGAATAATCCACCAGCATATCGCCAATCCGGATGGAGTTTTGATTGAATCGTTCAGGATCACTGGCGAACAGGTCTCGCATATGCACCTGTTTCATGGCTTTGGCATGCTCAGCCAGCTTTTTCCACTCATTCAACTGCGTCAGATCAGACACGACCCCTCCCCTGTTTATCTCATTTCATGATGAATGATTCATCCATGCACAGCATAACTGCCCCGGCTTAAAATACCAAGAATGAAATTACACAGTCAGTGCAGGATCAATCTTTGATATGACGATGATGGATGCTGAATAGCGACTCACCCTGCTTCGCGACTCCCCATCCGAGAGTAACAGAATCAATCATACTGGAACTGATAGGGGTCGGGAAGAATGACCTCCCCGCCCTCCAAACCGTACGTGCGGTTCTCCCGCATACGGCTTTCCAGTCGGTAGTTTCATCATCGTGATTGACTCGCCAGTTCATGCGCTGTTTTCAT
>JALUWF010000263.1 GCA_027019785.1 Mariprofundus sp. | reverse complement strand
TCTATTTGTCGATAGCTATGCTTTTTCATAAAATACCTCCGGCTTAAGCTCTTGAGTTCCCACCCCCCTTAACCGTTGTCGCTCAAGATATTGAGAATATTATTTTTCCTTAACTATAGCTGACTTTGAATAAAACGGTAAAAAAACCTTTGTCGTCTATTGACACGAGGCATAATGGGTGCCCCCTTCCCCGCGTTCAGATGACATCGGCAAAGCCTTTGCGTGTTTTATCAAACCAAATATAGCCCAGGCGGGCAATCAACACACCGACAACTGCATAAATTGCAAGCAAACTCCAATCAGGCAGATTGCCATGGATAACAACCTCCCGTGTCTGGCCAATAGGTATGGTCAAAGGATTTAAAAACGCCCATTGGCGGACAGCTTCGGGCAGTGCGCTTGCCGGGAAAAATATAGGGCTAAGAAACATTAAGGCTGTAGTTGCCACTCCGACCACCTGCCCGATATCACGCAAATAAACTCCAAGAGAAGCTAGAAACCAGCTGCAACCAAGTGTCAACAAAGCAAATGGTACCCAGATCAGCGGTAGGAATATAATTGTCCAGTGAGGCCACCCATGCACAAAAATGTAGAATACAAGCAAAATAACAAGACTCACCAAAGCGTGAAAAAGCGTAGACAGCAACACAGTTATCGGCAGGATATACAATGGAAACACGACTTTCTTCACATAGCTGACGTTACTCAACACAAGCATGGGGGCACGGTTGAGACACTCGGAAAAAATATTAAACACCACCAGACCGGCGAACAGATTTATGGCAAAATCAGCATGCCCACCGCCATGTGGCCATCTGGCCGAAAAAATAACGCCAAACACAAAGGTATAGATCGCCAACATCATTAACGGATTCAAAAAGGACCATGCCAAACCGATCACAGAGCCCTGATATCGGCCGATCACCTCGCGTTTTGTCATCTGAAATAGTAATGGATTCATGTGAACCGCACAGACTACTTCCCCGCTGTTACTTCGCAATCAGTAACTATCTTCCAGGCAATTGCGTCCACAAGGTGAATGTCGCTTGCGACAGAGAGGGGCTCCTGGGATATTCCCGGTTCGTTTGAAGGTTTGGTTGCTACATGATCCAGATAAAACGTATCCGTTCTCCACGAGAACAGCTTCATCCAACAAACCGTGCTTATCCGGTTAGCGCCCAAGACCGCTACATATAGGGTGAAGCCCACGCCTCTGAATAAAATTTGGTGTAGGTTGGTACTTCAACATCACGCCTGACGCCAAACAAGGCACGGAAAGTATCCCATTGATATGCAAGGAAAATCATCTGGAAATAACCACTGAACTCAGGAAGAGAATGGGGAAATGAAGGTCATCTCTTTGAAGAACTCCCACAATCATCTAATACTACCCCTAGTGGCTTTGGGCGCTAACCGGATAAGCACGCAAC
>JALUWF010000262.1 GCA_027019785.1 Mariprofundus sp. | reverse complement strand
GAAAATGATATTTTGAAGCTTTGGAGATGACTTTACGCTATCGGTGTATAGCAGGTACGCTATCGGTGTATAGCAGGTACGCTATCGGTGTATAGCAGGTACGCTATCGGTGTATAGCAGGTACGCTTTGCACTTCCAAAAACGCCGCAAAGCGTTGCGCTGCAACGGTTTCAGCGTTTCATGTAACACCCTATAATATGTTTATAATATTTAAAAATAACGCGCGCGCGTACAGCGTGTGTTTTTTGAGTGTGAAAACACACGCCTTTAGCGGCTTTCAGCCGCACTTTTTGCATAGCTCTGCGAGCCGCAGGTTTGCAACCTGCTCCCTGCTAACAATTAGCATCGCATGGCGATGCGTTTAAGCGTCGGCTAGGCATGTCGTGAATCAATCTTGATACTCGTTCCGCCCGCGCATTTAGATGCGACTGCGTCGCGGCTGGTTGAGCAAGGTAGAAAGTCGCAGGTGGGTCTGCTTCGCTATTATTGATAATATATTATCCAATGTGCTTGACATACTCTGAATTATGGATAATATATTATCCATAAGCACAGGGAGGTTCAAAAATGGCAACGCAAAAAGGCATCAGCACAATCATCCACCTGAAAATCGACGGCAAACGCACTACAGCGAGCATTGACACAACGCTAGCAGACCTTGTTTGCTTGAAATTGGATAACAAATTATCCAATAATGCAGGGTCAACATTGACACGCTGGGCGCAAAACATCTGCGAAACACACGAAATCAGGAGTACAATCGGAATCAGCGCATCAATACGCATGCAAGCACTGCTTTTTATTTGCGATGACACAACGCGCGCGCGTTGGATGAGTATCGATGATTGATAATATATTATCGTGGCTTTGGCGGTTCACCTGTTTTGCATGCAAGCCGCCAAAGCTCACGGATAGCGAGGAAATAGGCGTACTTTGTACGCGGGGCTTGATCTCGATGCGCTTTATAGAAAGCGAGCACTGTTTTTTTACCGACTTCGCCCATGTTGGGCGCACCATTCGCTGCCGCGAACTTTGCAAACGCAAGCATACGCTCGCGCTGCTTGCGTCGGTTAGTTTTGCCGCCGTGGCGCACAAAATCGTGTGTCATCGCGCGTATTTCGCGCTCTAAATTCATCCGCGACCACCGATATAGGAAGATACGACGTCGATGCGGCCATGCCCCAGCTCGCCCGCGATTTGTAGGCGTGCTGCATAGTCAGCCTGGCGGTCAACTATTACACCGTGATTGCAGGGCGCAGGATGCCCCACAAGTGCTTCATAGCGTTCTGCGGCATAGCTAGCACGGAAATCATGTAAACCTCGCGCAGACGATGATTCTGCGACGATTTCGCGCACTTCCCGTAATCCGTTCTCCCTCCAACTTTTCCAATTTTCATTGCTGGGCATGACTGCACGTGAATTTTCTTGTGCTTGTGCAGCACTTTTGAGCGTCTCGATTTGCTTCTGGCTCGTGATTGTAATTTCTCGCGTTCGACCACCTTTTGTGCCCTCTTTTATAGTAACAACACCATTTTTGAGTGCTTGCGCGTATGCGTTTTTGGCATTTAAAAGACTGGCTTCTTTACTGCGCAAGCCAAAATTTTGCGCAAGATTCACAATCGCTGCTTGGCGATCAGAAACAGCTAGCTTTGCGATGTCTAACTTGGACGGTGTGGGAGTATTTCTAACGTGTTCGCGCTGCGCGATATTGCAATCGCGCGTGGGTGAAACGCTACGCCAAGCTCCCCGCGTGACGGTTCTCATAACGACATTGACGCTGCTTACAAGATTCTGTGCGTATGCAGCAGACATCTCGCCGCGTTCGACTCGTTCAGCAAGCTGTTCGCCGTAGCTTTTCACAAGCTCAGCATCGACTCTTTCAAGCCTTCCTACGCCTTCATCCTTGGCATATTGATTAAATTTTTCAAAGCGTTGCGTGTTGCTCGCAACTGATGAAAAGCTGGCTGCAGTCTCGCGCATGGCGTTTTCTGCTGCTTTTTTCATATCTCGAGATCCGAATCCGAAATTTCTACTCATAAATAGCAAACTCCATCGCGTGTTCTTTCCTTTGTGTCCGACTTGGACACAAAGGAAAGAACACGCGTTTGTATTCTTCCCCCCGCACGACACTCATTTTTCAGAGTCAGTCTGGGGGACGGCTTTGCCGCGTGAATTGTGTTGTGCAGGACTTCCCCAGGCCGACTCTGAAAATGATGAGTTGTGGTGCGCGCGATCCGCTCGCGGCAAGCGTGGAAAGTGATTTTTTTGTTCGCAAAGCTGTTTACTCAGCTCTTTTACTCCTTTATTAAAAACAAAATACTGTAGGTGCTGGCCGGACGAGCTCAGCGCCTTTCGCGCTGAACATCCCATTCGCATATTTTGCCCTTATTTGCCTTTTTTCACCCTTAAAAAGCACTTGCTAAGTCATTGCTTTTATTGAGTTTTTAGGCTTGATTGTCCATCTGTCTCTTTGTAAACAAAGAGACAGATTTGCGCTTTCATTTCATGTTGAAGAGATGAAAAAAAAGCGGCTTGATCAAAATTTCTGTCACGAAAAAATCAAAGATTTTCGCGCTCGGAAATTTTTTTGTGCTGTAATTTTTGAGACTGAAAATAAGAGAAAATCGAACGCCGATGTATCGATCCCATCTCTAATTTTTAGGCATAGAAAATCACAGCAGTTTGCACTACTTTTGAAAAAAATGAGCGATGAAAATCACTCACAAGAAGTCGGACTTTGCATTGCAAAATCGACTGTTTTGAAGCATTGAATCGCAACGCGAAATCAAGCTGAATTTTATTGAACTGCGAGAAGCCAGTCGCCCCTCGTCAGACAAATGTTTTGCTCATTATAGCGAGCTGCATTGCCAACTCGGATGTTAAAACACGCGAGAATAACCCTGCAAAAATAGTTCAAAAATACATGATTGTCAAGATCGTAGATAATTATACGATAATATATTATCCATCTTGGACTAATTCCAATGCTTCCAGCTCGTCTATTTTTCGTCTGTATACTTCAAAAGCAATCTTCGATTCATCGCTTTCTTCATCGTAGTCGTACATCTGACAAAATTCTTCAAATGTTCTCATGCTCACCTCACATAGTTTTTTGACATTGTTCACAATGTAAGTATACTTGTAAACAAAAAAGTGGTAAGAGGAGAATATATGCCTATTTCTGTGAGATTGCCTAACGATATGGAGCAAAGACTTTCTGAACTTGCAACCCAAACAGGACGAAAAAAATCCTTTTATATTAAGGAAGCCTTGATGAACTACCTTGAAGATTTAGAGGATATTTATTACGCAGAAAAGACTTTGGCTGATATTAAAGCAGGGCGTGAGCGTGTTATTTCGATGCGCGAAATGGAAAAATCTCTAGGCTTGGAGGAAGCAAGGGATTGAGCTTCGATATTGAGTTCACAACGAAAGCAGAAAAAGAAATGTCAAAGATGGACAAGCAAACAGCCAGAAAAATTCTGAACTATCTGAAAATGAGAGTTTCAAGCCAAAGCGACCCCAGAAATTTTGGCAAAGAATTGAAGGGAAACTTAGCTGGTCTTTGGCGGTACAGAGTGGAAAACCATCGTATCATCTGTAAGATAGAGGATGGAAGAATGGTTGTGCTTGTTGTTCGAGTTGGTCATAGAAAAGATGTTTATGGATAACATATTATCGGGCGGACACATGAAAAAACTCAAATTTGAAATCCCTGCATCGGTGCAAGCGGAGCTTGATGCACGCGATGCAGAACAGAAAAAAGCGACTGTAGAAGCGTTGGAAAATGGCGTTTTTCAGCTTGAATATCCGTGGTCGAATGACAAGCGCGGAATGCCCAAAGTCTTACTAAGAAGCGCACTTTTCGGCGTTGTTCGGCGTGGTCGGCGTGAATATCTACAGGGTGCGCAAATTGCGGCGTGGGGCGAGAGTTACATTCGCTATACGGGCGGAAAACTCATGCAATCTGATCAGGATTTGTGGATGGCATGTGTTGAAGCATGCAAGCGTTCAGGGAAAATGCAGGTGGTCATCTCGCAGAGTGAGCTATTGAGGCTTGCAGGGAAAAGCAACAGCAAGGCATGGTTGATAAATACGCTGGAAAGGCTTGTTGCAACGGCAATCACTGTAAAAGATGGTCGATATACATATGTCGGCAGTTTGATTCACGATGCAGTAAAAGATGATGAGACAGGTCATATCGCATTAAATATCAACCCCAAAATGCTGGAGCTTTTTGGGGTTGGTACAACTCACCTTGAGTTTAAGCAACGTCAAGCTTTGGCGAGTGATTTAAGCAAGTGGCTGCATTGTTATGCGCTATCGCACGCATCAAGCTATCGTAAACCGCACCTGATCGGCTTGGGCAAGCTGCAAGACTTGTGTGGTTCAACAGCAACAATCAGAAAGTTCAGGCAGCAAATGAAAGCAGCTATGAATGAACTCAAAGAGCAAAAAATTGTAGCAGGATGGACGCTTGAAAATGATATTTTGAAGCTTTGGAGATGACTTTACGCTATCGGTGTATAGCAGGTACGCTATCGGTGTATAGCAGGTACGCTATCGGTGTATAGCAGGTACGCTATCGGTGTATAGCAGGTACGCTTTGCACTTCCAAAAACGCCGCAAAGCGTTGCGCTGCAACGGTTTCAGCGTTTCATGTAACACCCTATAATATGTTTATAATATTTAAAAATAACGCGCGCGCGTACAGCGTGTGTTTTTTGAGTGTGAAAACACACGCCTTTAGCGGCTTTCAGCCGCACTTTTTGCATAGCTCTGCGAGCCGCAGGTTTGCAACCTGCTCCCTGCTAACAATTAGCATCGCATGGCGATGCGTTTAAGCGTCGGCTAGGCATGTCGTGAATCAATCTTGATACTCGTTCCGCCCGCGCATTTAGATGCGACTGCGTCGCGGCTGGTTGAGCAAGGTAGAAAGTCGCAGGTGGGTCTGCTTCGCTATTATTGATAATATATTATCCAATGTGCTTGACATACTCTGAATTATGGATAATATATTATCCATAAGCACAGGGAGGTTCAAAAATGGCAACGCAAAAAGGCATCAGCACAATCATCCACCTGAAAATCGACGGCAAACGCACTACAGCGAGCATTGACACAACGCTAGCAGACCTTGTTTGCTTGAAATTGGATAACAAATTATCCAATAATGCAGGGTCAACATTGACACGCTGGGCGCAAAACATCTGCGAAACACACGAAATCAGGAGTACAATCGGAATCAGCGCATCAATACGCATGCAAGCACTGCTTTTTATTTGCGATGACACAACGCGCGCGCGTTGGATGAGTATCGATGATTGATAATATATTATCGTGGCTTTGGCGGTTCACCTGTTTTGCATGCAAGCCGCCAAAGCTCACGGATAGCGAGGAAATAGGCGTACTTTGTACGCGGGGCTTGATCTCGATGCGCTTTATAGAAAGCGAGCACTGTTTTTTTACCGACTTCGCCCATGTTGGGCGCACCATTCGCTGCCGCGAACTTTGCAAACGCAAGCATACGCTCGCGCTGCTTGCGTCGGTTAGTTTTGCCGCCGTGGCGCACAAAATCGTGTGTCATCGCGCGTATTTCGCGCTCTAAATTCATCCGCGACCACCGATATAGGAAGATACGACGTCGATGCGGCCATGCCCCAGCTCGCCCGCGATTTGTAGGCGTGCTGCATAGTCAGCCTGGCGGTCAACTATTACACCGTGATTGCAGGGCGCAGGATGCCCCACAAGTGCTTCATAGCGTTCTGCGGCATAGCTAGCACGGAAATCATGTAAACCTCGCGCAGACGATGATTCTGCGACGATTTCGCGCACTTCCCGTAATCCGTTCTCCCTCCAACTTTTCCAATTTTCATTGCTGGGCATGACTGCACGTGAATTTTCTTGTGCTTGTGCAGCACTTTTGAGCGTCTCGATTTGCTTCTGGCTCGTGATTGTAATTTCTCGCGTTCGACCACCTTTTGTGCCCTCTTTTATAGTAACAACACCATTTTTGAGTGCTTGCGCGTATGCGTTTTTGGCATTTAAAAGACTGGCTTCTTTACTGCGCAAGCCAAAATTTTGCGCAAGATTCACAATCGCTGCTTGGCGATCAGAAACAGCTAGCTTTGCGATGTCTAACTTGGACGGTGTGGGAGTATTTCTAACGTGTTCGCGCTGCGCGATATTGCAATCGCGCGTGGGTGAAACGCTACGCCAAGCTCCCCGCGTGACGGTTCTCATAACGACATTGACGCTGCTTACAAGATTCTGTGCGTATGCAGCAGACATCTCGCCGCGTTCGACTCGTTCAGCAAGCTGTTCGCCGTAGCTTTTCACAAGCTCAGCATCGACTCTTTCAAGCCTTCCTACGCCTTCATCCTTGGCATATTGATTAAATTTTTCAAAGCGTTGCGTGTTGCTCGCAACTGATGAAAAGCTGGCTGCAGTCTCGCGCATGGCGTTTTCTGCTGCTTTTTTCATATCTCGAGATCCGAATCCGAAATTTCTACTCATAAATAGCAAACTCCATCGCGTGTTCTTTCCTTTGTGTCCGACTTGGACACAAAGGAAAGAACACGCGTTTGTATTCTTCCCCCCGCACGACACTCATTTTTCAGAGTCAGTCTGGGGGACGGCTTTGCCGCGTGAATTGTGTTGTGCAGGACTTCCCCAGGCCGACTCTGAAAATGATGAGTTGTGGTGCGCGCGATCCGCTCGCGGCAAGCGTGGAAAGTGATTTTTTTGTTCGCAAAGCTGTTTACTCAGCTCTTTTACTCCTTTATTAAAAACAAAATACTGTAGGTGCTGGCCGGACGAGCTCAGCGCCTTTCGCGCTGAACATCCCATTCGCATATTTTGCCCTTATTTGCCTTTTTTCACCCTTAAAAAGCACTTGCTAAGTCATTGCTTTTATTGAGTTTTTAGGCTTGATTGTCCATCTGTCTCTTTGTAAACAAAGAGACAGATTTGCGCTTTCATTTCATGTTGAAGAGATGAAAAAAAAGCGGCTTGATCAAAATTTCTGTCACGAAAAAATCAAAGATTTTCGCGCTCGGAAATTTTTTTGTGCTGTAATTTTTGAGACTGAAAATAAGAGAAAATCGAACGCCGATGTATCGATCCCATCTCTAATTTTTAGGCATAGAAAATCACAGCAGTTTGCACTACTTTTGAAAAAAATGAGCGATGAAAATCACTCACAAGAAGTCGGACTTTGCATTGCAAAATCGACTGTTTTGAAGCATTGAATCGCAACGCGAAATCAAGCTGAATTTTATTGAACTGCGAGAAGCCAGTCGCCCCTCGTCAGACAAATGTTTTGCTCATTATAGCGAGCTGCATTGCCAACTCGGATGTTAAAACACGCGAGAATAACCCTGCAAAAATAGTTCAAAAATACATGATTGTCAAGATCGTAGATAATTATACGATAATATATTATCCATCTTGGACTAATTCCAATGCTTCCAGCTCGTCTATTTTTCGTCTGTATACTTCAAAAGCAATCTTCGATTCATCGCTTTCTTCATCGTAGTCGTACATCTGACAAAATTCTTCAAATGTTCTCATGCTCACCTCACATAGTTTTTTGACATTGTTCACAATGTAAGTATACTTGTAAACAAAAAAGTGGTAAGAGGAGAATATATGCCTATTTCTGTGAGATTGCCTAACGATATGGAGCAAAGACTTTCTGAACTTGCAACCCAAACAGGACGAAAAAAATCCTTTTATATTAAGGAAGCCTTGATGAACTACCTTGAAGATTTAGAGGATATTTATTACGCAGAAAAGACTTTGGCTGATATTAAAGCAGGGCGTGAGCGTGTTATTTCGATGCGCGAAATGGAAAAATCTCTAGGCTTGGAGGAAGCAAGGGATTGAGCTTCGATATTGAGTTCACAACGAAAGCAGAAAAAGAAATGTCAAAGATGGACAAGCAAACAGCCAGAAAAATTCTGAACTATCTGAAAATGAGAGTTTCAAGCCAAAGCGACCCCAGAAATTTTGGCAAAGAATTGAAGGGAAACTTAGCTGGTCTTTGGCGGTACAGAGTGGAAAACCATCGTATCATCTGTAAGATAGAGGATGGAAGAATGGTTGTGCTTGTTGTTCGAGTTGGTCATAGAAAAGATGTTTATGGATAACATATTATCGGGCGGACACATGAAAAAACTCAAATTTGAAATCCCTGCATCGGTGCAAGCGGAGCTTGATGCACGCGATGCAGAACAGAAAAAAGCGACTGTAGAAGCGTTGGAAAATGGCGTTTTTCAGCTTGAATATCCGTGGTCGAATGACAAGCGCGGAATGCCCAAAGTCTTACTAAGAAGCGCACTTTTCGGCGTTGTTCGGCGTGGTCGGCGTGAATATCTACAGGGTGCGCAAATTGCGGCGTGGGGCGAGAGTTACATTCGCTATACGGGCGGAAAACTCATGCAATCTGATCAGGATTTGTGGATGGCATGTGTTGAAGCATGCAAGCGTTCAGGGAAAATGCAGGTGGTCATCTCGCAGAGTGAGCTATTGAGGCTTGCAGGGAAAAGCAACAGCAAGGCATGGTTGATAAATACGCTGGAAAGGCTTGTTGCAACGGCAATCACTGTAAAAGATGGTCGATATACATATGTCGGCAGTTTGATTCACGATGCAGTAAAAGATG
>JALUWF010000261.1 GCA_027019785.1 Mariprofundus sp. | reverse complement strand
GGCGCAGGCACATCAATAATCAGCTGAGGCACCGTCTCATCAAAGCGTAGGCCGTCATCATTCACATCCGAGTCGCGACGTTGCTTTTGTGAGGAACGGGTATGGGCCTTCACCGGTTTGGTGTCTGCCGGTAAGGCGTGTGTCTCACCCTCATCAAACAAACTGCTCTGCGCCGGATTATCCACTAACACTTTTTCAGACTTACGCCCGAACAACTGGCGTTTAAGCCAGTCCAGTTGATGCTTGAGTTGCGCAATCTCCTCAGCTTGATGAGCAAAGGCAGCCTCAATTTCAGACGGTGAAAGGTGACTAATAGAATGTGTTTTCATGGCGTAAATTATAACAAAATCAGTCAATTAAATCGCCTGTTTTGTTTGTCTTTTTGCCAGTAAATGCCATCAATCAAACACTGTAACTGAGCACTGTTTAATGGTGTTTTTGCTGTACCGTCAGTGACTTTGGCGAAGGTGCCTTTTTCTAACCGTTTACTCCACAAACAATAACCGCCCTGGTAGTAATACAACACCTTGAGCTGGGTACGGCGTTTATTGATAAACACAAACCAGTCACCACAATGCGCTTGCATCCCCAGTTTGCCCTGTACCAGTGCCGCCAGCCCATCAAACTGTTTGCGCATATCGGTATTACCGGTATACAGCCAAATACGCCCATTGGATAAGGGTAACATCAGGCAGCCCGGTTCATCCGCAGCACCACACCACCGGGTAATGCCAGTTCAATCTCCCAGGCAGAGCCTGCGCTCTGGTTCGCACTTGCTGGCATATCAAAGGCAAGCCAGTTATCTTGCTGCGCAAGCGATTGGCTATCATCGCTCAGTTTTTTACGCCACAGATAGAAGTTTGATACTGTTAACGCATGCTGTGCACAAAATTCACTGACTGTCAGTTCGCCTGCTGCTTGCTTATCAATCAATTCCTGCCATTGCTCGCGTGTTCGTCTTTTTGTTGCCATCGATTAAGTCTCCGTGAGTAAAATCTACGGGGACCATTTTACGGGGTAGCTCCGCCGGGAAAAGACGGTCTAAATTGATCGCTTACGTTATGGCCGATGATTTTACCGACACCAGCAATTTGCTCAGGACTCCACTTTTCGTTAAGGCCGAACTCTACAAAGGTAACCGTCAGTTCAGATATCCTAAACTTTGCGGCCTGACATCGTCGTTTTACAGACTTTGCCTGAGCCACTTCCGGCAAGTAATGGCTATCTCTAATTCGATTGCGATTTACTTCCCGGCTGATAGTGCTGTGACTCACTCTCAGACGCTTTCCAATCTCACGATAACTGAAACCCTCGCGTAGGTAGGCTTCGATCTGGTATCGTTGTCCCTCGATCAACTGCTTGTAACTCATGGTAACTACTCTTGTTTTTTGGCGATTACAGAGTACCACCAACAGGCAGTTGATCTCTCCTCACCGTTTAACCAAGAGTGGT
>JALUWF010000260.1 GCA_027019785.1 Mariprofundus sp. | reverse complement strand
CTCTGTGCTCTCTGTGTCCTCTGTGGTGATAATCTTTTGATTTTTATTCGCGTGTATTTGCGTCCATTCGCGGTTCGTTTTAAGGTTTGGCTTTGGGTTGTATGAGAAAGAACAGAGCAAGGGCGAACCGCGAATACACACGAATGAACGCGAATAAGTGGATCCCCGATAGAGGCATTCGACTATTAGCCCTGATGAAACGGTTTCTTTTGTTCCTGATTGGTCTGTCTGCCACGCTGTTGGTGATGCCATATGCATGGGCTGGTGTGCATGCCGGACAGCCTGCAGGCGAGGCCCATGTCAATGCCATCCACACCGCACAACAGGGCAACTACCATACCGAACTGCTGGCGATTCAGCACAGCTGGGCGCACATCAAATATCACGCACCCAAAGCCGAACGCCGGCATGCATTTGCAGCCTTGCTGGAAAAATCCAAAGCATTGAGCAGCCAATATCCCGAGCAGGCCGGAGCAATGGCGTGGTCGGCGGTGATTCTGTACAATTATGCAGGCGAAGTGGGTGGCATCAAGGCGCTTGGTATGGTCAAGCACGCGCATCGAATTTTGCTCAGAGCCGAGGCTATCAACCCGACAGCGGCAAACGGGCTGATCTACACTGCGTTGGGATTGCTTTATTACAGGGTGCCGGGCTGGCCGATTGCCTTTGGCGATGATGCCAGGGCGGAACGCTATCTGCGCAAGGCGCTGGCGCTGCATCCCGACGGCCTTGATGCTAACTATTTTATGGGCGATTACCTGTTGCGAAAGAAACGCTATCGTCAGGCCGTGAAATATCTTCGACGCGCCATGCAGGCTCCGCCCAGGTCGCTGTTTTCGGTGGCCGATGCAGGGCGAAAAGCTGATGCGAAGGATCTGCTGCAACAGGCTGAAAAACACGACAGTTAATTTTGAGTAGGTGAAATCAGTGGCCAGGATTTTTAGATTGGCCTATTTTTACGTCCCGAGCATGGCGCTTGAGTACATCTGCGCGCCTCTGAGGAAATCGGTGGCAGACATGGCTTTTTTGCCTTCCGGTTGTAATTCCGTAATTCGATAGACCGAAGCATCCCCGCAGGCGATATCCAGCCCGTGGGTGGTTTCCACGACAGCGCCGTTACTGCTTCGGTGCGTAGATGGGAGGGGCTTGCCGGCAATCAGTTTCAGCCATTTGCTATGGCAGCGGGTGCGCACGCCGGGTCGCGGCGAGAAACAGCGCACCAGCCGGTCAATTTCAGAAGCGCTTTTGTTCCAGCTGATGATGCGCTCCTCATTGCGGATTTTATGGGCATAGGTGACGCCTTGCTCCGCTTGCGGTCGGGGCTGAAGACCGGCCTCAATCTTCGGCAGCGTTTCAGCCAAGAGTTCCGCTCCCATCGGGGCGAGCGAGCGCCACAAGTCTGCGCCGGTGGTTTGATCGGTAATCGGCACTGTTCGCCGGGCATAGACGCCGCCGGTGTCTAATCCTTTTTCCATCTGCATGATGCATACGCCGGTTTGGCGATCTCCGGCCAGCAGACTGCGTTCAATGGGGGCTGCGCCGCGCCAGCGTGGCAGCAATGAGGCATGGACATTGAGCGGCGCAATCGTGACTGCGTTTAACCATGTTTCGGGCAGAATCATACCAAAGGCGACAACGACCAGCACATCAGCCTGTTTGCCTTGGAGCCATGCCAGTGCATCTCCATTATCGCGTAAGCATGCGGGCGTAATCACATCAATACCCGAATCCAGCGCCGCCTGCTTGACGGCGGAAGGCGTCAGCTTCATGCCACGACCCGATTTGCGATCCGGTTGCGAAACAACTCCGACCACATCCATGCCATCGGTATGCATCAGGGCATCCAGACAGGCAACGGAAAAACGGGGCGTGCCGGCAAATACTACGCGCATCACGTGATCAGTTTTCCCAGCGCATGCATCAGTTCGTTCTGGGCGTTTTTTGGATTTTTGCCAGCACGGATGCGGCGATATTGACCATCTTTGCCCAAACGCCAGGCGCCGGTGTTATCGGCCAGATACAGACGCAAACCCTGTTTCAATATCTGATTCGCAAGTTTTTTGTCGCGTACGGGAAAACAGGTTTCCACACGTCTGAGCAGGTTGCGATTCATCCAGTCGGCGCTGGCGCACAACACTTCCGGCTCGCCGCCATTATAGAAATAGAATACCCGCGTATGCTCAAGAAAACGACCCAGCACGGAACGTACGCGAATGTTGTCGGACACCCCCTTGATGCCCGGACGCAGACAGCAGATACCGCGCACAATCAGGTCAATTTTGACGCCTGCCTGTGAGGCGCGGTAGAGCGCCTGAATGATTTTCGGCTCTTCCAGACCGTTCATCTTGGCAATGATGCGGCTCCTGTTACCGGCTTTGGCATTGGCCGCTTCCAGATTGATACGTTCGATCAGACCGCTATGCAGCGAGAAGGGCGCCTGCAGCATAGTTTTCAGTTTGGATACCTTGCCCATGCCGGTGAGTTGCTGGAACACGCGATGGACATCCTCGCCCAGTTCCGGATCGCAGCTGAGTATGCCGAAATCGGTATAAAAGCGTGTGGTGATGGTATGGTAATTGCCGGTGCCGAGATGCACATAGCGGCGCATGCTACGCCCTTCCCGGCGCACAATGAGGATCATCTTGCAGTGTGTTTTATAGCCGACCACGCCGTACACAACCTGCACGCCGGCAGCCGACAGACGGTTGGCCAGGCCGATATTATCCTCTTCATTAAATCGGGCCCGCAGTTCGATCACGGCCACCACTTCCTTATTGGCACGTGCGGCCTTGACCAGCGCATCGACAATGGGGGATTCTGGAACCACCCGATACAGCGTCTGTTTGATAGCCAGCACATTGGGATCGGACGACGCCTGCTTGAGCAGATCCACAACCGGATCAAAGCGTTGATAGGGATGATGCAGCAGCACATTACCATGGCGGATGATTCTGAACATGTCCCTGTCCTCGACCTTCAGTCTGGCCGGCATACCCTGATTGAAAATCGGGAATTTCAAATCAGGCCGATCCACCTCATCACTGATGCGGGCCATGCGATACAGATTGACCGGCCCCTCCACCCGGTACAGATCCTCATGCTCCAGACCGAACTGCTTGAGTAAAAAGTCAGACAGTTCCGCCGGGCAGCGGTTGGACACTTCCAGTCGAACCGCCTGGCTATACCGCCTTTCCAGCAGCTCATCGGCAATGGCCTCTTTCAAGTCGTCCAGTTCATCGTCCACATCCAGTTCGCTATTGCGGGTGATGCGAAACTGATGACAGCATTTGGTTTTCATGCCGGGAAACAGTTCGCCGACATGGGCATGAATAATGGAAGAGAGAAACACGTAGCAATGTTCCGATGTCGCTACGTCAGCCGGCAGTCTGATCATGCGCGACAGTGATCTTGGTGCCTGCACAATAGCGTAATGCGATTCACGCCCGAACGCGTCCTTACCTTCCAGGTCAACCATGAAATTGAGAATTTTGTTGAGCAGTCGCGGAAACGGGTGGGCGGGATCCAGACCAATCGGCGTCAATACGGGCAGCAATTCGCGTTTGAAGAATTTGCGAATCCACACCTGTTGGGCTTCATCCCACTCATGACGATGTAAAAAACAGATGTCTTCTTCGCGCATGGACGGCAACAGTTCCTTATTGAGTAAGCTGTACTGTTGCGCCACCAGTGTGCTCACCTGCATATGGATAGCATGCAGTATTTCACTGGCGCTCAAGCCGTCTGCGCCAACGCGCAGCGAACCAACTTCGATACGCCGTTTCTGGATGGCGACGCGCACTTCAAAAAATTCATCCAGATTGGAAGTGCAGATGCACAGGAACCGCAAGCGTTCAAGCAATGGCAGTTCTGCATCACAGGCCATCTCAAATACGCGCCGGTTGAATTCCAGCATGCTCAGATCGCGGTTGAGATAATATTCCTTGCTATCCAGATCAGTGATGTCGTTGGCGTTCAATAGCGTCCCCGTTTGTTCATATTTATGCGCAGCAGCCGCATTATGCATGTCATTGGCATGTCATAACAGTGACATCTGCCTGTCACAGTACCTACCTACCTTTTTGACCATAAAATCTTGTCAAATCCCATCAAATACAAAAAGGAGAAACTGATGTACCAATCTGCTACAGATAATGATCCGGACTTGCGCAAAGTGATAAAATCAATTGCGCAGTTGAATCCCCATGTTTCACTATCCGATATTGCCTACCTGATGGATGTGCCTTACGAGCCTGATGCTTGTGAATATGAAAATATGGATATAATCAGTGTTCATTCGTGAAATCAGTGGCTGGGGTTTTTAGATTTTCCTGTTTGGTTCCGTCTTGCTGGGTTGGGTATTGACCCGTGCAGGGCATTCGACATGATTGCCGAATGCCTGTTGATGAAAATGCCGCTGAAAAAGCAAGCGGGTCGCGAACGCCCATCGGTTTTTCAGTTCCATGTTAACCGTTACCGAACTGACTGCCCGCATCAAACAGATGCTGGAGATCGGTTTTTCCCGCGTAGAGGTCAGCGGCGAAGTATCCCGTTTGACCCGGCCCTCATCCGGCCACCTCTATTTTACCATCAAAGATGCGCATGCGGCCATTGCGGCTGTGATCTGGCGCTCCACCGCCATGCGTCTGCAATTTCTGCCGCAAGAGGGTGAAGCCTATCTATTTTCCGGCCATATTAGCCTGTATGAACCGCGCGGCGCCTATCAACTGATTATCAACCGTGTCGAAGCTATCGGAGCGGGTAAGCTGGCGGCCGAGTTTGAACGGCGCAAACAGGCATATGCCGAACTCGGCTGGTTCGATGCCGAGCGTAAACTGCCTGTCCCCTCGCTGCCGGGACACATCGGCATCATTACATCCGCTACAGCCGCAGCCTTTGAAGATGTCAAAAAAGTGTTGGCGACGCGCCCGGCCTGGCTGCAACTGACGCTTGCCCCGGCACTGGTGCAGGGGCAGGCAGCGCCGGCGTCGATTGCATCCGCTATCAAAAAAATGGCCGCTATGGCTGCGTCGCCCGATGTGATTTTACTGGTGCGCGGCGGTGGCAGTATTGAAGATTTATGGTGTTTCAATGCAGAAGCTGTCGTCAAAGCCATTGTCGATTGCCCGATACCGGTTATTACCGGCATCGGCCATGAAATCGACACCACGCTGGCCGATCTGGCCGCTGATGTACGCGCTGCCACGCCGTCCAACGCGGCTGAAATTTGTTGCCCGGCCAGAGATGAACTGCGCGGCCGGCTGCCCAAACTGGCGATGCTCCGGCAACTGTTCAGGCAGCAGGTCGAACAACATGGCCGGATTTACACATCGCTGTTGCAACGTCAAACCCATGCATGGCAACGATGCGCCGATGCCCGCCATCACCGCATGGAACAGATGCAAGCCAGTCTCGCGCATGCCGCCAGCTCAGCCGTAGGGCAGGCACGTATCCCTCTGCAGCAACTGGAAAAGCGGCTCATGCCCCTGCAGCCAGTCAAGCGGCTGCAGCAACAGCGCCTGTTGCAGGGCGATGAAAATCGACGCCTGCAGCAGCATATGGGGGCGATGTTGCAACGGAAACGGCGCACATTCACCGATATGGCGGTGCAGCTGATCATGCGGCGCCAGTCGGTTCAGGCAAAACGCCAGCAACTAAATGTGCTGTGCGGCAAACTGGGTGAACTGGATCCGACCCGCGTACTGGAGCGCGGCTACAGCATGGCTATAGCAGTCGATGGTCGCCTGATCACCCACGCCGCCGCGCTATCGCCAGGCCAGCGCATGCAGGTGCGTTTCTGCGACGGGGCGGCCGATGCCACTGTCGATGGCGTTGATCTGTCGTCATGATTGACATGAAAAGTGATGAAGTCGTAGAAAGTCCGTCCATGGCCTTTTCAGCTTTGGGAAATACAGCACAAGCTTTCCGGGGGTGCGACTTCAGTCGCGCCTTGACTCAATATTTGGCGCGGCTGAAACCGCACTTCCTGGATATATTCATTGTTACCATGCAACAGGCAGCCCATGCGCGTTGGTGAAGCGGTATAGATTGACGCATAAGCTGCTGCTAGCGTGCTGGCATGGCTGATCTGGAAGCAAAATTAAACATACTGAGAGCTGAAATCGATGCGGTCGATGATGCATTGCTGGAGCTGATTCGCAAACGCGCCCGACTGGCCTCGGACGTGGGCGAACACAAGCAGGATCGGGGCGATGCACCGTTTTATGTGCCGAGCCGGGAAGCCTCGATTATTCGCCGCGTGCTGGCGCGCAATGCCGAAGCTGCGGCCTCTGATCATCAAACCAAAATCCCCGATGAAGCCATTCATGGCATCTATCGTGAAATTATCGGCGCTTGCCTGGCACTGGAGCATCCGATGACGGTGGCTTATCTCGGCCCCGTCGGCACATTCAGTCACACCGCTGCGACGCGCCAGTTTGGCGCCACACCAACCTACCTGGCCTGCGCTACGCTGGAGATGGTGTTTGACGAGGTAGAATCCGGTCGCGCCACCTACGGTGTGGTACCGGTGGAAAATGCTTTTGAAGGCGCAGTGACGCCGACGCTCGATCTGTTCGCCGATATGGAGCGTGATATTTTTATCTGCGCTGAAATTCAGCTGTCGATTCATCATCATCTATTTACCTATGCCGATTCGCTGGATGATGTCGATCTGGTGATTTCGCATCCGCAACCGCTGGGGCAATGCCGCAACTGGCTGGCCGCGCACCTGCCCAACGCCCAGTTGATGGATGCCTCATCAACGATTCGTGCCGCCCGTATGGTTGATGAAGCCAAAGAAAGCGATAGCGGCGCACTGGACTGGAAAAAGTGCGCCGTGATTGGGCCGTATTCGATTGTGGATCAATCCGGCCTGCCACTGGTGCAGCGCAATGTGGAAGATTTTCACGATAATACCACCCGCTTCTTTGTTATCGGTCAGCATGATTCACCGGCCTCCGGCGAAGATAAAACATCGCTGGTGATGTCGATCAAGGATGAACCGGGCGCACTGCACAAGCTGATCTCTTCCTTTGCCAATCGAGGGATTGGATTAACGCGCATTGAATCGCGTCCTTCGAAGAAAAAACTGTGGGAATATGTGTTTTTCGCCGATGTGCAGGGGCATCGAGATGATACCAGCGTGGCCGAATCGATTGCCGAGATCCAGTCCAAACCGGGTGGATTCATCAAGGTGCTGGGTTCATATCCGGTGTCCAAGCCTTTATAAAGATTTATAGTCAAAAGCATTTCACCACGAAGGACACGAAGAGCACGAAGGAAATTATGAATATGAAGCTTGCGCAGGTTAAAACCGGATTACTGATAAATTTTAACGTACAAAGACTAAAGGACGGGATCAGACGTTTTGTGTTATAAAAAACTTCGTGCACTTCGTGTTCTTCGTGGTGAGATAAGATGACTATTGACTGGATGGGGCGGGCGGTGGTGCAGGCTGCCGGATTGCACCCTTATATTCCGGGTAAGCCGGTGGAGACGTTGTTGCGCGAGAAAGGACTGGATCGCGCCATCAAACTGGCCTCCAATGAAAATCCGTACGGGCCGTCGCCAAAGGCGATTGCTGCTATGCAGCAGGCATCTGGCGAAGTGCATCGCTATCCGGATGGCGATGCTACAGTATTGAAAGAAGCATTGGCGGATTTTCATGACGTCAATACCGATCAGATTCTGATTGGCAATGGTTCCAACGAAGTGCTGGAGTTGTTGATTCGCACGTTTGCCGGCAGCGGCGATGAAGTGATTTATGCGCAGCGCGGATTCATTGTCTATGCGCTGGCAGCGCAGGCGGCTGGCGCAACCGGCATTGCCGTGCCTGAATTGGATGGCTTATCCCATGATCTGGATGGCATGGCTGCGGCGGTAACGAAGCGGACGAAAGTGGTTTGTATCGCCAATCCGAATAATCCGACCGGAACGCTGCTGAGTAACGCATCAATTCAGGCATTTCTGGATTCGCTGCCGCGCGATGTGGTGGTGATTATTGATGAAGCGTATTATGAATTCGTGGCGGATCAGATGGGCGATTCCATGCTCGATTTATCGCATCCGGGGCTGGTGATCAGCCGCACCTTTTCAAAGGCGTATGGTTTAGCCGGTTGCCGGGTCGGTTATGCCATGGCTGATCGCGTTATTGTCGGGTTGGCCAATCGTTTTCGCGAACCATTCAACATCAACCTGCTGGCGCAGACTGCCGCTGTAGCGGCGCTCGAAGATGGCGACTGGGTGATGGCTCGCGTGGCTGAGACGGTGGCTGAACGGCAGAAACTTGAAACTGAACTGGATGAACTGGGCATGTTCGGTGGCCATAGTTTCGGCAATTTTGTGTTGCTGCGCCACAGACGGAGCAGCGAAATTTTGCGTCATCTGGAAGATCACGGCATCATCCCCCGCCCGCTGGCGCCCTACGGCATGGCCGACTACCTGCGCATCTCCGTCGGCCTGCCAGAAGAGAATACTGAGTTTTTGTCAGTTCTGAAAAGCATTGTCGGAGAATCAGAGGAATAAAAAGCGAACCGCAGATGGACGCGGATGCACGCAGATAAAAAACTAAAACAAAATTCAAAATCTTTCACCACAGAGGACACAGAGAGCACAGAGAAAAAGCATGAAAGGCGAGGCGAAGCTGTTTCAAACACAGGTTCGTTATTGACAATAAACCTGCAAAGCACAAATCCCATTCTTTTGGTTTGTCTTTCCTCTGCG
>JALUWF010000259.1 GCA_027019785.1 Mariprofundus sp. | reverse complement strand
GTACAGGGATCGGCTGAATGGCATCAGCACCGCATGAACCACTTCAATGCCAGTGAAGCATCAGCCATGATGGGCATCAGCAGCTACATGAAGCGTGATGAATTGCTGAGGCTGAAAACAACGGGCGTGCCTGTAGAAGTGACACCCGAAACACAACGCCGCTTTGATGAAGGCCACAGGCTGGAAGCACAGGCGCGATTCATTGCAGAAGGCATCATTGGTGAAGAATTATTCAGCCCGACCATCAGCATGATTGTGGACGGCCTGAGCCTGTCAGCTTCGTTCGATGGCCTGACCATGGATGAAAGCACGGCATGGGAATGCAAGACGATGAATCAACACCTGAAAGAAAGCCTGGCAGATGGCGTGATTCCAGATGAATACCACCCGCAACTTGAGCAGCAGCTTTTAATATCAGGAGCAGAGCGCAGCCTGTTTATGGCTTACGATGGCACGGATGAACTGCATGCCTGGTATGAATCAGATGCAGCATTGAGGAAACGTTTGTTGGCTGGCTGGAAACAGTTAGCGGATGACCTGAAAGACTATCAGCCGCCTGCAATCACAGTGGAACCGGTGGCACATGCTGTGGATGCATTGCCTGCCCTGTCTGTGCAGATCGATGGCGCAGTGAAGGCCAGCAACCTGAACGAGTATGAGGCATCCGCCCTGGCATTCATCAGGGCAATCAATACCGACTTGCAAACAGATCAGGACTTTGCCGATGCTGACAACGTGGTGAAATTTTGCGGACGGACTGAGAAGGAACTTGAATCTGTGAAACAACAGGCACTGGCGCAGACAGCGGACATTGATGCCCTATTCCGCACCATCGACACGCTGAAGGCAGAGATGCGCACCAAGCGACTGGAACTGAACAAGCTGGTGACTGCCAAGAAACAGCAGATGCGTGAATCAATCGTCATGGAAGCACGGACAGCATGGCGGGCGCACATAGAGCAGCTGAACCAGAGGCTGGAGCCTGTTCACCTGCCGGATATCGCAGAGAACTTCAGCGGCGCAATCAAGGGCAAGCGCACCATGGCTTCATTGCGCGATGCCGTGAATACCGAACTGGCGCGGGTGAAGATCGAAGCGAACGAAGCAGCCGACCATATTGAAGCCAACATGAAGGCGCTCAAAGCCATGGCCGGAGATTATGGCTTTCTGTTCCGTGATATTCAGCAGATCGTCACAAAGGATCATGATGACCTGATCAATCTGGCAAAGGCTCGCATCAATGAACACAAGCAGGCAGAGGCCGAACGTCTGGAAGCAGAGCGCGAACGCATCCGTCAGGAAGAGGCAGCCAAGGCAAAGGCAGAGCAAGAACGCATCCGTCAGGAAGAAGTGGCCAAGGCAAAGGCAGAGCAAGAACGCATCCGTCAGGAAGAAGTGGCCAAGG
>JALUWF010000258.1 GCA_027019785.1 Mariprofundus sp. | reverse complement strand
GCCAAGGCAAAGGCAGAGCAAGAACGCATCCGTCAGGAAGAAGTGGCCAAGGCAAAGGCAGAGCAAGAACGCATCCGTCAGGAAGAAGTGGCCAAGGTGGAACGGGAGCGCATAGAGAGCCAGCGCAAGGCAGATGCCTTAAAGCAGGCAGCAGCCACCCAAAAGGCGGAAGCTGCGGCCATGCAGGAAGCACCGGTTATATCAGACAACCCCATGCCAATTGATAGGCCTGAACATGTACCACAAGCACGGCAGAAGCAGGCAACCGGGCTGCTGAATGTGGCAGGTATCAGAGAGCAGCTGAGGCGCATCGATGCAGGGCTGGAAGGATATACATGCAATGAACTGTGCCAGGTGTTGATGCAACTGGTGAACAACATCAAGGAGACAGAGCCATGCAAATAAAACTGGAAATAAAAGGGCTGAAGGCACTTGAGTATGCATTGAAAACAACAGCCAAAGAACTGGAACGGGCAGAGGTAATGGCGATCAATAAGACCGCAACCAAAGCCAGAACAGAGATGAAGCGAGCCATATCATCGGAGTTCACTATCTTGCAAAAGGATGTGAACAAAAAGCTGAAGGTAACGAAGGCCCGCAGAGGGCATGCAGTGGCAGTGCTGGAACCGATAGCTGGCCGGCGTGGGTATTCAATGAACCTGATCCACTTCCTTGAAAAGAAGCCGGGGATCCGTGAACAGAAGCGTAGAATCAAAGCAGAGGGCAACCGGCCTCAGCTACGCTTCCATATTAAACGCGGCGGGGCGAAAACTATCAAAGGCGCATTCATTGGTAATAAGGGGCGGACGGTATTCAAGCGGACAGGTAAAGGACGGCTACCTATCGAACCGGTGCAGACCATCGGCGTGCCGGGCATGTTCAAGACTCGCAGGGTGAATGAACGTGTGCTTGCTCGAATCCGTAAAGAGTTGCCGATTGAAATGGAGCGTGCCGTTGCCCATGTGATCAGGAAGAGGATGAAGTGATGGGCGGAAAAGATAAAAGGTTCTCCCGGGGCTTTCACTCATGCGGATCCTCTAGGCCGCCAAACAGCGCTAGAAACTTATGCCGGAACATACTGAGCGCCCGTGAACATTGGCGAGCGGTTGAACATGAAAAGGCGTGAACAGAGATGAAACGATGCGGCGCACCCAGAGCGACAGACGGCCAGCCCTGCCGGCGCTGGGCTATGCACAATGGTCGCTGCTGCATGCACGGTGGATCACGGGAGGGGATGAAACGCTGTGGAGCCAGAAACAAGAAAGACCCAAGCAAGACCTGCCAGCGGTGGGCTATGCACGGCAAGCGCCGCTGTTATCTGCATGGCGGAAAAGCAACGGGGCCAAAAACACCGGAAGGCATGGCCAGAGCATTATCCAAGCTGAAGCGCGGCAAGTCTGGCGAGATCGGCCAGAAGCTACGCAAGCCACCCAAATGGACGGCTGAAGAATTGTGGCATTTGATCGAAGGGGTAGATTGAAAATTGACGGTATTTATGGCGGTACTTTTTACATAATTATAAATATATACATTGGTATATAACGATTTTTTGCAACTTTTCGATTCCCCTTGGGACCAAACAAGAATCCAACAACGTCCCATAAGAGCCTGCAAGCCTAGTGTTTGCAGGCTTTTTTATTGCCTTATATTTTTTACCGTCCAATCATGTCCGCAGAAATGCCGATAAGATCAACCGCCCAACTTTCGGGTAGTTGACTCGATATCCTGTTCCAGCCGCTTCATTAGTTCAGCGCGTTTGCAGAATGACACTTCTTCGGCCGGAATATAGGGCAGAAAGCGGAATGTGATGGTGCCCGGTTTTTTGATGAAACCACGTTTGGGCCACAGCGCTCCGGCATTGTGGGCCATCGGCAGGATACCGGATTTTGCTTTCTGGGCCAGAATCACGCCGCCAGGCTGATAGTCGCCCGTCATCCCCACGGAAGAGCGCGTGCCTTCGGGAAAAATCACCACCCACATCCCCTCTACCAGTTTGCGACTGCCCTCTGTAATCACCTGTTTGATGGCCTGACGCGGGCTGCCTCGCCGTATGCCGATCGCGCCCAACAAGGTCAGCGCCCAGCCGAAAAAAGGTATATAGAATAGTTCACGTTTGAGTATCCATGTATAGGGCGGCACCAGAACCGGCATGGCGACAGTTTCTGCGGCAGATTGGTGTTTGGCCACAACGACGCAGGCTTCATCGGGAAAATGCTCCCTGCCTTCAATCACGATGCGAATCCCGCATAACAATCGGAGCAGTCCGAAGGTGAGCTTCGACCACATTCGAGCCCAGACCCATGACGCAGAAAAACCAAACGGCCTGAACAGCATCACCAGCAGTGAAAACAGCAACGTCAGCGCCATAAAACAGAGATTAAACAGCGCCGAGCGAATTAGCAGCATCAGGATGTCCCCAGTATGGCGTCCACCGCTGCCGCCAAATCATCAAAGGCTCGAACAGAGGGCATAAACTGCCGTGTGGTTTGCATGATGGATTCAGCATCGCCATAGCCGCTCTGCACCAGTATGCCGTTCACGCCCGCCGCATCAGCGGCCTGCATATCGCGCACGGAATCGCCAATCATCACGGCGGCATCGGCTGTCACGCCACAGGCGGCCAGACTATCCTCGACCATGCCCGGTTTTGGTTTACGGCAGATGCAACCTGCATCCGGAGCATGCGGACAGTAGGCGACATGAGAGATAAAACCGCCAGCCTGTTCAATGGCCAGCATCATTTTGGCATAAATGGCGTTGAAACTATCCTGATTGATGGTGCCCCGCCCCAGCGCCGACTGATTGCTGACAATGGACACGGCAATGCCAGCGCTGGTGAGCCTGGCGATAGATTGCAGCGAGCCGGGAATCGGCAGCCACTGCTCAGGTGTCAGAATATAATCCGGCGAATCGAAATTGATGACCCCGTCTCGATCGAGTAATACTGCCGATGGCCGCTCCATCTCTGCTGCGCTGATGGTCAAATCCGACAGACTCCTAGGCCTGCACTGAAAGCCAGCGTTCGGCATCAAGTGCGGCCTTGCACCCTTCACCGGCCGATGTTACCGCCTGACGATAAACCGGATCAGCCACATCGCCGGCCGCAAATACACCCTCGATGTTGGTGGCAGTGCTGTGCCCCCTGGTGATTAAATAGCCGGCCGGGTCTGTCTCTAATTGTCCGTTCAGAAAATCGGTGTTGGGCTTGTGTCCAATGGCAATGAAAACACCATGCACGTCCAAATCCCGCAGCGAGCCATCCAGAGTGGATTTGAGGCGAATGCCGGTCACGCCGCTCTCATCACCCAAAACCTCTTCGGTAGTGCTGTTCCATGCCACTTCTATATTATCTGTTGAGAGCAATTTATCCTGCATAATCGGTTCGGCGCGCAAGGCGTCGCGGCGATGGACCAGCGTTACCTTGTTGCACATATTGGCCAGATAGATGGCCTCTTCAACCGCCGTATCACCACCGCCAACTACCGCCACATCTTTGCCGCGATAGAAAAAACCGTCGCAGGTTGCACAGGCGGATACCCCACGTCCGGCAAATGCATCTTCACTGGGTAGGCCCAAATATTTGGCCGATGCGCCAGTTGCAATAATCAGGGCGTCACAGGTATAGACGCCATCATCACCCCGCAGTGTGAACGGGCGACTGGAGAGGTCCGCCCCGTTAATATGATCCCATATGATTTTGGTGCCAAAGCGTTCGGACTGAGCTTTGAAATCTTCCATCATTTCCGGCCCCTGCACGCCATCTTTATAGCCGGGGTAGTTATCCACATCGGTGGTCGTGGTCAGCTGACCACCGGCCTGCTGCCCCTGAATTACAACCGGATTCAAATTCGCACGGGCGGCATAAATCGCCGCCGTATAACCGGCTGGGCCGGAACCGAGAATAATCAAATGATGATGAACTGCTGCTGTCATGCGCTACTCCATAAATAAAAAGTGTTTGCAGGCTAGCGTCGCGCCACTGAATCGCAAACACTGAAGGACAGCGCAAAAAAACCGCGTCGACGCTAATCGGTTTATGCAATAAAAAAATGTCATGATTTTTGTTGGCAACCGTCTATAATAGCCACAGGCATCCCAGAGCGATGCCGTAATTCTTGTTCAGGAGGCGGACATGAAAGTTAAAATAACATTATTCGGCATCACCATGACACTGATAGCATCACTGCTGGCGGCCGTTCCAGCATATGCGGGAAATTCAACAGCGGGCACCAAAATTGGTGTCCTGACATGTAATTCTGTACCCGGATCGGGACTGAATCTACTTATCCATTCAACCGTCGATGTGAAATGCAAATTCGAGTCTACAGACGGTAGCGGAACCGAACACTATATTGGTGAAACCGGCGTCGGTTTGGGCATCGATATCAATTACAAACTGGAGAGGCATCTGCTCTTTACCGTGTTTGCAGCCGACACTGCGCGGGGCAGCCATAAACTGGCCGGTAAATACATCGGCGGCGGAGCTTCTGCCACCGTAGGTATAGGCGGAGGCGCCCAGTTTCTGATTGGTGGCAGCAACAGGAGCGTGTCCCTGCAACCTGTCATTGAGGGCAGCACCGGTGTTGGCGTCAGTGGCGGCATCACCTACCTGTTCCTGCAAGCGGATGATTAAGAAACGCTGAGCTGTTCAAAGCATTTTACATTGTGCATATGGAATACACCGGGAGGGCTTTTGCCCTCCCTCTTTTCTGGCGCGGGCCGTTTTAATCTGCCGGAATTTCCGCCAAGTCGACTGCGTTCAGCAACACCAATGATGAATATTACGCCATCATCACATCAACCAGCGCTCAAACGCATGGCGACCTCGGCAACATACGCGCCGTAGCTACGCGCAGCCGTCAGCGCTGCATCCGCAACGGTATCAGGCATGCCTTCGTGATTACCGCTGCGCCCGTATGGGCCCCACTGCAAACCGCCATCGGCGTAGCCGGGCAGTGATTTGGGAAAGCCGACGACAACCATGCCGTGTTCGAGAAAGTTGGAGTAGAGCGCAATCATGGTTTGCTCCACGCCACCGCCTGCGCCGCCAAAACCGCCGCCGGTGGCAAACACGCCGCCGATTTTTCCTTCCAGCGCGCCCTCCATCCACAACTTGGCAGCGCGATCGATCAACTGCTTCATCTGCCACGCCATCGAACCCATGTGCACCGGCGTGCCGAATACAATCACATCAGCATCCAGCATATCGTCGAGCGATGTCTCTTCAGCCAGACGCAGAGCTACAGATACGCCGGGCTGACTGGCCCTGATACCTGCCGCAATAGCCTCAGCCATTTTTTTTGTATTACCGTAATCGGAATGATAAGCAATCAACGCCTTCATAACCCCTCCCCTGTTGCAGATTGATGCATCGATGATGCCTGCAGGCCGCGCAACCCGTAAGCTATAATCCCGGGCTGTAATTTCCAGCCATTGTGTTATACTGGCAGCATGATGCGCCTTCTCATACTTTTGGCTGTGATGCTGATCGCCGTACCATCGGCGCAGTCAGCGCCGATGGCCCGTATGCTGGATATCCAGGGGGCAATTGGGCCGGCTGTCGCCGAAGATGTTGAGCGTGCCATTGCCGATGCTCAGGGGGCATCGCTGTTCATTCTGCGCGTGGATACGCCGGGCGGGCTGGATCTGTCGATGCGACGCATCATTCAGGCCATTCTGGCCTCCCCTGTCCCTGTTGTATGCTATGTCGCACCGCAAGGGGCTCGCGCCGCCAGCGCCGGCACCTATATTCTCTACGCCTCACATATAGCAGCCATGGCGCCTGCCACCAATCTCGGCGCAGCCACGCCGGTACAGATCGGCGGCATGCCAAAGCCGGCGATGCCTGAATCCGGTACATCCAACCCCGGCGCATCCAACCCCGGCATATCCAATCCCAAGCCGCCCGCCTCGCCAAATGCCGCAAAAAAAGCGCCCCCCCCCCAGGCCGCCACCAATCCGATGCAACATAAAATGATCAATGACGCATCCGCCTACATTCGCAGTCTGGCCCAGTTGCGGGGTCGCAATGTCGACTGGGCGGAGTTGGCTGTGCGTAACGCTGCTTCACTGTCGGCTGAACAGGCGCTAAAGCAAGGGGTGATTGATCTGATCGCTGATGATATTCCCCAACTACTGCACAAGCTGGATGGACGCACGGTCGTCACCGCAACGGGGAAAATCACCCTGCATACGCAGGGCACGACGGTTGAGCACATCGAACGCAGCTGGCGCAGCCGGCTGCTGGGCGTGATCAGCGATCCCAATGTCGCTTATATCCTGATGTTGCTGGGCGTATATGGCCTGTTTTTTGAATTGGCCAATCCCGGCTTTGTCCTGCCCGGCGTGATCGGCGGCATTTCACTGCTACTGGCTCTGTTTGCCTTTCAGGTGCTGCCCATCAACGTGGCAGGGCTCGGCCTGATCGGGTTGGGCATCGCCTTCATGATTGCCGAGGCCTTTGTGCCCAGCTTCGGGGCGCTGGGGCTCGGCGGCGTCATCGCATTCATAGCAGGCTCGGTCATGCTGATGGATACCGGCGTACCGGGTTATGGCGTTTCTATGGCACTGATTGGCGCTGTATCATTGTCCTCTGCATTGTTCTTTATACTGATCACCGGCATGGCGATCAAGGCCAGAACGCGACCGATTGTCAGTGGTGCGGAAGAATTATTGCATGAAACCGGCACTGCGCTGGAATCCTTTGAACACCAAGGCCATGTGCAAGTGCATGGAGAAGTATGGCAGGCTATTAGCGATACAGCGCTGCAACAAGGTGATGCTATTCGCGTGACCGGACGCAGCGGGATGATTCTCAACATCACAATCCAGAACGAAAACACGGAGGTACAATCATGAATATATTACTTGGGGTCGGCGTTTTTATACTCATTCTTATCTTTAGTGCATTCAAGGTGCTGCGCGAATATGAACGCGGTGTCGTCTTCATGTTGGGTCGTTTCTGGAAGGTGAAAGGGCCGGGCCTGATTCTGATCATCCCGGTCATTCAACAGATGGTGCGGGTGGATCTGCGTACGATGGTATTCGACGTGCCAAGCCAGGATGTGATTTCGCGCGATAATGTATCGGTCAAGGTCAATGCGGTGATCTATTTCCGCGTGATTGATCCGCAGAAAGCCATCATCAATGTGGAAAATTTCTTTGATGCCACCAGTCAGTTAGCCCAGACCACCCTGCGTAGCGTATTAGGTCAGCATGAACTGGATGAAATGCTGGCGGAGCGCGATAAACTCAATAAAGATGTACAGGCGATTCTGGATGCACAGTCAGATGCATGGGGCATCAAGGTGGCCAATGTGGAAATCAAACATATCGACCTG
>JALUWF010000257.1 GCA_027019785.1 Mariprofundus sp. | reverse complement strand
AACCATTGTTCTGACTGGCATCAACACGTCCGGTTTCTATCCGGTTCCGTTACGCCGCATCAAATATCACGATGCAAAGACAAGAAAGACATTCAACTTTCTGACCAACAATTTCGTCATTCCAGCCCACTGCTGTCCCAACGTTGCAAATCAAACCACATCCAATGCGTTGTAATATAAGGGGAAATTAACCATTCTGTTTGAAATCGACTTGAACCGAGCATGGGGTTGGACCCATCCTGTCGCCAAGACTTGGCGATGGGCGGTAATTTCTCATGTACACAGGCAAACTGATTTTCTCTCAAGTGATGGCACACCTACCGATGCAGGACTTCCGATGCTGTGTGGATCGATACAATGGCAATCACAAAATCAAGACGTTCAAATGCCTCGATCAATTTTATTGCATGGCTTTTGCGCAACTGACTTATCGGGAAAGTCTGCGAGACATCGAAGCATGTCTTCGTGCGCAAAGCTCCAAGCTATACCACATGGGAATTCGCGGTGGCATGTCCAGAAATACGTTGTCCAACGCCAACGAGCGCAGGGATTGGCACATTTACGCCGATTTTGCCCAAAACCTGATACAAATTGCCCGCCCCATGTATGCGAAGGAAGATTTGGGTCTCGACCTCGACAACACGATCTATGCTTTGGATGCCACGACAATCGACCTATGCCTGTCAGTTTTTCCATGGGCAAAATTCCGCAGCGCCAAGGCCGCAGTCAAACTGCATACGCTGCTGGACTTGCGCGGAAATATTCCAACATTCATCCATATTTCCGATGGGAAACTGCACGACGTCAATGTGCTCGACATATTACCAGTAGAGGCAGGTGCATTTTACATTATGGATCGAGGCTATGTGGATTTCGCCCGACTCTATGGCCTACATCAGGCTGGCGCATTTTTCGTCACAAGGGACAAATCCAATTTGAAGTACCGGAGGCGATATTCCCGGCCAGTGGACAAATCCACCGGGCTTCGATGCGATCAAACCATTGTTCTGACTGGCATCAACACGTCCGGTTTCTATCCGGTTCCGTTACGCCGCATCAAATATCACGATGCAAAGACAAGAAAGACATTCAACTTTCTGACCAACAATTTCGTCATTCCAGCCATAACAGTGGCCGACCTGTATCGTTATCGCTGGCGGGTGGAGCTATTTTTCAAATGGATCAAACAGCACCTTCGAATCAAATCATTCTTCGGGACATCGGAAAATGCGGTAAAAACTCAGGTGTGGATCGCCATATCCGCTTATGTGCTCGTAGCAATCATCAAGAAACGGCTCAATCTGGAGGCCAGTCTCTACACAATTCTACAGATTTTGAGTGTCACCATATTCGAAAGAATGCCGTTAAATCAAATAGTTACGAAAAAGGACTGCAAAATGGAGAACAACGATATGGCTAACCAGTTGAATTTATTCGATAAAACGTTGGGACACTAGTGGAATGAAATATTTAAAAGAAGATAGGCCA
>JALUWF010000256.1 GCA_027019785.1 Mariprofundus sp. | reverse complement strand
TTCATGGGAAAACCTCCTTTATGTCCACATTTACGATATTGTGTCCACATTCATCCCGATAGGCAAGAGGAAGAATAGTGAATGGAGAATCTTGAATTTAGAATTCGGGTTAAAGCGGGGTTCCCCAGTTGGAAGGTAGAAGGGTTGTGATCGTTTCCGATTTTGCATCACTTGCTGCAGTGGCAGCAGCTGCTTTCCTGGCTCGCTTCTGAGGTTTGCTGTTGGAATCGAGTGCGTACACCCGCGTCCCATTGATATGCCCTGTAAAGGCAACAAAATCAGTGCCGGTGGCATGACCGGACGTGGCATCCGTGCCGGTTGCCGGAAACACGCCAACAATATAACCGACGCCGGATGGCACTGTGGTGCCGGGCACAATGCCGGTCGGACCGGGGCCATCACCGGCCGGGGTGGAGATATAGGTGTGATCATTCACCCAATAATTAGATTCGCCAGTGGCAATAAAATTGAGATATGAAATGGCCGAAGCGTTATAGGCTTTGGCTCTGTAGCTGGAAAAAGCTGGAATAGCGATGGCAGCCAGAATGCCAATAATGGCAACGACAATCATCAACTCGATCAGTGTAAATCCACGCTCATCTTTTGCGCTTGAGGATACATCAATCATGTGCATGCTGTGTATGCGGGAGGTGGCGGAGGTACAGGGTTGGCGGCTGATATTCGAGCATGTAATTCCCCTTCCATGTTGGCAATGCACTTAAATCGTTTGCCAATAATGCTGACAGTTTTTTCGGATAGGCGCCATGTTTGCGTGCATAGCGATCCAGTGCATCCTGAACCCGTAAGGCTTTTTTAAAGGCGACAATATCTTTTTTGTAGCGTTTTTTTTCTTCGTCGTCATGCGAGGCTGCAAGCATGCCGTTCAACCAGGCCAGGCCGGTTCGAATATTACCGCCGCTGGCCATCAGCATGCTGGCCAGATGCCCAATCCATTGCGGCGCATCCGGAATATTGCTGGCGATACGCAGAATTTTTCCGGCTTTGACGGGTTCATTCAAATAATGGAAATAGTTGAATCCTTCAAAAAATGGCAGGGCGACTTCATTGGGCAGCGCCTCCCTGCCGCGCTCCAGTATTTTGTTGGCTGTGCGTGCAAATCTGTCGCCCCGGTGGGCGAGAACGGATTCACTGCGGTAATAAGCATCGAGGAATTTTGGGTGTAACTGGCTGATGGTTAAGAAGTGTTGCGCCATGATATCCAGGTTTGTTTCATCCATCGGTTTGTTCAGACCACCATAATAGACGGCTGTTTTAATAAACAGCGATTCTGCAATCAGCTGATTCATATAGCTATGCCCGAGCACATTCAGCACGCCGGTCGGCAGCGAAGGAGAAATATTGCCTGATACGGTATTGGCATGTTTATCCTGAGAAACAAAGAGAAATCCATAGCAGATAAGCAGGATGGGAAAGATGATCAATGTACGTGAACTTGTCATTACTGTGTGAACCCAAATCTAAATCTTTTTTTCACCACAGAG
>JALUWF010000255.1 GCA_027019785.1 Mariprofundus sp. | reverse complement strand
CAGCTCAAATGAATGGTGATCCAAATCTTTTTTTGTCTTTGACTTCCTTTGCGTCCTTTGCGGTGCAAGATTTTGAACTTGATTTAACAGGATAATACCTTGAAACAGTTTCCACATCATGCATTTCGGGAGTACGATATTCGCGGCATTGCAGGCGCAGATATCACCGAAGAACTGGCCTACCGGCTCGGCAAGGCCTATGCCGCCATGCTGCCGGAGGGTGAAACACGTCATATTGCGGTCGGGCGCGATGTGCGACTTTCCGGCCCTGAGCTACAAGCTGCTGTCATGCGCGGTCTTACCGATGCCGGACGCGACGTGGTCGATATCGGCATCAACCCGACGCCGCTGGCCTATTATGCCGTTTACCGCCTCGATATGGCTGGCTGTATCATGGTCACGGCCAGCCATAATCCCGGTGCATATAATGGCTTCAAAATGATGATCGGCAAATCCAGCCTGTATGGCGAGGATATCCAGCATCTGAAAATGCTGATGCAACAGCATATCCCCGATGCAGACAGGCGCGGCAATATCACAAGCCATAGCGTGGTGGATGATTACACCCGATTTGTCACTGCCGACTGCCCGCTCTCGCATCTACCGTCTCGCCCGTTCAAGGTCGTGATTGATGCGGGTAACGGCCCTTCCGGCCTTATTGCCGCTCCGCTCTATCGACGACTCGGCTGTGAAGTCATCGAGCTCTACTGCGAACCGGACGGTTCTTTCCCCAATCATCACCCGGATCCGACCATTGCCGAAAACATGGCCGATCTGTCCGATACAGTGCGTCAGAACCATGCCGACCTCGGCATTGCCTTTGACGGCGATGGCGACCGGATCGGCATTGTTGACGAAAGTGGCGATATCGTCTGGGCCGATATGCTGCTGTTGTGCCTGGCCCGGCACCTGCTGAAAACGCATCCCGGCGCTACGATAATCTCCGAAGTGAAATGTTCACAGCATATGTATGACGGTATCGAAGCCGCTGGCGGCAAGCCGATTATGTGGCGCACCGGCCATTCACCCATCAAGGCCAGGATGAAAGAGACCGGCGCACTGCTGGCCGGTGAAATGAGCGGGCATATGTTTTTCGCCGATCGCTTCTTCGGCTTTGACGATGCCGCCTACGCCGGCGCTCGTGTGATGCAAATGTTGACTGAAACAGGCAAAATATTTTCTGAATTACTACAGGATGTGTCACATACCGAAACGACGCCGGAGATTCGCATAGATTGCAGTGATAACAGAAAATTCGATTTGGTGAATGAAGCCATCACCCACTTCCGGTCACTCGATTATGATATGATTGATATCGATGGCATGCGCATCAACTTCGGCGATGGCTGGGGGCTCTTGCGCGCCTCCAACACCCAACCGGCGCTGGTGTTGCGCTTTGAAGCACCGAATAATACCAGACTACAGGAAATTAGAGATGTGATTGAAGGCTGGTTGGAGGCGGCAATGAAAAAATCTTGAGTAACAAAATAGGGATCATTGTACCGGA
>JALUWF010000254.1 GCA_027019785.1 Mariprofundus sp. | reverse complement strand
TCAGCTTCAGAGCTTCTGAAATCCGGAGCCCGGTCGCGGCGAGTAATCCGAACAGCATGACATAAGTTTCGGGACGGTTTGGGGTTTGCCAAGACCTACTCAGCTTTGATGCAGCATCTAGTATCAACGCAATTTCGTCGTCACTGTATATGTACGGAACTGGACGCGTAGACGGTGCAGAGTAATAGCCAGGGCGCGGCACTTCATGCCTTGGGTCTTCGGCTGCCACAAATCGGGCAAATCGAGTTATCTCTCCATATAGTCGCTTACGGTGCTTGGGTGTTCGCGCACCGCCTGTCCAATCGATCACCGTTGAGATCGACACGAAACGCTCTGCGTTCGCTTCAGCGAAATTTGCATATGCAATAAGGTTTTTGGCTTGATCCCTTAATTTGTATCCAAGCGATCGGCGCAAAGCGATATAACGATTTACATCATCGGTCAGCACGGCAACCTCCCGATCCAAGGCCGGGTGACTTCGCCAAGCAGATTGAAATCTGTTTTGGCATAAATGGCTGTCGTGGTCGGAGATTTGTGGCGCAGAACTGCGCCAACACCGGCGAGTGTCATTCCGTCTTTAAGCATGTTGGTTGCCGCAGAGTGGCGTAAGATATGCGCCCCACGCACTTGTGATTTAACACCGGCGCGATCTAGCGCGCTATCAACGACGCACTTGACCGTGATCCGTGTGATTGGTCCGAGCGGTGCAGTGTACTTCAGGAAAATGTGCGGATCAGTTGAACGCGGTCGTTCACGTTCGAGATAGTGTAAGATCGCATCGCCGACCTCCTGCGTCAGGGGCAAGCGGTCCGTTCTTCGGTTCTTGCCAGAAACCAAAAGGCGGCTATTGCGCCAATCTATATCGCGAATTTGAAGCCGCGCGACTTCTCCAGCCCGTAATGCGAGGCGCGCGAGGAGCAAAACGATTGCACGATCGCGACTGCGTTCCTCAGGAGAGCATGCGGCAATCACTCGGTCTACATCTCGCTCTTTTAGATGGCGCGGGACAGTCTCAAGTTTCCAGTTTGCAAATGTCGGCACAGCATACCGAAGCTCCGGACTGACTTGTCCAATTGCAGTGAGGTATCTCAGGAACGCCCGAACCGCGACGGCCGTGCTGATTGCATACGCTCGGCTATGAGGGGCAGTTGCTTCAAGCAAGAAATCTCTGATGGTCTTGGCCGTATATGCGGACGGGTTGTCACCAAGCGCAGTCAAAAGCTGCACGATTTTCCATTGGTAATTGTCCAGCGTGGAGTTCGCAGTTCCCCGGTGAGTTTGCGCCCATGTTCGGAAGTCTTTGAGGACTGGCCATTTTTCGACAGGCGTCTGTGGAGAAGGGAATTCTCTAATGATGCCGCGGACCTGTAGATACTCAATAAACGACCGCGCTGGGCTCAATGCGCGCCTAATCTTCTTTGGTTGAGCCAAAAAGATTGGCTTCGACGCTCGATATCCGTCAACGATTGTCGCGAGTGTATAGCCTTGTTCATGCACCCATTGCGTCCA
>JALUWF010000253.1 GCA_027019785.1 Mariprofundus sp. | reverse complement strand
TGGGGGCGAGGCTTCCCGTGCCGGTGGCCGGGTTGACGAAGTTTCCCCACGCTCCGTAGCCAATGCGGATGCTGAGGCTGCCCGCGCCGGTCGCGACCGCCCGGGTGCTCCCGAGCGGGCCCTGGAGCAGATAGCGGGTGGTGAGACTCCCGCCGCTGTCCTTCACCACGGCGATCACCTGGCCATGGACAATAATCCGTGCACTCCAGTCGTTGGTATCGGTCTGTTTCAGCAGCGCCCCGAGGTAGCGCCCGCCGCCCGGGCCGGTGGCCTCGACGAGGCCCCCATCGGGGCCGTAGGTGAGGGCGAGCGTGCCGTGGTCACTGGTCGTGATGCGCTGCGCCTCGCCCAGCGCATTCCAGCTGACCTGGGGCAGGCGGGCCGCCGTGCGCTCGCCTGCGGCGTCGTAGCCGTAGTCCGTGGTGAGGCCGCCCTGCGTGGTGCTCGCCGGGGCGTGGGCGGGGAAGCTCCCGTAGTGGTAGCTCCCCGCCGGGCCCTGCTCGAACTGCCCGGCGGGGCCGTAGCGGTAGCTTGCGCCGCCCGAGCCCGAACCCGAGCGGGTCACCCCGCTCAGGCGCTGGAGAAGATCGTAGCCGTAGTTCAGCTCCAGCCCGGTGTCGAGATCGTCCAGGAACGTGCGGCTGCCGCCGGCGTTGTAACTCGTGGTGAGGTTGAGCACACTGCCCGAGCCGTTGGGCCCGGCGGTGATCGAGGTCACCGCCCCGGTGGCCGCATCGTGCAGGCGCTCGACATCGAGTGCGCCGCCGAGCGTGTAGGCCTCGGTCTCGCCCCAGGCGTTGACCGGCGGAAAGCCCGCCCCGCCCTGAAGCTGCCAGTACACGGTGGCGTCGCTTGCGTTCGTCACGCTCTCCAGCGTACCACTGGTGCCGTAGTGATAGTCAACCTGGAGGAGATGGCCGTCGACGCTGACCGGGTAGGTCACCGAGGCAAGGCGCCCCAGGCTGTCGTAGCCGAGGCTGAGCGTCTGCACGCCGCCGTTGTAGGTCTCCTGGATGCTGGTCGGCTCGCCGAGCGTGTTGTAGTCGCCGAGGCTGCGGGTGAAGCCGGTCACGTTGTCGCTCTCGGAGGCGAGCTGGCCCGCCCCGTTGCCGCTGGTGGCATAGTGCCACTGCTGGGTCTCGCTGCCGCTGCCGTTCGGGTTGGGGAAGCTGCGCTCGATCCTGCGCCCGAGCGGGCCGTATTCCATGGCGATTACCTGGCCGCGGGCGTTGGTCTGGCGCGTGATCTCGCCGAGCGAGTCGTTAAGAAAAATAAATCTGAATACTCATGTCGCCGCCCCCTGCGCGAGGCGGTATGTTTGTGGTTAACCGACCCAACACGTCGCCCGCGACAGGAGGCAGCTATGTCAGTTTACGCAGGAATCGACCTGCATTCCAACAACAGCGTACTGGCGGTGATGGACGAAGGCGGTCAAGCCTTGCTCCAGTGCCGCCGTGCTAATGATCTTTCCCGCATCCTCGCTGATTTTGAACCCTACCGAGAAGATCTGAAC
>JALUWF010000252.1 GCA_027019785.1 Mariprofundus sp. | reverse complement strand
ATTGATCTGATGCTGGGTGAGGAAAACGAAAGCGTATTGCAGCTGGAGGCTTTTCTGGAAAAAGAGATTTCACTGGAGAGCAATGAACACTTTGCGCCGGCGCATTATGAAGTGGTACTAAAGTAGTATAGTCAAAAACCTTTCACCGCAGAGTCAAAACAGAGTCAAATTCGGTTCACCGCAGAGGGCGCAAAGGACGCGAGAACAGTCACTACCAGTAATGTTTTCATTTGCGTTCATCCGCGTGCATCTTCGGTTTATGATGGAGGTAAAAACGTGGCATCCCCATTACAGCTGTATGTGCATATACCGTTTTGCGTGCATAAATGTCATTACTGCGATTTCAACTCGCATGAACGGGAAACGCCGGACTGGAGCGTTTATCAACTAGCGCTGATTACAGAATTGAAGTATTGGGCGAACAGCCCTGAATTTGCGAATCGCAAATTGAATACCATCTTTATTGGCGGTGGTACGCCATCGCTGGCACCGCCGGCTCTGATTGAAGCCGTGATCAATACTGCCCGTGATTGTTGCGGACTTGATGCCGATGCTGAAATTACCATGGAGGCTAATCCGGGTACGGCGGATGCAGCCCATTTTCAAGCCTACAGGCAAGCTGGCGTAAATCGTTTATCAATCGGGGTTCAGAGTTTGGATGCTGCTGAGCTGCGCTGGCTGGAACGTATTCATGGCGCTGATGAGGCAATGGCAGCCTATCGTATTGCTCGTGATGCAGGGTTTGCCAATATCAATCTTGATCTGATGTATGGACTGCCCGAACAGAGCCTTGGTAATTGGTTGGCTACATTGACTACCGCGATCAGTCTGGCTCCTGAACATTTATCCTGTTATCAACTCACTGTTGAACCGCACACAAAACTGGCGGCCACGCATGCCCGAAAACCCTATCCGCTGCCTGATGACGATACGGCCCTATCGATGTTTTGGGCTACACGGGAACAGCTTTTGGAGACCGGTTATGAAGCCTATGAAATATCCAATTTTTCCAGACCGGGCCTGAAATGCCGCCATAATGACGGTTACTGGTTATATCACGATTACATCGGCATCGGCGCCGGCGCATCAGGGAAGTGGGATCATTCGGGAAACCAAGCCGATGGCGGTATTACGCGCTACAGCAATATCCGCACGCCTGAGCGCTATATAGCGTCAGCGTTGACGCAGGGAAAGAGCATCAATGCTCAGGAATCACTCACGCGAAATGAAGCTGCTGCCGAAGCCTGCTGGCTGGGTTTGCGCCGCAGTCATGGCATCAATCGTCAGGCTTTTCTGCAACGCTTTGGATTCGATGGCTGGGCATCTTTCCAGCCGCAACTGGAAACATGGCAGAGGGCGGGCAAGTTGATTGTTGACGATGACAGGCTGCAACTTTCGGCATCGGGCATTGCTCTTGCGGATGCTATTTCGGCATCTGTTTTGTAAATCGTACGATGGATAGAAATTGAGCACCTGAGCGAAAAAATATTCAGATTCTGGTCAATTCTATTTAG
>JALUWF010000251.1 GCA_027019785.1 Mariprofundus sp. | reverse complement strand
GCTGACCTGGGGAAGTGCCACGGATTTCGGCCTCGATCTTGTAGAACTCGGCAATTCTGCGCAGCCCCTCGGCCGCAATCGGTGAAGCGTCGCTGTCATGGACCTCCTTCAGCTTGCGCCTTGCATGATGGTATGGATACCCCCTTTCGCCAAACCCTAACGGTGGCGCAAAATTGGAGGTATGCGCAACAAACAGGAGGTTTTCATGTCGCACAGCATTGCCCTTGTTGGGCTTGATATCGCCAAGTCAGTTTTTCAGGTTCACGCAGCCGCCGAGGATGGCACGGCCATATTGCGAAAAAAACTCAAACGTGCGGAGGTTGAACGATTCTTTGAAGAACTGCCATCTTGCAAAATTGGCCTTGAAGCCTGTCCTGGCGGGCATTATTGGGCGCGTTTGCTACGCAACATGGGGCACGACGTGAGACTGCTACCGGCCCAATACGTGCGCCCCTATGTGAAGACGAACAAGAATGATGCGGCCGATGCAGAGGCCATCTGCGAAGCCATGACCCGTCCATCCATGCGGTTCGTCCCGATTAAGGAGGAACATCAGCAACAGATTCTCGTGCTGCATCGGGTGCGCGAAATGTTGATACGCCAACGGACGCAACTGATAAATGGTATTCGGGGGCATCTGACCGAATTTGGAATCATCGCCCCGGCCCGGGCGCATCGGATCGGCCTGCTCATTGACGTCATCCGAGACGAAGAAGATGCGCGTCTGCCGTCTGCTGCCAGACGCGCGTTGAGCTATCTGGTAGCACAATTCGAGGAAGTAGCAACGAAACTAGCATCGATTGATACAGAGCTCATGGCTATGGCACGTCAAGATGACACCTGTCGTCGCCTGATGACTATTCCAGGGGTTGGTGTGATCATCGCGACCGCGATGGTTGCGAGCACGCGTGACCCGAATGATTATAAGTCTGGCCGACACTTCTCTGCTTGGTTGGGCCTTGTTCCAAAACAAAATTCAACTGGCGGGGTGGACCGTTTGGGCGGGATCAGTAAACGCGGAAATGGCTATTTGCGTCGTCTGCTGATCCATGGGAGCCGTTCCATAATGCGATGGCGGAGCAAATCCTGGATCTGGCTTGCGAAGCTACGTGGCCGCAGACCTGCAAATGTTGCGACAGTCGCAGTCGCGAACAAAACTGCGCGCATTATTTGGGCACTCATGAAGTATGGTGGTATTTATGGCGAGCCTGCAAACGCGAGAATGTGACTTTTGAAACTACGGTGATTGGGAGCTGACAAAACCCAACATCCCACGAATGCGAGGGATTTCTGAACGAGATGGCATGACCGGGCGGACCGGGGTTGGAGTAAACCCGTTGGGCGCATCGAGCTTCGAGCTCGTGGTGCGTGATTGGGATCCAGCTTGCGGATTTTACCATTGAGGCCGATGATGCGGGGCGCATTGTCGTGACAGGCCGAATAGATGACCGCAGCCGTGGATTATGCTGGAACGGAACGAAATAATCCTTGCAAACGCGGGGGTATCCATAGATG
>JALUWF010000250.1 GCA_027019785.1 Mariprofundus sp. | reverse complement strand
GCTGCTAAGCCATATTGGGGTTCTAGGGATTTTCCCCTCTAAAAAGACATAATCCTCTGTAGACCACACCAATAAATGGCTGCGGAGGTGGTTTACTTTCAGCTTGGAGCCTAATCATCCACTATCGGCCTTGTTATTTCGCCAATATTGGGCAATTTCCCAGTATTAGTGAAGTTATACGTTCCGCTTAAGTTGATATTTTGCCACGCAACGGGCGAAACAGCACGAGTGATACCCGCTTTCTCTTCATCTCCTCTCGCTTCAAAGTGTCCCAGCAGATGACTCAGTATCGCGGAGTTGAAGTAGATGATCGCGTTGGCAAGCAATCTTGCACATTCATTCCAGATAGCGATTTCACTCTCGTTTTTGCCTCGGAACTGATCGCCATTCACCGACGCAATAGCCCGTCTCAGGAAGTGCCACGCTTCTCCCCGGTTAAGGGCACGCTGAACGTACTGCCGCAAACTGGCATTGTCTATGTAATCCAGTAAATATTGCGCTTTGACCAGTCGATTATACTCCGTCAGCGCCTGTAATGTCGGGTGCCCCGAAGGATAACCAGACAACTTTCTTACCAGCATTGCCTGTGTCGTTCGCTTTGTCTGAAGTGACAGAACAATGCGCCTAATATCCTGCCATCCCGTTTCGATGACATTCGTCCTGATGGGCTTTTTCAGGGCAAGGTTGGTGCCGCCGTGTTCATTTTCAGTTACGTCAAACAGATCATTGATGACACTACTGAACTGCGCGTATCGCGGTGCAAAACTGTAACCGCATAGATCCAGTAAGGCGAAGTTAACATGATTGACACCGTGTGTATCTGTCGAGAGTACGTCAGGTTTGATTTCACTGCTGTTGGATTGTAACAGGTCATAAATATAGTGTGATTCGTGCTCGTTGGAACCGATGATCCGAGCATTGAGGGCGCTGTGGTTGGCCACCAGTGTCATGGCCGTGATCCCTTTGTTGGTGCCGAAATACTTAGAGGAGTACCGGGTTTTAAAGGTTTCCAGATGGGTTTCGAATTTCTGACCATCCGCACTGGCATGCAGCTGGTCCTCCTGAATATGGTAGTGGCGGAAGATGGGTAGCGCTGCAACCGCATTATTGATCACGTCGCTGGCGTCATGCAGCGTTTCAGGCCGGATATAGTTGGCCTGCACCGTACTCAGGTGTTCATAGCTTCGATCGGAGATCTGCGCCATGCCATACACACCACGGTGAGTGGCGTTGGCAATCAGAATGGCCAGTAAATCATCCTGATGAGTGAACCCTTGTTTTTGTATCGGAAGTACATGAGTCAGACATTTCATGAACCCGGTTTCGCGCTCTACATACCGCAGTACATCCGCGATACCGACCGGTTGCATTCGCTTAAAAAAGGGATTGTTGACCAGAGATGTAGCGCTTTTGGTCGGCAGACGCCAGCGGGTACCGGTACGATTTTTCATGATCACATTTCGATTGTCTCCCTCATCAATATGGAGAGCAACGTCTTTGAGTGCACTTTCCAGC
>JALUWF010000249.1 GCA_027019785.1 Mariprofundus sp. | reverse complement strand
AGCATTCTACAAGTTTTTCTCTGTCTTATTTTGGACTTTGATGAATTTATGCTTTACTGCCATATTTGTGTTTGAATCTTTGATACTGTTTGCTATTTGAATTATTACAGACCGAGTTCTTCCTACATCTGCTGCCTACGTTCTGCTGCTACCTGCCATCTACCGTGTTCTACCAGTGCCTGCCTGTGACCGATCCATCTACCAGTGCTTCCTTGATACCGTGTGCAAATTCCGTTTGTGGGGTGAGCATTGTTCATTATGGTATTTCATACTTTATACCTAGGTCATTCTTTTGCCCGCAGGCTGGATCAATTCATGCAGGCTAAGCATTTTGATAACTTTGGACTAGAATTAGGCACGGATTCAGTACAGGTTTGGCATCAGGGAGGTCAGCGCATTGATAGGTTGCATGTCTCTTCAGCGTTCTCTTGCATACAGCAATTCTCTCCTTCTCTCGTGGTACTGGATTTCGGTACCAACGATCTCGATTCTGCCACTGCTGATCCTCAGCGCCTGGCACACACACTTGTTTCCCTCGTGGCTGATTGGTCACACCATTCTAACATCTCTTGCGCACTTTTCTGTCCCGTTCTGCCTCGCGGCCCTGGCCGTTATGCAGCGCGTTCTCCTGCCTTTGAATCTAATCGCATTCTCTTTAATCAAACGCTGTTAGACATTTGTAAACGTACTCATTTGCATGCTCATTTTCACGTGCTACAGCACAGTCGTATGCTCAATATTGCTCCACTTTTGTTGGATGGGGTTCATTTGAACCAGGCTGGTTTAAAAAAGTATTACTTTTCTTTGCGGCGAGCCATTATACGCGCCAAAACGCTGCTTTAATTTGGCTTCTTGCGGCCACCATTTTGGCAAGTGTAGCATCTCTGTCTGTGCGTCTTGGCATTCATTTCCACCTTTATCATATGCCTCGGGGTTGTATTCAATGGGTAGCTTACAATACTACACCACTGCAAACATATGTTGCTTTTCTGGCAACCCCTTCTAGCACAGCACATTCGGGAAACCCAGTGCATTTCTACCAAGCATACTTCTGGTTTAATTTCTAGCACTGGGTTTTTTCTTTTACACAATAAGAAACTTCAAATTTGCATTTAAATTCCTTACAACATTGGATTCAAATGTATGTCAGTTTACATTTTCCCGCCCTTTTGACAATCATCCCTTAATATCAGCCGATCCTTTAATCAAGGGCACCCTTATCAGGGCGTCCTTTGATCGGCGGGATTGCGGCGCCCCTCTTGGGGCAATTGGCGGTTGGCACTTCAGCTACACAATAGACTCGGTGTCCGGTATACCCGGCGCCTTGCTTCTTATCAGCCACTTATCGGCTTCTTCATCTAGCTTCACTTCCCGCCCTTTGTCTACGGACGGGTGGCTGACACTTTAGCTTTTGAAACTTGACATCCCTACAATGGGCGTCATATCACACACTATGCAATGTTATCACCACACTTTGTCCGCTTTCCGCCACCTTGGCAAGTGGTCTTATCTTGG
>JALUWF010000248.1 GCA_027019785.1 Mariprofundus sp. | reverse complement strand
GAGAGTCACCTTCGATGCGCAAAGTTATACAATGATGCTGTAAACGGTCAAGCAGGGCATCGACCAGCGGTTTGCGATGGAAGAGGTTATACCATTCAGGGTAATCAAGGTTTGTGGTGATAATGGTTGATTTTCGGTTATAGCGTTGATCCATGAGTTTAAAGAAGGCGTTGGCCTGCTCTGGTTTGAGCGTGAGATAGCCCAATTCATCAATGACAAGCAGATCATATGCAGCAAGACGTTTGAGTGATTTGGTTGAACTGGCATCGGCCAGGGATGCGTAGAGTTCATCCATCAGATCCTGCGCGTTGTAGAATCGGCCACGGTATTCACCCAGTAGCGCCTGGCGCAAGAGCCCAATGGCGAGACCTGATTTACCTCTTCCTGAAGAACCAATCAAAACAAAAAATCGGGTCAGGCTTGACTATTGGTTATTTGAGAAAAATCGGGTCTTGACTATTGGTTATTTGTGTAGATGGATAGCTTAGGGCACGCAAAGCAAGAGTCCATCTGTCCGGCGGTTATTATCATGTCATGCTTCGAGGCAATGGCAGCAATGATATTTTCTTTTCAGATGCTGACCGTAGTCGGTTTTTATTGCTAGGTATATTCATTTGAATCCAATACGTGCGGGGCTGCAGGTGCCATCGATTGCCGGGCATGCTGTGTGCGCTGCATGTGCGTCATATTCATGGTTTGCATGTGGCACAACGGGCAATAGGTCTCTACTGCATGCGCTGCCGCCGTAGGCAACATGGGTATGCTGCTGACAGCCAGCAGACTGAGTATCAGCATCATAACGGTGATACGTTTCATGTTAAGCCGCTTTCAAAATGGAAATCCGGGTGCTTACCAACGTCTAAAATCTTAACGTGTTGAACAGCATCAACATGTTGCTTCGGCGGCATGGCGTGTCCCAGCAAGGCAGCGCAGACAAGCACGCCCAACGCCAGCCATGCTTCCATCATCACTCGATGCCTGAATTGCCTGGCAAGCGCATCGCCCTTGCGTGACCTCCATGCAGGATGCAACCGCTTCCATATTTGGAGTGGAAGACATGTGTGACGACTGACCAGCGGCACGCCCGCTTCCCTGCACAGAAAGGGAAGACCAAAATAACGACCTAATGCGCCCAGCATAGCCATGAGACCCACAAGCGCCAGTTTGAACAGAATAATCCGGCCATAGCCGCTGCCCCAGAGATCACTGAAATGATCTATTTGCCGCCAGACATTGTATACCCCCGTTGCCAGCACCAAGACCAACGCAATGCCTGCGAGACGGGAAAGCCCGGCAGCGCAACTTGCGAACAGCGTATATGAGCATTCCGTTTGATTGCGCAAACGTCCGTAAAACATTAGCACGAACACCAGTATGCCACCCACCCACATGGATCCTGCCATAATATGCAGCCATGAGATCCATTCCGGCCATGTAAAATCACCCCAGTCCGCAGCGTGACTGGATGCACTTATCGACCAGACCACGCTGGCGGCAGCCAGCATCATAACCCAAG
>JALUWF010000247.1 GCA_027019785.1 Mariprofundus sp. | reverse complement strand
ACCTTATTCCATTAAATCGATCCACCTCTTTCATCTGAACAACATGAGCAGAACCATCTGATTTCTCGATGATTCTTCCTCGGAAAGGGTATCCTGAATAGATACTTGAAACGTCTGTTAATCGACAAAACATTTTTCGTATCATTCACACTATTCCAATTAATGCAAATTTTCTTAACCTTTCATTAATCTTAACTTTTTACACTTGCACTTATTCGTGTGCATTCGCGGTTTGCTCTTGACCTTGTCCTGTTCTTTCTCATACAATCCAAACCTTCAAGCGAACCGCGAATACCCTAGGGCACCCTCTCTGCCGCAAGCGGCATTCACCTTGTGGACGCGAATTGACGCGATTTAAATAAAAATCTTGAACCAAAAAAAGATATTTTCAGGGGACGGTGTCAGGCTCCAATTTCGGGCTTGTCCAACAAACGGTTCAGATCGTGTTATTCGTTATAATCATTAGAGAGAGTTCTCTTTTAGACCTCACCTTTTACTATTTTTAGAACATTGCATAGATTCCACCCATGTCTGAAAAACAAACGCAACCAAACAACCCTCTGCATGGGATTACCCTGGAAAAAGTTATTACCAGCTTGGTGAAGCACTATGGCTGGGGTGAACTGGGTATCCATGTTAAAATCCGCTGTTTTAACAATGACCCTTCGGTAAAGTCCAGCCTGAAATTTCTGCGCAGAAACCCATGGGCAAGAACAAAAGTAGAACATTTATATCTCGAAATGCTGAGAGAATAGGATACTAATAAAAAGTAGCCAAGGAATTGCTACTTCCTTAACTTCGGATGCAGCTAGGAATCAGTTCCCAAGCCCAGATCCATCAGCTTGCCAGGATGATCAAACCAGTCTTCATCCACCTTGACCCAGATATTCAGATGCACTTTACAGCCCAGAATATCTTCCAGTCCCAAGCGCGCTTTGGTGCCGATGTCTTTCATACCGCCGCCGCCCTTGCCGATCAGCATCGGCTTGTGGCGTTCGCTGCCGACCAGAATCACCGCTTCAATATCGACCGAATCCCCGTGCTCTTCAAAGCGCTCAATATCCACAGCGGTCTGGAATGGAATCTCCTGATGCATGGATAAAAACACCTGTTCGCGCACATATTCTGCCGCCAGCTGGCGCTGACTCTGATCGGTAAACCAGTCCGGATCATGCATGGCCGGCTGTTCGGGCAGGTATTTACTCAGTTCGTCAAGCAACACATCGGTCTGGGTGCCCTTGCGTGCCGATATCGGGATATAAGACTTGGCACCCGGGTCGAGTTGCTGCAACTGCTGCAAACGCGGCAACAGTCTGGCCTTGTCGGCCCGATCCACTTTATTGAGCAGATGAATACGCGGCTGCTGCAAACGGCCATCGGCAAAGCGCTCGATGAGCATTTTTGTCATCCGATCCAGCGGTTTGCTGGCATCCTGCATAATGGCCAGCACATCGGCCTCTTCGGCAGCGGCATAGGCGATACGCACCATATTACGATTGAGCTGTTTGGCGCCTTTATGAATACCGGGCGTATCGACAAAAATTACCTGGCGCGAAGCATCGGAATAGATACCCAGAATGCGGTGACGCGTGGTCTGTGGCTTGGGCGTGACAATCGCCACCCTGGCCCCGATCACGCGGTTCATCAGGGTGGATTTGCCGACATTGGGAACGCCCAGCAATGCTACGGTTCCGCAGCGAAATTCCTCATCACTCATCTGTATCACTCATCTGTTAACTTCCTGTATGCCTGTTCGGCTGCAGCGCTCTCCGCCTGCTTTTTCCGTTCGCCCGCCCCCCGGCCAAGCAATGTTCCGTTCACCCTGCATTCGGCTTCAAAACGTAGCGCTACGCCAGCGCCCAGATCGCGTAACAGATAATCCGGCAGACCCTGGCCCCTGGCCTGCGTCCACTCCTGCAAGCGGCTCTTGGCATCGCGGGCATCCACATCGCCAATATCCGCCAGTTGCGCCTGCCAGGCGCATATGACCAGCCGGCGAGCCACTTCCCAGCCGCCATCTTCAAACACCGCGCCAATCACCGCCTCGACTGCATTGGCCACAATAGATGGCGATTTGACACTATCGCGCGCCGCACCGATCCGTTCACCCTCACCCACGCAGAGATAGCGGGCCAGGCGCCAGGCGCGGGCCACCGATTGCAGCCCCTGCTTACGCACCAGCACCGAGCGCATACGCGAGAGATCCCCTTCCGGTCTGTCGGGGTAGTGATCATGCAGATATTGTGAAATCACCAGACCCAGCACAGCATCGCCGAGAAATTCCAGTCGTTCCATGTGCATACTCTGCGTCGCTTTTTGAGCCGAACGATGGGTCAGCGCGCGCTCTAACAACTGCCGGTCAGAAAAATGGTACCCGATGCGGGACTGCAATCTCTGTAGTGTATCCTGCAACGCATCGTCTGCCTTTGGCGATGCGCCTGTCATGATCCGCCCGTGGGCGAGGTGGTAGATGAGATGGCATAGGGTTCAAATTCCAGATCAATACGCGTCTTGTCCCGCCACTTATCCATGCCGGTCAGTGCATCAGGATCATAGCTGCCATCCTGATCGACATCCTGAACCTTGCCGAATGGCCACACCGTCACCCCGTAGCGGGATGAAATCTCCAGCATATCGCCACTGGCGTGAATATTCAGATGCTCAAAAAAGGCATCGGGCAGATCACCAGCGTCGATATATTGGGTACTGAACAGCTCATTCAGCCTGTTTCGCACCGTGGCTGCATCGGCATGTGCCATGCGACTGTTACTGACCAGCCCGTCAAAACAATCCTGCACTTTCGAATTGGTATAGTGGGCATAGATCACCAGCCCGCCGTTGAACAGGATAAAACCCGCCAGTGCAACGCCGATGAGCAGTTTCAACAGCGAGAAACCGCGCTCGGAACAATCCACAGTTCCGCCCCCGGGCAGACAGATGAACGGCTTACTCAATCACATGCCCGATACGATTCCAGCGCGGCGCGCCTTTAATGCTATCCCATGACCACCAGACAATCGCCGCGCGGCCAATCATGTAGGCTTGCGGCACAAACCCCCAGAAACGCGAATCACGTGAATTATTGCGATTATCGCCCATGGCGAAATACATCCCCTTCGGCACCGTCCACTCGCCATCCCTGATGGAGTACTGTTTACGCAACACATAATGCTTGATGCCGTCCAGATTTTCAACATACAGACCGGACACATCGGCAGCCCCATCCTGCATGAAATAGGTACGCATGCCTTTTTTCTCCAACGGCATCAGCTTGCCATTGACGGTTAATTTATTATCGTGATAAACCACCCTGTCACCGGGAATGCCAACAATGCGCTTGATATAATCCTTGCTCTTGTCTTCCGGAAACACGAACACCGCCACATCACCGCGTTTGGCCTGTTTGGAAAACAGCTGAATATCAGTCAGTGGAATACGGAAACCGTAAGGATAACGCAGCACAAACAGATAATCGCCGATCTCCAGCGTCGGCACCATGCTCGATGACGGAATCTTGAACGGCGCCACAATAAAGCTGCGGATCACAATGGCCAGCAGCGCTATTACAATCAGACTTTCAAGCCATTCCCGCCAGACCGGTTTTTTACTTTCGCTCATTTCAAAATTCCTCATTAACTGTTTAGAACTGATTTTTAAAACTTTTCACTGCAAGAGGGCGCACTGTAACTACATTAGCCGTAAAGTCATCGAATCTCAGATAACAACATGAAAAGCGAACCACGAATGAAAGCATATCACCATCAGTGCTTGCCACCTTTGACCTTTATTCGTGTATATTCGTGTTCATTCGTGGTTTAAGATTTTTGCCTACAAAGCCTGAAATCAGGAAAATTCATTCTGCACTGACTGTAATAAATGCTCCATCTGTTTTAGTGGGCAAACCTGCCAAACCCCTCTCTTTTGTGCGCTGGTTCCGCCGTAAATTACAGCACCTGATGTGACCTGCTCTGTATCAAGGGCTGCAAAGTAGTTTAGTCCTTTGAAATAATCACGGTTGACCGTTGCGCCCGATTTTATTTCGATGGGAAAAAGCTTATTGCCTGAGCTGAGCAACAGGTCAACTTCATGGCCGCCACTGTCTCTGTAGAACGACATATTACTCCGCTTGCCCCGATTGAATCTGAACTTCATAGCTTCAACAATCACCATATTTTCAAATAGCGAACCACGTAGCGGATGATTGTGGACATGTTGCTCTGATTCTAGGCCAAGCAAATAGGATGCGAGGCCAGTGTCATAGAAATAGAGTTTCGGCGCTTTGATGAGTCGTTTCGAGATATTGGCATGCCATGGCCGTAATTGAAAAATGATATAACTGGCCTCAAGCAGATTGATCCATTCCCTTGCCGTCGTGTGGGTTACCCCGGCATCAGCCCCTAGCGAACTCAGATTCAACAGTTGCCCAACTCTTCCTGCACACAGACGGACAAAGGTTTCAAATAAAGCAATGTTTTTTATCTGAACCAGTTGCCTGATATCACGTTGGACATAGGTTTCAACATAGTCCCCCATCACTTGCGTGGGATGCGTGTGCGTATTGTAAATTCTGGGGTAACCGCCTGAGAATATGTGACTGTCTACTTCCGCATACATCCCATGGCGTTGCATTTCTGCCAGACTCAATGGCAATAGCTTGAGTAGCCCAACCCGTCCGGCAAGGCTTTGCGTCACAGTATGCATGACCTCAAATTGCTGGCTCCCAGTCAGAATAAATCGTCCGGCCTGATCATTCTCATCCACCATATTCTGAATATATGACAACAGTTCGGGCGCACGCTGAATTTCATCCAGAATGGCTCCGTCGGCATTATCAGCCAGAAAGGAACGCGGATCATCGATTGCATATTGCCGAACATCCGGTATTTCAAGGTTGATATATGGCTTGTCTGGAAAGGTAGCTTTGCATAACGTGGTTTTGCCGCTTTGTCGTGGCCCGGTTACAGCTACTACCGGATATTGCCCGGCCAGATGCAACAAAGTCGGCTTCATATCTCGATCAATCATGAGCGTGACTATAGCAATGTATCATGCTAATTGAAACTACAACATTCAATTAGCATAATATTTACTCGTTCAACTTTAGAACGGCTAAAAATGCTTCTTGCGGCACTTCGACGCTGCCGATGGACTTCATGCGTTTTTTACCCCGCTTCTGTTTCTCCAGCAATTTGCGTTTGCGGGTGATATCGCCGCCATAGCATTTGGCTGTGACATTCTTGCGCACCGCCTTGATGGTTTCACGAGCCAGGATACGACCGCCTATGGCCGCCTGCAAGGGTACGTCAAACTGCTGGCGCGGAATCAGCTGGCGCAGTTTCTTGACCAATTCCCTGCCCCGTGTTTCGGCGATGGAGCGATGCACAATCAATGACAGCGCATCAACCGGCTCGGCATGCACCAGCACATCGAGCTTCACCACATCATCGGTACAAAAATCGGACAGCTCATAATCCATCGAGGCATAGCCGCGCGATACAGATTTGAGGCGATCATAAAAATCAATTACCATCTCGGCCAGCGGCAGCCGGTAACTCAGCATCACCCTGCCCTGGCCGATAAATTTCATATCCTGCTGCATGCCGCGACGCTGCTGGCATAGCTTCATCATGGCACCGACAAATTCCTCGGGCGTAAAAATATTGGCGATCACCGTCGGTTCTTCGACGCTGTCGATGGTTTGTGGTTCGGGGAATTCACTGGGATTGGAGGTTTCAAACACCTTGCCATCGGTTTTATGAATCCGGTAAATGACACTCGGCGCGGTGGTAATCAGATCGAGATCATATTCCCGCTCCAACCGTTCCTGCACAATCTCCATATGCAACATGCCGAGGAAGCCGCAACGAAAACCCAGGCCCAGCGCCGAAGAATTTTCCGGTTCATAGGTGAAGGCCGGATCATTCATATTGAGTTTTTCGAGCGAATCCCTTAAATCATTGTAGTCCGCCGAATCAACCGGATACAAGCCGGAAAACACCATCGGTTTGGGCTCCCGATAACCGGGCAAGGCTTCCGTGCTGCCACCCTTCAGCGTGGTGACGGTATCGCCAACCTTCAAATCGGCCAGTGTCTTGATGCCGCCGGTCAAATAGCCCACAGCACCGGATGCCAGTTCAGGTGCTGATAACGGCGCAGGCACAAAACGCCCCACATCCATCACTTCATAACTGGCCACTGTCGGCATCGACATCAGACGAAACCTGTCTCCCTTTTTGAGCACGCCATCCACCACGCGTACCAGCGCCATGGCGCCGACATAGGCATCGAACCACGAATCCACCACCAACGCCCTGAGTGGTTTATCATCATTGTTTTCCGGTGCAGGCACATGTTCGACAATCGCTTCGAGCACCTCGTTGATGCCTTCGCCGGTCTTGGCCGATACCGGAATTGCATTGGATGCATCAAGCCCGATGACTTCCTCAATCTGACGTTTGGCCTCTTCGATATCGGCGCTGGGCAGGTCGATTTTATTAATCACCGGAATAATTTCGAGATCGTTATCCATGGCCAGATAGACATTGGCCAGCGTCTGCGCTTCCACCCCCTGCGCCGCATCGACAATCAGCAACGCCCCCTCGCAGGCCTGCAAGGAGCGCGATACTTCATAGGTAAAATCGACATGGCCGGGTGTATCAATCAAATTCAGCTGATAGGTTTCACCATTGTTGGCAGTATAGTTCAGCGTCGCGGTTTGCGATTTAATAGTGATGCCGCGTTCCTGCTCCAGCTCCATCGAATCGAGCACCTGATGCGTTTTCATTTCACGCTCGGAGAGTGCCCCGGTCACCTCGATCAAACGGTCAGCCAGGGTGGACTTGCCATGATCGATATGGGCGATAATAGAAAAATTGCGAATATGGGATTGATTGATCTTGCTCATTGGCGCGGCAGTGTAACGATGCACCCGCCTGTGCGCTATCATACGTTGTACCGTGAAACTACGCAGCACCTTCCCGAAACAATTCAGCAGTCATTATATCTGGGCGCAATAGTCCCGGTAAACAGCTTCAATACCCTGTCGCAATGGCGTGCTGGCATGCCAGCCAAGCCGGTTAATCAGTGACACATCCATCAGCTTGCGCGGCGTGCCATCGGGCTTATCGGCATCCCATGCCACATCACCATCAAAGCCAACCACCTCCTGAACCAGTTCAGCCAGTTGGCGAATCGTGATATCCGAGCCAACCCCGACATTGAACAGGCGTAAGGAATCAGCTTTGAGTTCCTTATTCATCAAAAACAGGCAGGCACTGGCAAGGTCGTCCACATGCAGGAATTCCCGATAGGGTGCTCCGCTGCCCCACAGGGTTACTTTGGGTGAGCATTGAGAAGTGAATATTGAGGGATGAGTTCTTTCCAGACCGAGGCTTTCCAGTAAATCGGCGGGAATTTGGCCATGTTTCTTTTCGTCAGCAATGATCGCTTTGATATCGCCAGACTGTGCCAGTTTAGCCAGATGAAATTTGCGCATCATGGCTGGCAGCACATGCGAGCGCTCCAAATCGAAGGTATCGTTCGGACCATACAGGTTCGTTGGCATGACCGAAATAGCATCAAAGCCGTACTGCTTATGATAAGCCTGACACATTTTAATGCCGGCAATCTTGGCAATGGCATACCATTCGTTGGTTGGCTCCAGTTCATCGGTTAACAAACAAGATTCAGGCATAGGTTGCGGTGCCAGTTTTGGATAGATGCAGGATGAACCGAGAAACAAGAACCGTTTTACGCCGTTCCGGTAGCCTGCATCAATAACATTCGTCTGAATCTGCAAATTATCGCGAATAAAATCAGCCGGATAGGTCTCATTGGCATATATACCCCCTACTCTGGCAGCAGCCAGAAATACATAGTCCGGTTTTTCTTCAGAAAAAAAGGCATCGACCTCCGCCTGATTGCGCAGATCCAGTTGCGCTGAAGTGCAAAGCAGCAAGTTTTCATACCCTTCAGTCTGCAAAGCCCTGACAATAGCCGACCCGACCAGCCCTCTGTGCCCTGCAATATAAATTTTCGACTCTGGCGAAAATTTATTACCGGATGTGAGATGAGAGGTGGGGAATGTCATGAAAGCTCCGTGAAACGCAAAACGATATCTAACAGCAACGCGCTACTCATGTGCGACAGGAATATCGTGGCCGTACTCTTTCAGCAGGGCATGACGCTGGGCAACTTTCAAATCTTCCGCCACCATTTCGGCACACATGTCCTGTACCGTAACATCAGGCGTCCAGCCCAGCCGCTCTTTCGCTTTGGATGGGTCTCCCAGTAAGGTTTCAACTTCTGCCGGACGGAAGTAGCGAGCATCCACTGCGATGATACGATCTCCGATGGACAATGCCTTATGGCTTGCAAGTTTCGCCGCATCCAGAGATGCAACGATACCTGCTTCATCCAATCCCTCGCCTTGCCAGCACAGACCGATACCCAGCTCAGCAGCCGACCACTCGATAAACTGACGTACAGAATGCTGCACACCAGTAGCAATAACAAAGTCTTCCGGGCTATCCTGCTGCAGCATCATCCACTGCATGCGCACATAATCTTTGGCGTGACCCCAATCACGCAGGGCATCCATATTACCCATGTACAAACAAGAATCCAATCCCTGCCCAATATTGGATAAGCCCCGAGTAATTTTACGCGTCACAAAGGTCTCGCCCCGACGCGGTGACTCATGGTTGAACAGGATACCATTACAAGCATACATACCATACGATTCGCGGTAATTCACCACGATCCAGTACGCATACATTTTAGCGGCTGCATAGGGAGAGCGTGGATAAAATGGCGTGGTCTCTTTTTGTGGCGTCTCCTGCACCTGACCAAACAATTCTGAAGTCGAAGCCTGATAAAAACGGGTTTTTTTATCCAGGCCCAGCAACCGAATCGCCTCCAGCAGACGCAATGTGCCAATACCAACAACATCGGCGGTATATTCAGGTGACTCAAAACTCACGGCCACATGCGATTGCGCACCCAGGTTATATACTTCATCCGGCTGCACCTCCTGGAGAAT
>JALUWF010000246.1 GCA_027019785.1 Mariprofundus sp. | reverse complement strand
ACAAATGTACATGAATGATTAATAACTATCCATCAGCAAATACCTTGTTTTCTTCTATTCGTGCAACAAGGCCAAACCTGTCCGGGAGCATGTGCGGCTCATTCGCGGCATATCCCCTTCCTTAAAATTACCTTTTTCACCATCAAACAAGTACACCTAAGCTTGAATACACCCCAAAATATGGCATTCCCGCTTATCTTTCAAACATTTAACTTGATCCGACCGAACGTACCACCGAACGTTCTAGGCATCGCACTAATGCCCCTAATATGGTACAGTCGCCCTCGTGAGCGTTGAGTTAAAATTAAGGGTTCGATTCTGGAAAACTGCCGGCGGGCAGGGAGCCTGTCCGAGAATGGTTGCTTGATCTTGATTCAGCGGATCGCAATAGCGATTTAAACCTTGCCCGCAGCAGAAAATAGCCCCAAAAGGAGATAAGACGATGGATAACAAACACCTTGGTAGTGATTTCAATGACTTCCTTGCAGAACAAGGCATACTGGAAGAGTGCACGGCATCGGCTGTGAAAGCCGTACTGGCCATGGAACTGGCCGATACCATGAAGGCGGAACACATTACAAAAAGCACCCTGGTTAAACGCATGCATACCAGCAGATCACAGCTTGATCGAATTCTTGATCCGAACGAAACAGGTACGTCGATAGATTCGCTTGTGCGCGCCGCCGCCGCCATGGGAAGACACCTTGATATAAGGTTGGCGTGAAGCATAACGCCAGTCAATTGTAATACTCGAATTAAACGAGGGACGGCCTCTCTCACCGCCTTTCCCCTTAGTCCTGAAGTTCACTCAGACCTGTGCTTAAAAAACTGCGCCAGCTTGCTCAGATTTTTCCACGCCATCGACCTCAGGCCGCCCACACCGTTATTTTTCAGAGCCCGATAGTCTTCCCTGCTCTTGCGGATCATATTGCCCAGCGAGCGATTGCTGGCACCGCCCAGGCGCATGTTCACCAGCACATGAGGGATGTAGGCACAGCGAACCCTGGCACGCGCCAGGAAACGAAGCATGCAGTCGTAATCGGCAGCAATATGGAATGAAGTATCAAAACCACCGTGTTGCTCATAAACAGACCGGCGCACATAGAATGTCGGATGCGGCGGTATCCAGCCATATTTCAGCTTGTCCATCGAATAATCACCGGACTGCCAGAAGCAAACCACCTTGTCCGGCTCAGTCTTGCTGACATAAACCAGGTCACCAATAACTCAATAACTCATGCCTGACCCCGGTATTACCATCGATCACCACCAGCTCCACATCCGGATAATCCTGCGCCAGCACAGATTCAATCGCATCAGTAATCGTATCTTCGGCATTATAAACCGCAGTAATCACAGATATTTTCATTTAACCTTCAAGCTATTAGCCACTGATTTCATCAGGTGAATGCTGCTTGCAGCAGAGAATATCCCCTGGGGGACGAATACACACTGATTAAAGCCATAAATATTATTACCCTTGATCTATTCGTGTTCATTCGTGGAATTCGTGGCCTACGCTTTTTTC
>JALUWF010000245.1 GCA_027019785.1 Mariprofundus sp. | reverse complement strand
TTATTTCTACTTTGTCACATTTAACCATTTGAATAACAAAGAAAATGGCATATAATTCAGTGCATGACTGGCTTGGAAAAAATCGCGAAGCGGATGAGCGAAAAATCACCATAACAACAAAAACAAGAAGGGGATTGACGATGAGGAAAACTCACTATTTTCAGTGGGTTGCCGCCTTATGCGATTCACATCTGAGTTTTCGGAGCACTTTACGCTGAAAACACGTAAGGTTACCAAGCAATGCGAGCAGTATATTTGCGGGCTGACGCAGGCCAGACGGAAGAATATGGAACGGATGGCCGAAGTGGTTCCGGATAGTAATGACCAGTCGTTGCAACATTTTGTGTCGAATTCGAACTGGCGTGCGCGGCCAGTTCTGGATCAGGTGGCTCTGTCTGCCGACGGCCTGCTTGGCGGCAATGAAGATAGCGCGCTGCTGATTGACGAGAGCGCTTTCGCCAAGAAGGGGAACAAGTCAGTTGGCGTCAGCCGACAGTGGAATGGCAACATGGGCAAGACGGATAACTGTCAGGTTGCTGTTTTTGCTGCATTGAGCTGTGGCGAATCAGCCACCCTGATCGATACGCGGCTGTACCTGCCAAAGAAATGGGTTGAAGACAGGGCGCGGTGCGATGCTGCCGGCATACCAGACAAACATCAGGTGATGAAAAGCAAGTCTGATCTGGCATTGGAGATCGTGCGACATCAGCGCCAGCTTGGGGTTCGCTTTAACTGGGTTGGTATGGATGCGGGATACGGCAAGGATCCTGCGCTGTTACGGGCGCTGGAAGATGATGGCGAGGTTTTTGTTGCGGATGTCCACAAAGACCAGCGGATTTACCTAGAGGATCCTCGGCCGTCCATTCCGCAAAAAACAACGACGAAGGGGCGAAAACACACGCGTCTTGTCGCACAAACGAAACCTGTGCGAGTGGATCACTGGGTGGCAGAACAGCCCGATTCGGCATGGAAACGGGTGATTCTTCGCGAGAGCTCCAAGGGAAAACTGTATGTCGAGGCCCTGCATCGCAGAGTGTGGCTATGGAATCAAAAGGAGGCTGAAGCGCGCTGCTGGCACCTGATCGTCCGCCGTGAAATCAAAGCAAAAGGCGAGATAAAATATAGCCTGAGCAATGCCGCGGCTGACATACCGATGCAGCAGCTTGCAGAGATGCAGGGGCAACGATTCTGGATTGAGCGATCATTCGAAAACGGCAAAGGGCCGGTTGGGCTTTCGCACTATCAAGTGAGAGGATGGAAAGCGTGGCACCATCACATGGCGCTGGCCATGATGGCGATGCTATTCATGCTGAAGGAGCGAATTGAGCATCGGGTGTCGCATCCCTTGCTGAGCTGTGCAGACATTGAGGTGCTGTTGACGCATTTCCTGCCCAGACGAGACACCACGGCATCGGAGGTGATACGCCAGCTGACGGTTCGGCACCGAAAACGACAGGCGAGCATCGAGTCTGCCTACCGAAAACAGCAGGAAGAACAAATATATGCATTTACATAGCCAATGTGACAAAGTAGAATTAT
>JALUWF010000244.1 GCA_027019785.1 Mariprofundus sp. | reverse complement strand
TTAGCACTAATTTATAAAACCTGCAAATCGCCTTCTGCATATTGCCTTTTCATTCGTGTTCATTCGTGCCATTCGTGCCAAATCTGCTTTGCAAAAATAAACACTTAGCCACAGGTTGATAGTGCCCTCTGTCTCTCTTGGCGGTCTTTGCGACTTGGCGAGAGGCGATTTTGATTTAAAATGACTGGGTCGAGAAATGGCCGGACATCGAGCCGAACGTCGCGCCCATCAAAGCGAAGACGATAGAACCGATCACCGACAGAATGATAAAGGCCGGAATCGATGCGATAGCCAGCTTGACCATGAATATAACCATGGAAAGAAACGGCATTTTGATATCGGTGATGGTGACGTTGTCCATATGATAATCTCCTCAGGAATCTGATAAACCGGAATGTCGCAGCAGCGCGTCAACTGTGGGTTTTCTACCCCGAAAGGCAACAAAGGCATCCATGATATCTTTGCTACCGCCCACGCTTAATATTTGATCGCGAAATCGCCGGGCAGTTTCACCATTAAGAATCCCCTCCTCCTCAAATGCAGCGTAAGCATCGGCGGACAATACCTCGGCCCATTTGTAGGAGTAGTAGCCGGCTGCATAGCCCCCGGCGAAGATGTGTGAAAAACTGTTCTGGAATTTATTGAACGCCGGCGGTTTCACTACTGCCACCTCATCGCGCACCCGATCCAGCAAATCCTGCACCGTTTCATCAGAATCCGGCGCATATACACTGTGCAGCAGAAAATCGAACAGTGAAAATTCAATCTGGCGCAACATCTGCATGGCCGAGTGGAAGTTTTTGGCTGCCAGCATTTTATTGAACAATTCTTCCGGCAGGGCTTCACCCGTGTCGTAATGACGAGCGAACAGGTTGACCACATCACGTTCCCAACAGAAGTTTTCCATAAACTGACTTGGTAATTCCACCGCATCCCACGGCACGCCGCGTATGCCCGATACGCCCAGCTCCACGCACTGCGTCAACATATGATGCAATCCGTGCCCAAACTCGTGGAACAGCGTGGTGACCTCGTCATGTGTCCACAAGGCCGGTTTATCTCCAACAGGAGCATCGAAATTACACACCAGATAGGCCACCGGCAGTTGCAATGAACCATCAGGTTTGCGCCATCGCACCATACACTCATCCATCCAGGCGCCGCCACGTTTATGTGCACGGGCATAGGGATCGAGATAAAAAGAGGCGATTCGCTGCCCATCCCGATCGAATATATCAAAAAAGCGTACGGTTTCATGCCATGTCGGCACGTCGGCGCGTGCTTGAATCGTGATGCCGTAGAGCTTCTCCACCAGCCCGAACATGCCGCTGATCACCTGATGATCGGGAAACCACGGCTTTAATTCTTCCTGCGATATGGCATAGGTTTTCAGACGCAGTTTTTCCGATGCAAACGGGATATCCCAAGCTGCCAGTTCGGGCAAATCCAACTCTGTCGCCGCATACGCTTGAAGTTCCGCCATCTCTTTTTCGGCCGCAGGTCTGCATTGATCCACCAACTGATACATAAAACCGGTCACTTCATCGA
>JALUWF010000243.1 GCA_027019785.1 Mariprofundus sp. | reverse complement strand
GCGAAGCTGATCAATAAACCCGACTGTGAATGCTGTAGCGGCGAGCGCGCCGATGACTTGCCAGGTATCAATCATGTTAACTCATCTCCGTTTTCTGCCTGCTGCAACTCTCTGGATAGGCGTTCATGAATCCACCGCCCTGCCTCGGATGCGCTGCTGTTCAATGATGGCATCTTCACTGCCCCAACCGGGATCAAAAACCAGTTTTTCGCCGATGTTGAATCACTGTTCAACATGACGGCAGAGGATGAATTGCCGGGGTTATTCGGACAATCCAGCAACACACTCACCTTGTCATGCGAACAAAGGTAGCGAATGGCTTCGATTGTAGGCTTTACATGATCAAGCAGTAGCTCCTGTCGTGAGTTAAACGTCGCTTTCACATAACACGGCTCAGCCTGCGGATCTCCGCTCTCCCAACACTCGCCACAATTCCACCGCCCATGATCATCCTGCTGACAGACGACCCAGTTCCCGGCCACATGATCGATGTTATATACACCATCCAGCTCACAGGCAATGCCAAACTCCTGTTCATTGTCGAATTCTGAAATCCAGACATGAAAATAAATCCGGTGTTTCTCCGGATGAAAGCAGGCCGGATGATCGATTAAGGAACGGCTGCCGCTTACCCGCGAATCGAGATAGCCCAGCTCCCTGCCGCTCCGAAAAAGCACACTGCGTTTACAACTATACCGATAGGCCTCGCCCCTCCGCCATCGACCATAATATTTACCACTGAAAAAATGCCATCGTTCTTTCCACGGTTTGAAGTCTGCGCTAAATCCACGAAAATAGCGTTTGCCTGCATGACGCAGTAAGCCCTTCATGCCGTTTCGTTTTCGATATTTGCCTGTGCAGCGTTTTGCGTTTAGGCAGATCATGCGCCCGCTCACAGGGCGCTTCACTCCGAACCCTTCCACACCACTTTCCATTTCCAGCATCATCTTCTGTTATCCTCCACTTGATGCTGGCATTCTGGCAGGCCATCCGACATCTCAGGTCGCAGCCACTGACACAGTGGCAAATAACCATAAAGAGCTGCCATATTAAAGAATTTTTTGACAAAATTGAATGAGGTAATATCATATGCAATATGTTCGTTGTATTGGATACCAACGTAATCGTTGCAGCATTACGCTCCAGGGATGGCGCATCATTTCAGATTCTTGAGGCTATTATTCATGATCAGGTTGATTTTGCGTTATCCGTACCATTATTGCTGGAGTATGAAGCAGTGCTCAAGCGCCCTGAGACATTATCCGCATCCGGTTTAAGCATCAAAGACATGGATACGATTTTAAATATTTTATGTGCACGTGGACAACCAAAGAAGTTACATTATTTGTGGCGACCACAACTTAAAGATGAGCAAGATGAAATGGTGTTAGAGCTTGCTGTAAATGCATCAGCAGATGCCATTGTAACCTTCAACCGTAACGATTTTTTGCCCAATGCGAACAAATTTGATATGCCAATCATCATGCCATCTGAATATTACCAATGGTTAAAGGAGAATAGAAAATGAGCCAATATGCATTGAGATTGCCTGATTCCCTATTTGAGATGGCCAGAAAAAGTGCCAAAAGTGAGCACGCTTCCATGAATCAACTGTTTGTTTCTGCCATTGCTGAAAAGCTTTCTGCATTGGAAACAGAAAACATGCTGCGTAAACGAGCACTTCTTGCCGATGAAGGTGCTGCTCGTGATGTTCTGTCCAGAGTTCAACACGGCCCGGTGTGCAAAGGCGACGAAATTTAAACGTCTCCGGTATCTTCCCAAGTAGATCATTGCTAGGAACAGCCTAAGTCACTTTTCACCATTGCGACCTGATATGTCGCAGCATGGTTTATCCTCTCCCCATAACAAAACATGTAGCCGTTCAGATTGCCCCTGATTGGTTCGGTTTCGAGAAAAGAGCGCACAGCCTACTGCTGTAGGTGAGCACTGTTGACGAAGAAATCGGGCCAATCAGGGGAGGAGATGAATAGCTACAAGGAGTGGGTATGCGACTGGTAGTGATTGATACGGAAACAACGGGGCTATCCCCGAAAAACGGGGATAAGATGGTAGAGATCGGGGCAATCGCCATTGAGCATGGTCAGGTTCAGATGGAGCAGGTATTTCACCGTTTCATTGATCCGCAATGCGAGATTCCACATCAAGTGGTCGAAATCCACGGCATTGATGCGGCGAAGCTGGCCGCAGAAGGGGCAAAGCCGTTTGCCGAGGTCGGCGCGGCATTTCTCGAATTCATCGCCGGGGCTACGTTGGTATTCCACAACGCCAGTTTTGACCTGGGATTTATCAAAAAAGAGCTGGCTGATGCCGGGCTGCCGGGCATTGATGCCATGCCGGTGGTCGATACGCTGAGCATGGCGCGCCAACGCTTTCCGAAGCGACCCAACAATCTGGATGCGCTCTGTGATCGCTTTGCAATCGACCGCAGCCACCGAGCATTACACGGTGCATTGATCGATGCCACCCTGACGGCACATTGTTTCCTCGCTATGAGCGATGAAGACTCAGTACCAGCAAGCGAGGACGAGCCTTCTGCACTGCCCACACAGAGCATTTTAGATTTGGTTCGGGATGTTTATTTCGAACTGGAACAGCGCCACAAAAAAGCATTGGAAGCGCCGCTACCGACGGGTATTGAAGATCTGGATGAGAAACATGGCGGCATCCAAGCTGGTGATCTGATACTGATTGCAGGAGAAGCAGGTAGCAGAAAAACAGCTCTGGCCGCTGGCATCGTTCATCAGCTTGCATTCAGAAAGTTTGATCTCTGTTCCGTGCTGATTTTTTCTTTGCGCCAATCTTCCCTGCAATGGGCAGAGCATGCCTTGGGCAGCGAAGCCACGGTGGATGATTCCATCATGCAGTCCGGACGCATTCATGCCAAGCACTGGCGCGCCTTCGCCGCAGCCAGCGGCAAGATGGCCGAATCGGATATGCATATTTGCGATGCATCCCCGGTTTCCATTCAGGATATCCGCGATACATGCCGCCAGCACAACCATCAAACGAGCAGGCTTGTGATCCTGATTGATGACCTGCATCGCATCACCCTGCCCGAAACAGCATTGAGAGAACGGAATTACAGTGCCATATCCCGCAGCCTTAAATCGCTGGCGACGAAACTAAAGGCCGCAATCATTCTGCTGGCCGAACTACCGGCATCATCAGAAAACAATGCCAATCGCGAAACCGAAATAGCTGACCTGCAATGCCTTGGCTGCATTCATCAGGATGCAGATATGATCCTGTTCACCCATCGCGGCAGTTCAGCAATGACTGTGGAGAGATAATCATACGTAATATCGGGTGCTCCATCATGAGCCGAGAAAGTTGCAACCTGGCGCTTGGTCTGTATATTTCGTTATCAACAGGTGATAACTAACCGTCCAACCGGAGAAGCATGGATGAAGACTGACATTGGGTTAGAAACGCTACTTAGCCTGGATGGTGAAATATGCGTAAGATTGTAAAAGTTGGTGTCATTTCTCGCGACGCTTACCAGAAGCGAACGATTGCTATTGCCAAAGGTGAATATAAACCGGAAAAAAATGAGCCGAAAATCTGGTTTGAATCGCTGCGTTCCATGTCTCAGGTGTTGGGCAATGAGAATCAAGAACTATTGAGAATTATTATTGAGAAACATCCGCGTTCACTGGCTGAGCTGGAGCAGCTTTCCGGACGAAAAAAGGCCAACCTTTCCCGAACGCTCAAGACACTGGAACGCTATGGCATTGTTGACTTAACCCAGGAAGAGAACCGATTGGTTCCCAAAGTACGCGCTACCGACTTCAAAGTGGAGTTCGGCTTACATTACAACGCAGCTTTTGCATCATAATCATTGATCATGTTGCCTTGAACTGAAATGGGGTAACACCATGAATACAATGATTATTGAAGGTCAAAAAGCCACCATCACGTATGATGAAGAAATGAATATGTTCCGTGGAGAATTTGTTGGCCTGAATGGCGGCGCGGATTTTTATGCCACTGATATTGAAGGATTATACAAGGAAGGTGCGGTTTCGTTACACGTATTCCTGGATATGTGTCGTGAAGATGGCGTAGAGCCCTACAAGTCTTTCTCCGGGAAGTTCAATGTGCGTATAGCACCGGAATTGCATGCAGATATTGTGGCAGCGGCCAAGAGTAAAGGCGAAAGCTTGAATCAGTATATTGCCGAAACATTGGAGCAGGCAGTTCATGCCTGAGCAAATGGAATCAATAGAGCTCAGTGAGTTTGTCGCAGATTGCGCCCGGCATGAAGCTGTAGATGTGATTGTTGATCGTCGCGTGTTTCAGCTTGATCAACAGCAGATGACCGAGTTCGAGAACATTTTGAATCGCCCTGTCCGGGAGAACCCCAGACTGCAACAGTTGCTCACAGAAAAGAATATTTTCCGGTGATTCTGCTGGCCATACTTGCTGTTGATTCACACTACACCTACTGATTCCCCTCATTATGGCTACCAACTGTTTCGGCCATGCAGGCCAAGAACAGCTTTGCCATGCATTCCGGGCGAATCAATATCAGTGAAAACTCTTCGACCTCGGCCATGAGCAACCGACCCCGTACGGATAGCCTGTAGGGATACGATGGAGGGCTTATTCTCACTGTTTTCTTTTCAACCATGAGGCCGGCCTGGAACAGATATTCACACGTCAGCCCATATTCCTCTTCCAGTTCATCCAGAGGCGTATATCCCTCCAGTTTCCATGCCTTGATGGCATTGTTCCGGGCTTCTACATATTCAACAATTCCAGAGCTCATACGCCTCCCCTGATAAAGTTATCGCTGATTTAATCCAGCACCCAGCCATGATCGAGCAGCTCCGACACCGAATCGAATGTGGACAGCGCATCACCGCCCAGCGCATGAATGGCATAGTGACCGCGCAGAGCATCGTCATCATCCATATAGCCGAATTCTCCATCAATCTGTTTCAACCAGACTTTACCGGCGCGGGTGGCAAAGCTCAGGCATTCCAGTGCTTCCCGTGTCTGATCCATCGTGGCTGTGCTCCACTGCTTGCTCATCATCAATCCTTCCAGAACGAAAAGAGCTTCGGATTGCGGCGCAGCTTGTTCAGCGCCTTGGCTTCGATCTGGCGTATGCGCTCGCGCGTCACGCCGAATTGCTGGCCGACTTCCTCCAGCGTGTGATCGGTATGCCCGGCCAAACCGAAACGCATGGCAATCACCTTCGCTTCACGCGGACTGAGTTGGCTTCTGTTTATTGGATTACTGGTCATCATCACCTCCTGTTTTTTACCTTTGCAGCAATGATAGACCACCATGCGCCAACTGGTGTCGCATCAATATAACCGGAGTGTTGAACGACTGGAATAACGCTATATTGGAAACTCAAATGACTTCGATGATTTGATGTCGGTAAATAGTCGCTCCGTGCGCGCCGCGATCTCTTTCGGCATCTCACCTTTGTAATCGGGTTCGAAATATTTGATCACACCTTCGTAAGGATCCTCAACGCCGGGATGTCGGGAAGGGTCGATATCACGATAGTAATCGGCATAATCCGGCTGGTTGTCCGGATCGTCATCAAACATATATGCAGCAATCTCAATGGCTGCTGGCACATCGTCATCCGTCAGCAAGTTCCAGGTCGCTGCATACGCAGCCAAATTGCTTTTGGCCACCCGAATGGCTGCCTGAATATCACTTCCCTGCTGTTTGAACTGATCATACAGCGTCAGCTTCACCATCAGTGAAACGATCTCATCCGTTTTGCTCGCACCATAGATATCTGCCTGCTTCGAGTGATCCGTCAATTCGTGATACAGGTAGCCATGAAACTCTCTCTGTTCTAGCGGAATCGACGATGGAAATTCATTGTGAGTCATATCGATATAATCCCAATCTCTCTCCGTATCGTCAGAAAAGATCACACCTTCATATATCGCCTCATACAACACATCCCCATTGCCATCGACAGCCAGAATGGTGGCATCCACTTCCCAATCGATAAGCGGATCATCAGGATCATCCAGCCGCGCCTGCTGTCGTGTGATGACCGGATCAAACCAATGCATGAGTTCCTTCTCCATCGCATTGATTCGCTCAATCACGGCACGTTTCTTCTCTGTGAAGATTCGGTGCTTCATATAGCAGAGTAACTTGCAATTGATATTCTCTTTGCCGATGGGATTGGCCGAGTGAACGTTCCAGTCAAACGGATCAGGAATCCATCCCGGTTCATCCATATCTTTCTCGATCATCCAATTGACGACACGCATGGCGGTATCATCCCCACCCAGATCGTGATCAAAGGAGATATAGCCGGGGCAACCATCTTGCTCCATCATCGCAATCGCCGCATCGGATGAGCGGGCAATATGGTCACACCTCCTCCGCTCTGGAGGCAACCTTATATCATCAATGAACATGGACATATTTTCTCCCTTTATCACGGCTTTATAGAAAGTGTTTCAATCCGATTCTGAACCCTTCAAATATTATCCCAAAAGCCCGGTCTGGCCGGATTCAAGCAATTCAATGTCGAACCGCTAATGAACGCTAATACACGCGAATTAAACCGTTACGCTGTCGGCTCAATGGTTGGATTGATTCTTCTTCTCTATTTGCGATTCAATCGTTGGGTGTTCGCAATGCAACCTACATCGCTATTCATAAAACGGAATCAGATCAAACGTCTTGTCGTTCATGATGTTAAATGCATCTTCCATCGATGTGCCATCCGGCGAGTGCTTGATCAGGTAATCATTGAAACAGAGCACCCGGTGGGCAGCGCCATCAAAACCGGGCAGAGCCGCTTCTGCTACTTTGATCCGCTCCCTCTCAAATCCGAACGGCATGGTCAGCATGGTGACGACACTCTTTTCTCTGGCTGTCAGATGATTGCACAATAATTGTGAACCCCAAGTGCCGATCACACCGCCAAGGCCGGCTACAAGGATCACAGGATTGCTGCCAGCCAACTGCTGATCCAGTGTCGGCAGATGTTTCGTCAAGCTGGTTTGCACCTCTTTTTGTACGGATTCGGCATATTCCACCGCCGAGGATTTCGATTTCACGCCAGTAAGTATGATCCGATACTCAAACAGTTTGGAGGTGACAAACTCGCGTTTATCCCGTTCCATCGCCATACACCGCACCCCTTCAGGCAAACGCGGTAGCCATGATTGAACCATGCTTTTGCCGCAGCCGCCGATGCCAATCAGCACTGCACCTTGGTCCGCTTCATTGATGTCAGTCATCGCGTACTCCTTTCTATTTTTTCGAGAAAATCGTACAGAATCACACTGGTTGCAGTCGAAACATTCAGCGAGTTGGACATGCCCAGCATAGGCAGGTGGATGGTGTGATCGGACAGCGCCAGTGCTTCGGGCGATACGCCGCTGTGCTCTGCCCCGACAACAAAACAGACCGGCGATGCATACGACATCTCTGCGTAATCAACGCTTGAATCGCACAGTTCCAGACTGATTATCTGCACACCTGATTCCTTCAGCGGGATCAGGGCATCGGCAATCTGTTCATGATGTTCCCACGGTACCCATTTCTCAGCCCCGCGTGATCCTTTGCTGATCCTCTTGCCAGGTGGCAGACGGGTATCACCGCATAGCAATAGTTTTTTCGCCAGCACCGCATCGGCCATGCGGAAAATACACCCGACATTGTGCGAACAGGTCAGGCTGTCCATGGCGATATACACCGGATTACGCGGCATATCGGCAAACGCATGACGATCATGCCGACCTTCACGCAACGCGCCTTTGGACAATTGAATGGGAATCTCTGTCATCACTGACCTCCTGATACCGTCATGATAAGCCATGCTGCGTCATCTCATGGCGCAGGCAGCATCTGTCATCGCATCAGGGGTTATTTTTCTTACCAGCGATGCACACGATGGCCCCTGCCAGGCATGATCGCCGCTGAATTGCGAACTGTCGGTGTGACATTCACCAGCGCGGGAGAACATGCGGGCGGCGAATTGTTGTATCTCGGCATCTTCCCTCGCCCCGGTGCGTTGCTGGCCGAGAAACCGGCAGGCCACTGCATCGCCCTGCGCTGCAGCCTCCCGCCACCAGCGCAGTGCCAGTGCCGGATTGCGATCTACGCCGAATCCGGTGGCATAAGCCATCCCGAGACTGGTCTGTGCCGGTGCAAACCCCTGCTCGGCGGCCAACTGAAACCAGGCAGTGGACTGTTTCGCATCCTGTTTCACGAGCTTGCCATCCGCATAACTGACACCCATAAAGTTGCGGGCATAAGCATCCCCCGCCTTTGCCGCCTGTAGGCATACCGGGACAGCGTCTGCGAGCTCACCCTCCCAGACCATCAGCTTACAATCCGAAGCCGTATCGGCCTGCGCATTGACCGATAGTGCAAACAAGGCAATCAGCATAAGGAGGATATTTGCGATGTTCTGCACTAAAATTTCACCACATCTGCCGGATTCCAGTCCTGCAGTGCATGCCCGCATTTGCGGCACACATAATCCTTGTGCAGGCCACTGATCAAACGCTCCGTGCGAGTGCATTGCAAACCGCCCCACCTGCCGCACTGCGGACAGCGATGAAACCAGCGGATCAAAATGCCGGGTCTGTGATGAATTTGAACCATGATGCCCTCCATGAATATCTACTTGTGCCCCATTACAACATGCACTGCGCCATCTGATGTCGCGTCCGACAGCGCTGATGAGCGAAGCATAGGAAGCACCGGCATCAACTGTTACGGAACGGTTCCTGAAAAACGGCTGGCGATGGATGTAAAACCGGTATGCAAACATGGGGGCGAGCATTGATGGGCCGCATCATGGCAATGAGTGATCGGAGGAACAGGCGCATTTCTGTCACCGGTGCCATGCGATTTTTCCGAAAGTTATCAGTAACACTGTTTGGTCATGTCCATAGTATTCCACATTCAGACCGGAAACGGATGCACCGATGCGACACCAGTTGACGTTGACCATGTTAGAAACCCATCAGACAGGAGATGATTAGGACACAGAGTTCAAATTCAAACACAACCATGTATGCCATTGATGAATTATTACATATCAATTATCAGGATCTGGAAGATCGCTATGGCGCATCTGCCAATCAGGCCGACGGCGATGGTTTTCCGTGGGATTGGCGCAACAGCCTCTATTTCCCATTCGGCATCGAGATGCTTGATCGTG
>JALUWF010000242.1 GCA_027019785.1 Mariprofundus sp. | reverse complement strand
CTATGCTTAAGCCTGAGGGAGGAAGCCTTGCCACGAATCTTTGACAACATTGCACTGGAACTGCTCCCCAGCCTGAAAGACACGTTGGCGCCGTCGCACCATGCAGATTTCTGTGTTGGTTATTTCGATTTGTTTGCTCAGGCATGTAAAAATTATGAGTGATCAATTTAATTTATCAGGCATCTGGGATAACCACCGCAGGGGATTCATTGGGGATTTCCTCAAAGGTAAATTGCAGGCAGGCGCTGATTTATCTTTCGTATCAGCTTATTTCACAATCTATGCCTATGATGCGCTGAAAGAGCAGCTTGATCAGGTTGAGCATCTTCGGTTTCTGTTTGGTGAGCCAAGGTTTATCCAGTCCCTTGATCCTGATAAGACGGAGAAGAAGGCCTTTCGCATTGAGAATGATGAACTGACTTTAGGGGACAGGCTTGAGCAAAAACGAATTGCAAAAGACTGCGCCAACTGGCTTGAAAATAAGGTGGATATCAGGTCGATCATCAAACCCGGCTTTCTGCATGGCAAGATATATCATATGGATAATCATGGTGTTCACGAAGCGATAATCGGCAGTTCCAACTTTACTGTGCGTGGACTTGGTCTTGGCGATTCAGGTAACAACATCGAACTCAATCTTGAAGTCAACGACAACAGAGATCGCAGGGATCTGAAAAACTGGTTTGATGAGGTCTGGAACGATGAGTCGCTGGTCGAAGATGTCAAAGCGGATGTGCTCAGATATTTAGAGCAGCTCTATGTCAACCACTCTCCGGAATTCATCTATTTCAAAACGCTATTCCATATCTTTGAGGGCTATCTATCCGAGGCTGAAAAAGGTGGTCTGCTAAACGAGAAAACCGGTTTCTTTGAGACGGATGTCTGGCAGATGCTTTATGATTTTCAGAAGGATGGCGTAAAAGGAGCCATCAACAAGATACTCACCCATAACGGTTGCATCATTGCCGATAGCGTAGGCCTGGGTAAGACATTTGAAGCATTGGCAGTGATTAAATATTTTGAACTGCTGAATGGGCGGGTGCTTGTGCTGTGCCCGAAAAAACTGCGCGATAACTGGACTGTTTATCGTGAAAATGATGAGCGGAACCCACTCAAGAAGGATCGCTTTGCCTACACGGTGTTGTCTCATACCGATCTCAGTCGTAATGGTGGGAGGTCAGGCGATGTAGATCTATCAACCCATAGCTGGGGAAATTATGATTTGGTCGTGATTGATGAATCACATAACTTCCGCAACAATGCCAGCGGCAAACCGGATGAAGATGGAAAACCCCGGCGCAGCCGGTATGAATGTTTGATGGAGAAAATTCTTCGTGACGGTGTGGACACCAAGGTATTGCTTTTGTCCGCCACGCCGGTCAATACAAACCTGAAGGATTTACGCAACCAGATTTTTCTGATTACACAAAATAATGACCATGCATTTCTTGAGTCCCTGCAAATCCCCAGCATTGCCCAGACTATGAAAAATGCGCAAACACATTTCACCAAGTGGGCTGACCCCAACAGGAATCGTGATCGTAAGGTTGGGCAGTTGA
>JALUWF010000241.1 GCA_027019785.1 Mariprofundus sp. | reverse complement strand
TAAAAATAAATAGGAGGCACATTTTGAATGCTGCTTTTTTAGACAGATACTGCACATATCATTTGGAAGACATCGGAATGTTGTCTCCTACTAATTTGTTAGACTTTAAAGGATACTGTACTGAATTTTTAGAAGATATTAAAGAATTAGATCGAGAATTATATCGAGATGTAATGACTATGTCTTCTCCGAAACAGGCAAACCTAATTCGAGAGATTTATGGTGTTAAAGCTAAAACATTTGAAGAATCGATAACAGAGATAGCAGAATACGATCCAGATCTAGCTGAAGCACTGAATGAGGATATTAGGTATATTCAAAGCTTAAAACTAAATGAGGATGAGACCGAGATACTGGAAGCCTTCGATCCTGAGAAGATTGGGTCTGCTATTGGTAATTGGTTTAAAAATGCAATAAACAATATTCAACACTTCACTGGTATTAAGAGTATGTTTGCGACATTATTGATACTGTTTGGTATTACTATGGTTGGTGCAAATGCCGGAGCTGCACTTATAACTGCCGCAGTTCTTCAGCCATTATTAAACATGATTACTACCATTGTATTAATAGCTGTTCTATCAATACTAATAATGCTGCCGCTATCTTTTGGTAAGAATGCTATATCGATTGGAGATATAATTAAAGCTAAATTTTCATCATTAGTTGTTGGGTTACAACACCAAGATATATCGAAGATCAAAGCTTCTAAATCTCGGGCAATTGCATTATTATTAAGAACCGATATGAAATCCTGTTTGAAGTCTAATATTAGTGAAAATTCTCAACTTGTTAAAGATTTAGTAATATATAATCTTTTTACTCGAGATCGTGGAACTGATCCTGGATTTTCCCCTGCTCAGATAACTGCCGATAATATTCTGAAGTGTTCACTATCATATCTGACTAATACTATTGCTGAAATGTACAGCTCATTAAGTACTTGTCAAATGAATACACGAAAGAAAGTGGTAGCCCCGTCAAGTTTCACATCACTTTCACCAGAGCTTTCCAAACTCGATATGGCTCCAGAATGCCAAAGTATTCGGGAAACATTAGATCAATACGTTATTTATTTTAATGAGTTGTTGGATTTAGCTTTTAAATCTGACACATCATCTAAGCAATTTTGGAAACATACGTTAGATGAACATATTAAAGCCGTTATGGGTGGTCGACATGCGAATCCAGTTAAGAATGCAAGTAGAGGCGTTCCAAAAAGATTATCTAAAGTAGCGTTTAGATTCGAGAAGAAATAAAATCAGGAGTCCCATTATGGACCAGTTATTAGAAGAAAACATTGCACTCGATTCTTTAGAGTTAGAGTTAGAATCAAAGCTGATTGAAATCGAGTCGACTCTACTGCGTATGTCAGAAGGTACTAACATCGACAGTTTTGTTGCTGCTTTAGAATCGATTGGGAATGCTGATGATTTTGATGTTATTACGTCCACTGTTAAAGACTTAGAAGAATCAGTTTCGACTTATATTTCCGAGAATTCAATCGAATTGGATGAATCATTAGCCGACTCTCTTACTCGACATACTGCAAATGCGATTCA
>JALUWF010000240.1 GCA_027019785.1 Mariprofundus sp. | reverse complement strand
AACATCAGCGATACGAGGTTCTTGATAGCATTAAGCTTTCTGGCCATCACCCCTTCAAGACCAAAGCCCTGCTTGGAGAAACGAAAACCCTCTTCAACAGCCCAGCGATCCATATACGCGTGTATCAACGCCATCCCCTGCCTGCGCCCGTAAGCACGCCGGGTAGAGACCAGAACCATTGGTTCTTTTTTGCCATGCCGAACCACAATCATCGTCAGCGGCGTATCGGGATGTGACGGCAGTCGAACCGTGGTAATACCAAACTTAACCCGTTTGTCGCCATGGTGCCGCAGTTTGCATTGATGCTTACAAGGTAAGTTTTTGGCAATGGTCTGTGCATCTATAGCGCTATTACGCCACAGCCAATGTCGTTGTTTGGTAACCCGAACCAGCATCTGGTACTCATGCTTCAACCAGTGCCTCCACAGACAACTTCTGTCACCACCACGGTCAATCACCCACAGTGGATGCTCACCCACTTGCTGGCGCACGCGGCTCATAGCTGAAATAATTTCATTGTTTTCACTGTTACACCCATTCTCTTCGTGTGAAAACAATCTCAGAAGCAACGGAATAGTTTTTCCTCTGCGACCATCACGAGCGACAATGCTGATCAAGGGATATCCTGAAATTATATCGCCCGTAGAACCATCGCGAACCTTGCCAATCGACTCGCACGACGCGGAATACCTGCGATCAAGATCGCCCGGATCAATGGCCAGCACCATATCTTCATTCAAGTGTTCGCTCATGCGGGAGAGCACCGTATCTTCGACCTTTGTCCACAATTTGTGTTTGACCAGCATTCGGCTCAATCGTTTGCTGGTATGGTGCAAATCCGTTTCCTCTTTCAATGCGCGTGCGATCTCTGACATCTTCAACGAACCGCTACTCAGAATGCCGTGACTGACCTCGCAGACCAGTTTGTAGACAGGTTTACTCACTAAATCGCGAAACGGCTTCAAATAGCTCAATAATGAAACTTTCCATTTTAGTCGTAAGCGGGCATCTTTGCTCATCGGGGTTCTCCTTTGTTTTTATGCTGTTGTGGAACAACAATATTAACAGAGCGAGAGCCCCGATCCAATCCCCTTTGTCGTAAATTATCCTGTTATTTTAAACTGTTGAGCCTTCCCATCTGAAAAAATGGGGAGACTTCTGTTGGTTTTTAATTTTTTAGGCGTACCGGGAATGGAAAGATCAAACACCATGCGGGAACAACTGCCCTATTCCCAAAAACCGTGCGTGATGGGATAGCGGCGGTCGCGGCCAAAAGCGCGTTCGGTGATTTTGATACCCGGCGGAGCCTGACGGCGTTTGTATTCGGCCAGTTGCAGCATGCGCACCACCCGTTTCACTTCATCGCGATCAAAGCCGCGCGCCACGATCTCATCAACGCCGAGCCGCTCCTCGATATTGGCGGCAAGAATCGCATCGAGCAGATCATAATCGGGCAGTGAATCCGAATCTTTCTGATCCGGCCTGAGCTCTGCTGAAGGCGGCTTGGCGATGGTGTTTTCAGGAATCACTTCTCGTTCCCGGTTCAGCCAGCGGCACAGTGCAA
>JALUWF010000239.1 GCA_027019785.1 Mariprofundus sp. | reverse complement strand
CTGCATCAGCCATCGACTTAAGCGGCAAGATTGGTCCGGAACGCAACACCGGCAACGAAAAACGTAGCACGCGCTCCGCATCAACAAGCTCGTCACCCAGTCTGCTTAGCTGCTTCATTGCGTTGGCGGATTTGCCCCGGTTTCGCCTCTGTTTCCGGGAGCACCGTTTCCTGGAGAACCATTTCCGGACGAACCGGGTTTCATGCTGTTCGGCAACTGTTTTTTATGTTGCGGAAAAATGATCGTGCCGCCCTTTACAGGCTGTTCGTACAGGTTCTTAATATCGTTGTATTTCTGATCGGTAATTTCCTCAATCTGGTTGCCATTTTTAATGATATGGGGTTTGAGGAATACCATCAGATTGGTTTTTGTTTTGGTGTTTTCGGTAAACTTGAACGGTTCACCCAGCAATGGCACCGCGCCAATACAGGGGACGCGCTGCACCGTTGCTGAGCTATCATCCCGCATCAACCCGCCGAGCACAATCATCTGCCCGTCATTGGCCAGCACCACCGTTTTAATCGAGCGTTTACTAGTCGTCAGACCGCCACCGCCAGCAGTTTGTCCGTCCACAGAAGATATCTCTTGATAAATTTTCAACCGAACCGAATTACCATGTGAAATCTGAGGCGTCACGCGCAAGGTCAAACCGACATCCTTACGTTCAATAGTTCGAAATGGATTTGGATTCGCAAGGCCGGTGGAAGCATTGCTGCCAGTGATAAACGGCACATTTTTACCCACCACAATCTCGGCTTCCTCATTATCCATGGTCAACAGGTTGGGCGTTGAGAGCACATTGGCATTATTATCCGATTCCATTGCATGCACCAGCGCACCAATCGATAACGCTTTATTCACCACGCCCAGTGTCAAACCTGTCGGCGCTACAGCCGCCAGTGCGGCAGATGTGCTAACCGGCGTGGCAGCATTGGCGTTCGCGGCAATACCTTTGCTAATCGTTTTGAGGTTTTTAAAATTCTGAACACCCACGGCATTACCGCCTGCTGCCATCCATTCCACCCCGAAACGCCGGGCATCATTGCCGCTGACTTCCACAATCAGCGCTTCGATAAGCACCTGCCTGCGACGTATATCCAGTTTGTCGATGATCCGGCCCACCGATTTAATGTCACTGGGATCGGCGGTAATCAGCAAGGCATTGGTAGCTTTATCCGCCACCACTTTCACATCACCGGTAAACAGCAGTTTGGTCTGTCCCGGTTTGGCTGCAGCCGATTTCTGACCGCCCACCAGAGCATTGAGCACCTTGGCGACATCTTCGGCATTGGCATATTTCAGATAGCGCACCTGCAAGCGACCGCTGTCGGATATAGGCGCCACATCGAGTTTTTCGATCACGTTGGCCACTTCGTTGATAATCTGCGGCGCGCCAATCACGATCAACATATTACCCGGCTGATGGGCAATCGCCTTCACCCCGCCGGAAGAGCCAGGAACGCGTGGGGCACCAATACCGCCGCCACCATACAAAGAGGTGATGGTCGTCGCCAACTTGTCAGCCGAAGCATGTTTAAGTGTAAACAGCCGTACGCCAACCGCATCCTTGCGATCCAGCAGAT
>JALUWF010000238.1 GCA_027019785.1 Mariprofundus sp. | reverse complement strand
GTTGCAACCCACTGGCTGTTGATCGGATGATCATGCTGATCTGCTACAGGTGCGTCGCCCAGCGACAACTCATAAACCGCCCCGGAGGCAATCCTGGAGAGCCGTATTTGGCCGATATCATTGGCCATGCCCGCGCTGATTTTGGACATCGCCACATACAATTTCTTATCTGCCTCGTTAAAACTCAGGCCCTCCTCGGAGGAAAGTTCACTGGTTGCGCCCAGATAGGCGGCGTAACGCCTGCTCTCCAGAAAAGCCGCAGCTTTTTCCATGCCCGGCTTCAGGCGCAGATATTCGCGGCTGTGGCCTCTGCCCACACGCACGGTCACAAAACCGATGGCTGGTACAGGCGCAGTATCAAAAAGATCAAGAAACGACATGCCCTTGTCGATCATCGAGCGGATTTCCGCATCCGTAGCATGGCCCAGCCTGATCCAGCGCAAATCGGCCGCCCCGGCGTCTGAACCGGACGTCTGCTCCCATCTGGCTGCATACAGCGTATTGGCCGACAGATCGCCCGGCCGATCAGCCACCGCCATAAACAGACAGCCGAACGGCCTGTCATCACTCATATAAGCCGTCTGCTGATCCGGCATCAGCTCTATTTTTTCATGCGAAAAACGACCCAGACTGTAGTGCCGGATGATCCGTCCGATCCGCCCCTGTTTATCCAGCTCGGTCTCGACCATATATCCATAGTGATAGGGCGTAGAAACCTGCGCCGGATACTGATCGATATAGTTCTGCATAAACGACATAGCAGCCAGGCCAGCTGTTTTTTGCCTCGGTCGCCCCATGGCCCACAGGCGTGCATCCGGTTCATTCTCCTCAGCGCTCAACCTGCTACCCCAGGCCGAAAGCGTTGCGACACAGGGTGTCCAGACGCCACCCACGGCTTTATAATTCTGTTTCTTATAGAAGCGAACCTGTAAACTGCCATTATGCAGGTTTTGCTCCAGCGTACTGATGCCGCTGAACATCGGATAATCGCGATAGTGGCCCGAAACATACTCAAAATGGGTAAACAGCTTCAGCACGGCTGAATCATGGCCCCTGCTGACCGGCATGATGGAATTACCATCCGGTATATCCGATAGCAGTGCGCCATGCCCCTTGCCACCCATCATGGGGCGACCATCAGCTCCGATCAGACCGCCAAACCATTGCCCCTTAAAAGGCCCGGACTTAATTTTATCATCGCTATGAAACAGATGATGATAAACCAGCTTGTAGTTATGGCGCCCGCCCTGTCTGTCCATCAGGCTGATGCCCGATGCCGTATAGGGGATAGCCCGCTGAGCCGGAGTCATAGCGGCGCTGGTCTGCGTCAGTGTAATGGGCGCGGCTGTAGCCAACGATGGCGTCACCTGCATCGCCAACACGTAGATAAAATATTTACAACAAGTATGGAAGTGCGGCTTTAGCCGCGCAGAAGGTTGCAGCAGAGCGCGGCTAAAGCCGCACCTCCGGGTATATTGGGCGATTGCATTCATGGCACGGTGGCGACAGGTGTATCCGTGAATGACATCAAAGCCACCACCGGATAGTGGTCGGAACCGCCGGCATCATCCACCACATAGGCTTTGTGCACTATA
>JALUWF010000237.1 GCA_027019785.1 Mariprofundus sp. | reverse complement strand
GGTTGGCACTTCAGCTACACAATAGACTCGGTGTCCGGTATCCCGGCGCCTTGCTTCTTATCAGCCACTTATCGGCTTCTTCATCTAGCTTCACCTCCCGCCCTTTGTCTCCGGACGGGTGGCTGACACTTTAGCTTTTGAAACTTGACATCCCTACAATGGGCGTCATATCACACACTATGCAATGTTATCACCACACTTTGTCCGCTTTCCGCCACTTTGGCAAGTGGTCTTATCTTGGGTCTTCGCTATCTGGTACACATCCCTACCTGGGCAAGACTTATGCGGCATACACATCAGGGGTGGGTATTAGGCATTGCATTATACACAGCCTCGGGTATTATACACATACACTTAGTGGCTGGTGGCATACGCTTATGCGACCTCCGGGCGCTTATGCTTTATGCGGGCAATTTTATGCCGCCCCTTACATGGGGTTTTTTGGACGGTGCCCTCAATCCCTTAGGATGAGGATGGGCCGTTATCCTACAGGACCTACCCGGCTCCCGTAGCCGGGCCTCCTGCTAGGGGAATCCCCTCTGCCTTGGCATGGGTGTTTGGTTTATGGTACTTAGTTACTTGCGTATGCATGTTGACTTCATGGTCAGGTCTATGATCCCTTCACCATCGTACATTGGGTGCTTGGGGGAGGCTTCACCGCTAAATTTGCCGTCTCTGGACCTGAAGCAACCGTTCCCTTTGGCTTCGACCAGGGTCTGAGTACACAACCATTCGAAGTCCCCCGATAGGCGGTCTCTATTCCTACCCATAGGATAGGTCCTTTAAGTCCCTGGGGCACGCCGGCTCACCCACTTCTGTCCGCTAGAATCATCAGGGTGTGCGCTCTCGACGTTAAGGTTCTGGGATAGAAGTGCGAGTGAGTCGCCTGGGTCGCGCCATGCCCGCTGCGGTGGGTATGGTTCGAGGGCCCAGGTACGACCGGGTTTTTTCCGGTCGTTTGAACTGGTTTTTATGCCTTTCTCATCTGTTTGCAGAACGATATCTAAGCAATGGCGTCTGGGGGCGATAACCAAAATCAGCAGGCGACGGTGGTGAGCTTGGATCAGGCTCAACTGAAGGGCATTGCCGAGAGCGTCGCTCTCCAATTTGAAGCGAGGTTCCTGGCCCTCGCTGAGCGAGTAACAGCGGTACCTCCCAACCCGGAGACAACCCAGGACCAGGCCCTCTCACCACCCAAGCGCGTGACCCGCAGCCGAGCAGCCAAACGCACCAATGCTCTCACCACGTCGACCACCACCACCAACCCCCATCGCACAGCGCCATTGCCGCGATCACCTTCTGCCAAACGGACCCGCCAAAGGCCGTCTCATCGGACTGTCAGCCCCACAGACCTCGCCGTCCCGTCCACCAGCAGGCGCTCTTCCCCTCCTCCACGATCCTCCGCTAGCTCCGCTGACAGTCGTATGGCCACGAGACGTCGGAGTCCTACAGGCTCCTACCGACGGGTCTCCCCTGCACATCGTCGCGGCTCTGGAGAACGTGGAAGGAGCGGGTCGCCCCATAGTCGCCGATCCACCAGCAGACGGCGCTCCAGCAGCAGACGGCGCTCCATCAGCTCCGACAGGTCTGCTTCTCACCA
>JALUWF010000236.1 GCA_027019785.1 Mariprofundus sp. | reverse complement strand
AGCTAGAATCCCATCATAGCCATGCTTTTTTGCCCATTCTCCAATTTTATGGGTTTTTATATACTTTGTTTTTAAGTCCGTGCTAGTAATATCTTTCTTGGTTACGCCTATTTGCTTACGTACTTTCGGGTCAGTTAAATCTAACACATTATTCAATCTCACTTTCTTTTGTATTGGGATTTTGTTTCTTAAAGGCCGGTTTCCTTGCGTAACTTCTTTTAGCGCAGTCTCCTGCGTTGTGCCCGCATAAACACCGCCCTGACCTTCGCCTGTATAACGATGGTCTGCATCAACATTATATTCGTTCTGCTTCCAAGTCCCATCTATACGGTCAGGATTTTCATACCGATGTACAGTTCCCTCAAATGTTTTGCCTTTCGGAGGCGAGACCTTGGAAAGGTCGGGCAGCTTCACCACATCCGCCTTCTTCCCGCCCGCAATCAAATCACGCGCCTTGGAAGCGGCCTTGGCAGCAAAGCGAGCGCTTTTCGCCACATCCACCTGCCGCATCTTGGCAAACCCTTTTCTGGCCGCTTTCCCGACACCTTTGGCGACAACGGTAAGTCCCTTCACGCCGCCGTAGGCTTCTACAAGCGCTAGTGTCAGCTTGCCTGCATCCTTGCCCGCAAGTTTAGCTGCATCGCCTTCATAGGCTTTGTCGGAATAGAGAGCATCAGAGACATGCTTGTATTGCCGCACCAACTCATTGTAGGTCTCTTTTGCCATACCCTTCATGGCCTCAGGCGAACTCAGCAGCGCGCCAATGGCTTCAATCGTCTGCCGTGGTGAGGCAAGTGCTAACCCCGCAGCTTTTAAATCATCCCATGCCTTCTCTTTTCCGCCTTTAACAATGCCCTGACCGAATTTCACATAGGCGTCCCAGCCTTTCAGGTAGTTATTCTCCACCACCGAATGTGCCACAGCCATAGATGCCGACAAATCCTTGTCGCTTATCCTCCCGCCATGCGCCATCACAGTCACCGCGCCCGCAACAGCCGAGGCAATCGCATCAATCTGTTGTTTGGCTCTGGCAGAACTCATCTCACCCTTGATGACCTGATCTGCATACCTGGGGCCGATCAAATCCTCCCCGATCACGTGCGCTGTGGCTGTGGCAATCGCGCCGCTGGTGAAGTCCCCGCCGGAGATTTGCGCCATCACGCCACCCACAAGGCCATGCACCACCGCTTTGGGCGGCAGAGTCGTAGTCTTGTATTTCGGATTGTCATACAGATGATGACCAATGAACTCAAATCCCGCCGCGCTGGCTTCACTCACCAGACTACGTTTCAGTACATTTTCAAACTTACCGCCGTAAACAGCTTCAGTGGTTACTGCATGGCCCACACCACGCGCTACAGCGGAACCTGCTTCGCCAAGCTTGGCACTCTTGATCATGCTATCCATCTTCACATTCACACCGGCCACCAGACCAGAGAGCACCGCATTACGTGCAATGTTCGCCACATCCAGATGCAAGCCGTTCCCTGTCAGTGCTGCTGTGACAAGCTGGCTGGTTAGCTGCTGCGCAATGCTGTCAATCGCGGCACTGGTTGCAGCTTGAACAATGCCTTCTGTCATACCCGATGTCAGTGCTGAACCGACACCTGCCGTCA
>JALUWF010000235.1 GCA_027019785.1 Mariprofundus sp. | reverse complement strand
AGAAACAATGGGCTATTGTCTTGAAGGAACGTCTGACGTTCCTAGAACTTGCCACGAACGTGAAACGTTCAGAAACAATGGGCTATTGTCTTGAAGGAACGTCTGACGTTCCTAGAACTTGCCACGAACGTGAGACGTTGAGAAACAATGGGCTATTGTCTTGAAAGAACGTTGGACGTTCCTAGAACGTCTGACGTTCAGAAACAATGAGCTATTGTCTTCACAGAAGGTTGGATGTTCCTAGAACATGCCAAGAACATCTGACATTCAGAAACAATGGGCTATTGTGTTGTGTCTTTCATGGTTTGCATCATTGAAAATAACTGTTAGTCTTCTTTTCTAACAACAAGAGGTGGTGCCGAAAAGAAGGAGAAGTAGAACAAGGTGAATATGACAAAGGCAACGAAAGATAAAGAGATAACCACCCAAACCATGGTCTTGCATCTGCAAGCAAATCACAACTGCCATTACATCTGCCACCACAGCAAAAAAGAACGTAGTTCTGCTGTCACAACACCTTTGTCACATAATTTATTGATACATCATTACTACTTCCACCTCTGCCATTACTTCCACTGTTACAGTGTAGGTGCCACTCGAGTTGCTGCACCAACATAGCCATGAATGCTGCTGCAGCCACATCACTGTCAGTGCTGTCTTGCCTGTAGCAACACAGCATGTTCTAGTTCTGTTCTCATCAAACAGCTAAAACATCACAGCTATAATTGATTTTCCTGCTGCCTCACAACTCATTGTGTTTTCATGTGACAGCAGCACTGGCTTGTAGTATCATCATATTATTTGTCATTCCTTATGCTATCAACCCACAGGTAAGAGTCACATTCTGCTGTGACGTGGCCAGTACCTCTGCTTGTGTTAATGATATTATCTATCATGCACAGATCCTTTTCATATTAAAATAGTAAGCAACTGATATTGCTCCACTGGGCCTATTCTCTTCACAGGAATTGCTTCACCTTACCAATACCACCATCCCTACGATCATCATTTCACTATCAGTAGCAAGAGACACATCATTGCTGTTTGTATTGCAACCATCAATAATGTCTGCTTGTCGTCATGGTTACCACACACATATTCACAGCTGTGATGGAAGTAATAATCAGTGTGAACACCCGTGCCACTTCCATGATCAGCAGCAGAAACACTTGCATAACAACAATCCCAGCTGGGCATCAACTCCACAGTGTCTGCCACCTCCACCTTCAATATCACCATAAACACAAAATCCAACCCCGTTCTCATCAACAATATTGCAGTGATCATTCATTCTATACTACTACCTTATCTATGACGTCACTACTACGTTCCAAGCATGTGGAAAGCCCCTAAAAGCTTCCAAGGACGTCTGACGTTCTACGAACGTTCTACGAACGTGGGACGTTCTACAAACGTTCTACGAACGTGGGACGTTCCTAGAACGTCTGACGTTCAGAAACAATGGCCTGCTGAGTTGTGTATTGCATGGTTTGCTCGTTTCTTGTTTGTATCATTAAAATTAGCTGTTAATCTTTTTTTCTAGCAACAAGAGCTGGTGCAAAAGAAGATGTAGAAAGAGAACAAGCTGAAGATGATGAAATTGTCGAAGGAAGAAA
>JALUWF010000234.1 GCA_027019785.1 Mariprofundus sp. | reverse complement strand
CACGGCTCCTGCTGCTCGCTGGAGGATTCCTACGATGCCCGACGCGTAACCGATCATATTGGCATTCCCTTTTACAGCATGGACATGCGTGAGGAATTTCGCAAAAATGTGATTGATCCGTTTGTGGCCGATTATGAATCGGGGCGCACACCCAACCCATGCGAACGCTGCAATCGCTTCGTGAAATTCGGCGCGTTGCTGGATAGCGCCGACCAACTGGAAGCGCAATATGTGGCCACCGGCCACTATGTGCAGCGCCGTGATGCAACCGACGGCATTCATCTGTTCAAGGGCAACGACAACAAAAAGGATCAGAGTTATTTTCTCGCCACCACCAACCGCCAGCAGGCCGAACGCATCCTGTTCCCGGTCGGCGGATTGGAAAAAGAAGCGACACGCAAGCTGGCGCGCTATTTCAAACTGCCGACAGCCGAGAAACATGAAAGCCAGGATATCTGTTTTATTCCCGCTGGTGATCGCATCGCCTTTCTCAAGCGCGAAGGCGCATCGGCCGGATTCAGAAACGGCGATATCGTTGACACGGCAGGAAACCTGCTTGGACGACATCAAGGTATTGCCCACTACACGCTCGGCCAGCGCAAAGGTCTCGGCCTGCCTGACGGCCCGTGGCATGTGGTGGCGCTGGACGGTGTCACCGCCCGCGTCGTTGTGGCGCATCCTGAAGATGCGCTAATTTCCGAAGTAGATGTCGAAGATATCGTGTGGATTCGTCAGCCCGACGCGGATGAAGCTATTGCCGCCAAAGTTCGCTATCAGATGCAACCGGCCGCTTGTGCCCTGCGCGCTGACAACAACCGGGTTCATATATCATTCGATCGCCCGCAAAAGCCAACCGCGCCGGGACAGGTCGCCGCATTTTATAGCGGCGATGAACTGCTCGGCGGCGGTATCGTCCGCAACGCACGTTAAGGGCCGCGGAAAAAATAAAACATCCAATTCTGCTGGTCTATAAGCCCGTATTCTGCGTTGCCAAATCAGTTACATAGCCAAGCTATGCGCCTGATTCTACGCCTTGAATCCGAACTTCTATCCTACGCATAAACTGGATATTTTATTCCTTCCGAGGCCCTAATCTGTCAGACATTGTTCAATATGGTCAATACGCACGGGGGCCGGCGGATGGGAATCGTGCCAGGCTGAATACCATGGATCAGGCGTCAGTGTACTGGCATTGTCTTCATACATTTTCACCAGCGCTGTCGCCAATGCCTTGCCATTGCTGTTGGCTACAGCATAGGCATCCGCTTCAAATTCATTCTGGCGTGAGAAATAGCTCATCAGTGGATTCAGCGCAAAGGTAAAGACTGGCAACACCAGCATGAACAGCACCAATGCGGCATGGCTGCTGGGGTACGCAACCCCCAGCCCGGTATAAAACCAGGACTGCTGCATCAGCCAGCCCAACAGGGCGAAACCGCCCAGTGATGCGGCGATCATCACCGCCAATCGCTTTTTGACATGACCATGGTGAAAATGTCCCAGCTCATGCGCCAGTACAGCTTCGGTTTCCACCGGTTCCAGCTGTATGAGCAGCGTATCAAAAAAAACAATGCGTTTGGCGCTGCCCAACCCCGTAAAATAGGCGTTGCCATGACTGGACCGGCGCGACCCATCCATCACAAACAGACCGTTACTCTTAAATCCACAGCGCAGCAATAGCGCTTCAATACGCGCTTTCATCTCCCCCTCTTGCAGCGGCTGAAATTTATTAAACAGTGGCGCAATCAGGCTCGGATAGGCCCATATCATAAACAGCGTAAATCCTGTCCAGAACAACCAGCCATATAACCACCACCACGCCCCGGCACCCTGCATCAGGCTGAGAATAACCCAGCCCAGCGGCACGCCAATCACCAGCATCAGCAGCATCTGTTTCATCATATCAGCGATATACAGGCCGATTGTCATATTATTAAAACCGAATTTTGCTTCAATTTTAAACGTGGCATACATATCCAGCGGCAGCTCCAACAACTGCCCGATCAGGAAAAACAACACCAGAAACAGCACACCATTCCAGATAGCGGGCAGTCCGAAAGAAGCAGTCATATCATCCAACAGCGTCAGACCGCCGCCAACTGTCCATACCAACAGCAGCAACAGGGAATAGACCTGTCCAACATTACCCGGCGCCAGTTTGGCTAGCGTATAATCGGCGGCTTTTTGATGCGCTTGCAGGGAAATCTTGTCGGCAAAACGATCCGGCACGTAGCCTCGATGCGCCAACACATGCACTTTCTGCCTTTCTGCCAAAAACAGTCCGATTGCTGTAGCCAGCGATGCAAATAGCAACACAATCCATGTCCATGTCGTCATGGGAACACCTGTCATTTGTTACTCCTGTTCAGATTTCGCCTGCCTCGATGCTGGCGAGTCCGCGCTGCAGGGTAATGGCCGACTGTAATACCGGTGCCATCAACACCGCCACCTTGCCCTCGCCAATGCTGTGCTTGATTTCAACCAGCGGCTCCAGCCCCAACTCGTCCATCACATCACGGTGACCGGCATCATCAGAAACATGGCTGGCCAGCATCCAGCCTGCAATGTGCACATCCCAGGCCACTGCGGCCAGAGCGGCTGTGGCAGAGACCAGCCCATCCAGCAGCACCGGCACCCCTTTGCGGGCGGCAGCCCGGTAACAACCGGCCATGGCGGCCATTTCCAGCCCGCCCAGTTCCCTGAGAATATCGTGCGATGGCGTACCTGCAATACGCGCTCTGGCCTGCTCCACAGCCATCAGTTCAGCGGCGTAGATTTCAGGCGTGCTGTCCGGACTCGGATTCAACGCCGCTTCGCCAGAGAGACCGATGAGTTCGGCAATGATGGAGGCGACAGCAATACGACTGCCCGATGAGATGGAACCGGCAATCAGCAAATTGGCGCCTGCTTCAATCGTTCGGTTGGCCATCTCCTCGCCAATCCCGACAATTTCCCAATAATCTTCCTGCCCCATGGCTGCCTCAACAGTGATATCTGCGGTTCCGGACGGACGAACCCTGGCATGCTCCACCGTATCATTATCGGCCAGACTGCCAGACACTCCCACATCAACAATATGTAAACTGCTGTTGGCCTGACGGCACAACCCGGCAATCACTGAATCACTAACAGATGCATGTTTAACCCGTTGAATGGTAGTCGATACAGCATCCTGCCGGTCAATGCCGGCTGCCACGCCATGATCGGCTGCAAAGAGCACCGTTGCCGCCCTGATCGCATCCGGAACCTCCTTGTTCTGACGCTTGGCAAACCACAGGGCGATACTCTCCAATTGACTCATACACCCGCTGGGCTGCAACAGCGAACTATGGTGATTCTGCTCCGGATGAATGGAAGGAATTCCGCTCATGCACATCCTCCTGCGCCGGGAAACGGGACTCCAGGCCTTCTACCAGTATAGACCATTATCACCACCATATCATTCATATGAATCAATCAACGCCCGGATCGCTGCCGGTTCAACATCACCGGCTACAAAGGCATCTCCGATATCTCGCAACAGCACATAGCGAATCTGGCTGCCGATATTTTTTTTATCGTGCCCCATGGCATCCAGCCACGCATCGGCGCTGAATTGCGGGATATGCGTCGGCAAACCCGCCTGTTGATAACAATCCAGAATCCGGTCCTCAATACCCATCGGGGCATAACCCAGCTGCTCGGACAAGCGAGCCGCCATCAATGTACCCATCGCGACGCCTTCGCCATGCAAAAAAGTAACATAATGCGTCATCGATTCGATAGCATGACCAAACGTATGACCGAGATTGAGCAATGCGCGCATGCCCTGCTCTGTTTCATCCGCCATCACCACTTCGGCTTTGTGACGGCAACAGTGATAAATCATCTGTGCAAGCACCGCCGCGTCAAGCCTGCTGGCATCGGTAATATGCTGCTGCATCCAGTCAAAAAATGCGACGTCCCTGATCAGACCGTATTTGATGGCCTCGCCCAGCCCAGCCCTGATTTGGCGCACATCCAGTGTCGTCAGCACCAGTGGGTCAATCCACACCAGTTTGGGCTGATAAAAGGCGCCAATCATATTTTTACCATGCGGATGATTGATCGCGGTTTTGCCGCCAACACTGGAGTCCACTTGTGCAAGAACAGTGGTCGGAATCTGGATAAACGGGACGCCGCGCCGATAGCATGCGGCGGCAAAACCGGTCATATCCCCCACCACGCCGCCGCCCAGCGCCAGTACCGGCTCGTTGCGCGACAACCGCGCATCCATCAACGCATCCATAATCAGGCTGAAGCTATCCATGTTTTTATAGCATTCGCCATCAGGCAGAATGCAATCGGTCACCTGCCATCCGGCCTGTCCCAGCGCGCTACGCACCTGATCCATGTACAGGGGGGCAATGGTTACATTGCTGATTATCATGCAACGGGTCGGCGCGACAAACAGTTGCCCCATCGCTTCGCCCAACCGGGTCAGGCATCCCGGCTCAATATGAATATCATAGGAACGCGCGCCGAGATCAACGCGGTAAATCTGTGCTGTTTCTACCAATTCAGTCATGCCCCGACTCTGACATTTTAGCGCCCATCATAGAAGTCGGAAAAACACGTTTTACAAACCACAGGTGAACACGGATACACGCAGATGAGAAACAAAGCCATAATGTTCAAGATTGGTTCTACTCTGTAAAACGCTACGCACTTTGTGGTTCAAGATTACTGAGTTCGGGTTAAGCGGGAACAAATCTCAGGGCTACGCCATTGTTGCACCAGCGTTGACCAGTCGGTGCAGGGCCATCGTCAAACAGATGGCCCTGATGCCCCCCGCAGCGGGCGCAATGGTACTCGGTGCGCGGCCACACCAGTCTGAAATCGCGTTTGGTTTCGGTGTGGGCTTCGATGGGCGTATAAAAACTGGGCCAACCGGTGCCGCTGTCAAATTTGGCAGCAGAAGTAAACAGCGGCAGATCACAGCCGGCGCAATGATATACGCCCTCACCATACTGTTTGTTTAACTCGCTGCTGAACGGGCCCTCGGTAGCCTCATTTCTGAGTACATCAAACTGCTGCGGCGATAATAACTGCTGCCATTCGGCTTTGGATTTATGAATTTTCTCGATCATTCGTCCCTTCCTTGCCACTTCCGCCAACAGTGCTGATGGCATGCTCAACAGTGCCAGCGTGGCCAGCGAGGTGCGCAGAAATGCCCGGCGTTTCACCCTGCTTTTCCCCATAGTTGTTGCAAACGCTGATCACGACCACAGTTAAAGCGGTACCACTTATAGCGAATTGGATTCTTCAAATAATAGTTCTGATGATATTCCTCAGCCGGCCAGAAATGGCTTGCCTGTACAATTTCGGTGACAATGGCCGCCTTAAACGGCTTATCTTTCATGAGTGCTGCTTTCGATGCTTCGGCGGCTCGTTTCTGCGCCTCGGAATGATAAAAAATAGCCGGGCGATACTGCGTTCCGGCATCGCAGAACTGGCGATTGGGCGTGGTCGGATCGGTATTGTGCCAATAGACATCCAGCAGTTGCTCATAACTGACCCGTGCCGGATCGAAACGAATCTGGATAGATTCGGCATGACCGGTCGTGCCGGACGATACCTGTTCGTAACTCGGGTGCTCCGTGTGCCCGCCGGTATAACCGGAGGTGGTTGAAATCACCCCCGCAACTTCATCAAACGGGTGTTCCATGCACCAGAAACAGCCGCCGGCAAAGGTGGCGGTTTCACTCTCTTGCGCTACTGCCGGATTCGTTGCCATCAGCATCACCGCCCATAAAAATATCATTCGTTTCATTGCAGCTCCTGTCGCCTGCTTGGACGACGGTTGGTGCGCCATTATGACAACATATTCTGAATAACAGATTAAATTACTCGGGGATTTGATGCAGCCGTTGTCGAGCCATGATCAAGCAATTGTCATGCAATGCTGTCGCTGCCGTGTTGCATGTGCACAATTCGCGCATGCAGCATTATGACACCATTATTATTGGAGCAGGCGCGGCCGGGCTGATGTGCGCCGGCACGGCGGCTGGTTACGGCAAATCGGTGCTGCTGCTCGATCATGTTGACAAGCCCGGCAAGAAAATCCTGATCTCCGGCGGCGGTCGCTGCAATTTTACCAATCGGTTCTGCTCACCGGCCAATTTTATCTCAGCCAATCCGCATTTCTGCAAATCGGCGCTGGCGCGTTTTTCCGCCGATGATTTTATTGCATGGGTGAAACAATCCGGCATCAGTTACCATGAACGCAGTCACGGGCAGTTATTCTGCGATGATTCAGCGCGCGATATCCTCGATATGCTGCTACAACCCTGCCGCGATTTCGGCGTTCGGATTGCCACGCAAACAGAGGTGCTTTCTGTGCAGAAAAAAGAGTGTTTCATGCTCAAAACCAGCCGGGGAAATTTCAGTTCCGATACCTTGGTGGTCGCCACCGGCGGCCTCTCCATCCCAAAAATAGGCGCCACAGGGTTCGGGTTGAAACTGGCCGAATCTTTTGGGCTGAACGTGATTCCACCGGTGGCCGGGCTGGCGCCATTCACCTTTACCGGCAGAGAGAAAGATGCGTTGAAAGCGCTGGCCGGTATTTCGCTGGATGTGCGGGTGACATGCCGAAATCACACTTTTACCGAAGCCATGCTGTTCACCCACCGCGGCCTGTCCGGCCCTGCAATGTTGCAGATTTCATCCTACTGGCGACCGGGGGATGCACTGTTGATTGATCTGTTGCCAGACAGGGATACCGCCGTTTTTCTGCATCAGAAGCAACAGCAGCGGCCGCAAGCGCAACTGGCGACAGTATTATCCGAATGCTTACCTAAACGACTGGTGCAGTTGGTGCTGAAAAATTATCCGGGTGAAAACAGACTCCGGCAGTTCAGCGAAAAACAGATACAGGAACTCGCGAACCTGCTACACAGTTGGCGCCTCAAGCCCAACGGCACAGAAGGCTATCGCACTGCCGAAGTGACGGTCGGCGGCGTTGATACGGATGAACTCTCCTCAAAAACCATGCAAAGCAAGCAAGTGCCCGGACTGTATTTCATTGGTGAAGTGGTGGATGTCACCGGTCACTTGGGCGGCTTCAACTTCCAGTGGGCCTGGTCCTCCGGCTATGCTGCCGGCATGGCAATAGCCACCTGTACTGCATGACAGCCGGTCAGCTCCACGTATCGGCTGGAAAGTCATCCACCATGATCGCGGAGTGGATGGCCTGGCGCGCCTCCAGCAGCAGATCCGCCTCCTCCTGCTTCAGCGCCTGTTCATCAACCAGCGCTTGCAGCCAATCCTCATAAGGCTGATCAGAACGATGTGTATGCCCCTTGTCACGCAGCTTGCGCTCAATCGGTTCGATCCTGATGGTCATGCTCATGGCATAATGCAAACGCCCGGTTGCATCATTCTTATCTTCCGGACGATAAATACCCGCAACCAGACGCTCGCGCGAGGCCGAAGGCTCCAGCAGCATAGATGCCACCTGATGCGTTAATCGATCCGCAGGCAAGTGCAGACGCCGACCCAACGGGAACACCCACAGTCGCATCTTCCAGGCCAGCGGACGCAACGGGAAATTACGAATAACGCCATCCAACCCCTCCTGTACCTGATACAAACAAAACTGGCAAGTCCAGTGCAGCAGCGGCAGGTCAGCCTGCGGACGCCCGTCGTCTTCAAAACGCTTCAACGCCGCCGAAGCGAGATAGAGATAGGCCAGCGCATCGGCAAAGCGACCGGAAATGGACTCCTTGCGTTTTAACGCGCCGCCCAGCACCAACAGTGCCATATCGGCCATGGCTGAAGTCGCCGCGCTAAAACGGGCCACCTGCTTGTAATAAATGGCTGCCGGCCCGGCTACTGGGGACGTAGCCAGCCTGCCATTGGACATGCCATACAGCAGAGCCCTCGCCACATTCGCGATGGTGTAGCCCAGATGCGCCGCCAGGGCGGCATCAAAGCGTTTCAACCCTTCCTCATCAGGCATGGATGCAGCCGCGATCTCCTCCTGAATGTAGGGGTGACAACGCATCGCCCCCTGCCCGAACACCATCATGCTGCGGGTCAGGATATTGGCTCCTTCCACCGTAATCGCCACCGGAATGGATTGATAGGTGCGTCCAAGATAATTCGATGGCCCCATGCAGATACCGCGTCCGCCATGCACATCCATGGCATCGTTGATCACCTGGCGCATCGACTCGGTCAGATATCGTTTGGCAATCGCCGTGATGACAGCCGGTTTTTCACCGGCATCCAGCGCCGAAGTAGAGAGGCGGACGCCTGCATCCATCATATAGGTCAGGCCGCCAATGCGGGCCAGCGCCTCTTCCACTCCTTCAAAACGCCCGATGGATGTCCTGAACTGTTTGCGCAGCCGCGCATAAGCGCCGGTGGTGTCGCTGGCCATTTTACCTGCCGCAGCACTCAGCGACGGCAACGAAATGCCGCGCCCGATGGAGAGGCGTTCCACCAGCATACGCCAGCCATTGCCGATCATCGCTTCACCGCCGATAATCCAGTCCATCGGAATAAAGACATCCGTGCCGCTGTTGGGGCCGTTCTGGAAGGCGATATTAAGCGGATCATGACGGCGGCCAATCTCCACACCGGGAGTGGCGACCGGAATCAGGGCGCAGGTGATACCGAGATCATCCGCCTCGCCAAGCAGGTGCTCGGGATCATAGACATGAAAGGCCAGACCCAGCACCGTCGCCACCGGGCCCAGGGTGATATAGCGCTTTTCCCAATTCAGCAGCAACCCCAGCGTCTCTTCGCCTTCGTAATCGGCTTTTGTCACGATGCCCGTATCCGGAATAGAACCGGCATCTGATCCAGCCGTAGGCGCAGTCAGGGCGAAACAGGGCACTTCATCGCCACTGGCCAGACGCGGCAGATAATGATCTTTTTGCGCATCCGTGCCGTATGCCATCAACAATTCCGCCGGGCCGAGCGAGTTGGGCACCATCACGGTCACCGCAGCAGCCGAACTGCGACTGGCGATTTTCTGTATCACGCATGAATGGGCATAAGCGGAAAATTCCAGGCCGCCATAGGATTTCGGGATAATCATGGCGAAGAAACCTTCTTTCTTGATGTAATCCCATACTTCAGGAGGCAGGTCGCGCAGTTCATGATTGATCTGCCAGTCATCGAGCATGGCACAAAGCGTTTCAGTCGGGCCATCGACAAAGGCCCGCTCTTCTTCGGTCAGACGCGGCGCCGCCGTATTGAGCAGCACATTCCAGTCCGGATTGCCCCGAAACAGTTCGCCGTCCCACCACACCGTACCCGCGTCAATCGCTTCCCGTTCGGTATCGGACATTGGCGGCAGCGCTTTCTTGATCATGCTCTTCACCGGTGCGCTGATCCATTTCAGGCGGATATCATCGACTGCGAAAAAGACGAACGCCGCGGCAATCAACAGCAGCACTACAAAGCCGATCCATCCGCTCATACCGGCAAACATCAGCGCCACATCGGCCAACGCCAGTATCCCCAGCCAGGCCTGCAGCGCGATGCTGGCCCGAGCCAGCAGAAACAATACGCCGAACACAACGAGCAACAACAGAATCCAGAACATGGCGACCTCCAT
>JALUWF010000233.1 GCA_027019785.1 Mariprofundus sp. | reverse complement strand
CGATCCATAGTTGTTAGACACGAAGATCGGAAGTATGGTATCGTTACTGGTTATTCTGCTAATGGCAACCCTAAGCTCAAGACTGTTGCTTGGAATAGGTCCGCTAGAGAAGCTCAGAATGTTAAGAGGAAACCATCGTTAGAACAGTATCGAAAAACCAATCCAACTCATGATTTAGTAGTAACGTCTGGTGGACCTGTAATTAAAAGGGCATACCAACCGAAGCCCATTCCAGTTAAGTTCAGACCTGGGGATATGGTTGTTTATAACGATCGATCAACTCGAAACGAGGTGTTTACAGTTAAAGCTTGGGCGTCCACTCAAGGAGTTGTCGTTTCCGAGTGGGGAGAAAGATATCCCAATCGAGGGTGTCAAAAGATACTCAACAACACCGGCATCGTCCAAGTTATTTGACGGAGTATCATAGTAATAACCATTGTAAGTATTTATTGAAGTATCATATTGTTCTAGTTTGTAAGTTTAGGAAACCTTTACTTATTAAATTAGGTGAATATGTTAAATCAATCATAGTGGACTATTGTTGTAGACAGAAATGGATATTGGTTGCGGTCGAAACTGATCGCAACCATATTCATTTAATGTTAGATCTTCCACCAGATATTAAAGTCTCGGATGTTATTATGCTTCTTAAACAACATTCAACCCATGAGATTAAAAAGTACCAACCATACCTACCGAAGGGTAAGTTATGGAGTACAGGATCGTTTATATGCACGACAGGAGACGCTAGTGCAGAAACTATTAAAAGATATATCAATAACCAGGGCTGATTCGGGACGGCTTCCTCCCTCAGCTAAAGCTGGAGGGTTTCCAGCCGGGAAATTTGGATGAACTTCGACGTGCGGGTATACGAGTATACGCCATCAAATAATAAAAACATCCGATGCGTATTTTTTGCTGGCAATAGGAATTCATCTGGTGCAGCGTGTTATCCGGTTGAAGCTAGTAAACGAGTCAAATAATGCCTATGCCTATTAAAACCGTCGCCGGTAAATTTCAACAGAAATGGGGACGGTACCAGTACTATTGGGATACATATGAGAACATATCTGTTCCGATGAACATGCACTGCGAAATCCACGGGGATTTTAACCTCACTCCAATCGAACATTATCGACGTAACCCATGTCCAGAATGTCAGATTGTAATGTGGGCTAAAGAAGCCCTCGAGAAGGGTTGGGTAACAATGTCCGAATTAGTACAGAAATACAATACAACAGAAAACGATATAATAGATACTTTTGCAAGATATTAAAGGAGTAACATGTACAGTAAAATAAAAAAGATCCTACATTATCTGTTTCATACCCATTATTATAAAAAGAAATTCGAAAACGGTAATAATTCGTATTACGAATGTCATTGCGGTCAACGGATTGTCAAGCATGGAGTAGAAGGATATACTTCGGTTAATACCCTTTGGTTAGAAGGGTTGGAATAGTGTTAACTAATGATGATAAAACAGTATTAGCCAATGCCAATTACATCCACACCACTGCTCCAAAGTTTAAAAAGAATGGTATGACAGATTTCAATGGACTAGTACATAAGCTATCCGGAACATCATTAATATCATTGATTTATGGGTTAGAACAAAGTGCCTTTGGTTTTAATACTGTTAATAAGGTTATGCAAGATATAGACCGATATAACGATCTACATCTTGGGAATTCAAAAGGTGTACGTATCGAGGACTCGGGGGGATACAGTATCATTGCGGGAACCGTGGCAAGTAATAACGTTTTAAAAGTTATCAACTGTTATCAATATTCTATTGAAACTTTTCATAAGAACCAAACCAGAATATTATCATTGGATGTACCATTCTTTATAAATGAGCCAAGTAAATGTACCGCCTCCAATATCTACAATATGAATAGGTTGTCATTAGTTGATACTGTTAAATCTGTCGAGAAACATCCAGAATTGTATAATAAACTTATGTTTGTTCAGCATTGGAAAATGAGAAGACAGTATAAGGTATTCAACGATTTATATCGAGAATTAGAACTACATCGGTTCATGCAGCACTATGCTGTAGGAGGATTGGTTGGTCTAGGCGGAGCGACTAATATTAATTTTGCACCGTTTATTGGCCCATTATTCCTGCAACTGAGTAGGTATCTGAATAAATCTCACGATGAATTGGATGATGGTATATTCAATTGTCATATTCTAGGCGTATATCAACTTGCTGCAAGATTCAGTATTATGTTCTGTGAAAGACTGTTTAGATCGATGGATGAAGTACACCATTGTGCCCTTACTCAAGATTCAATAAATTATTTAGTTTCATCACAATTTAAAATACGAGTATCCGGACACACATACTTTCGCAATACTAGTGATGGATATGAGTACCATGACAAGTTCACGGATTTAACTGAGAAAGAATTAATTCATATATATCCCATAGATGTAATCCCTAAAGTATTAGTGGAAATAGATAAGATTAAAAATAATGAGAGATTAGATGATGTCGATATTGGTATTCCTGCTTATTCATTCGCACAACTTGAAATCGATAAGTTATTTAAACTGATAATTGATGAATTTCAAATAGTAGAGATGTTTAAAACGGCAAGAAACGGCAAAGTACTCTTTAACCAACTCCGAGCCGTAACTAATACGATTCAATCCCGATATAGTAAGATTCTTGGTGTTCAATTTGCTGGTAAAGCTTTAGTCAACCTGCAGATGATTTGGACGTTCTACAGTGTCTGGTATCTAAATAATCGCACTGACGATAAGATGGAGGATTTAATGCAAAAATTTATAACTAAAGTAAACTTTCCGGCGGATCTAACATGACTCTGGATGAAGGTAAAGAATTATTCAAGTATATAATGTCAGAGCTCGTGAAAACCATAAATCTCATAATTGTGGCAATAATTCTTATCTGGATTATCTCGTTTTTCATGCCGATTGGTAGAGACAATACTGATCCAGCTTGGCCCGACCATAGTGGGATGCGATTATATACAGACTCTCTTACCGGGTGTCAATATCTTGGTGTTGGAGAGGCTCTAACTCCTCGAATGTCTTCAGACAGTAAGACACAAGTCGGGTGTAAGGGACATGAGTAAACAAAATCATCTCACCCAACAACATCTTTTAAAGAATAGAAGTAAACTTTCTCGATTCAAACAAGTATATATCTATTCCCAAGAGCATTGTGCATATTGGTGCCCGGACGGCTGTGGATATTGCGATTCTATCGAGTTTGCTGGAATATATACTATCGACGATGCTTGGCGAAGAGTCAGACATTGTGGCCCAGAAAAGAAAATAGTACTCATTAAGCATACATAGAAATCCCCGTCCTTCAGGTCGGAGAGTAATCACGTATAAGTAACAAAAATCACAAACTGGGGCAAATTAATGCCCCTTTTTCTTTGGAGTAAACCATGTACCAATGTACAGATTGTAAAACCATATATTTGAACGAAGTCGAAGTATGTGAAAACTGTAGTCTCGAAACTGGAGACTATACGGATTTGCTTCGGGATAAAGACTCCTCGATAACCGAAGATGTTGTATTCGAAGGTAAGTATGCATTTTGTAATGAATGTGGCGTGCTGTTCTCGGAATCAATTGAAATTTGCCCAACATGTGAATCTCATACATCCGTTACTGAAGATTTTGGATCGATCGCGGCTGGTACTGCAATTGCGGCCGGTACTATTGCATTGTTAAAGAAACTCATTGACTGGATCAAAGCAGATCATAAAGCCAATAAATTGTTGTATGCAAATGATAGTAAATTGGCCCTTTTGGTTTCGGTTTTAATTTCGGAAGCCGTTAGTTTAGCAGAAGATCCTAGCTTAAAGCCGAAAGACCGTAAGCTTATATCTGATCAATTACGCAAAATCACAGTAGCATACCAAGATCTAAAATCTGATTTGGTCGACACCAATCCAGCAATCATAAAATCTTTGAATCACACACTGGATTTGGTCAAAATTGTTCCATCATTTAAGCATAGTGGTTCCGATAATATATTTTCTACATCGAGATCATCTTTGGCGTATATCGAACGTGAATTGAAGAAGCGAATTAAAGAGTTGGAATCACCAAATGCCCTAGTCAGAGAAGGATTAGATACGACTAACGACCAGGAACCTATTGAGGAATTCGGTGTGTTTATTATGTCAGCTGTCATACTATCCTCATTACTTACTGCTTTATTTATAGCGACAAAAGAGTCATTCAATAATGTTCGGTTCATTACTATTATGTTTGGTAAAGATCTGAAACTGATGTCTTTGACTAAACGATTGATGTTCCGAATAACTAAACAAAGTATTCTTCGTAAATTAACAGATGACGATATACAATTACTCGGTAAACCTTTAAAAACAATCAAAGCCGGTTATAAAGCATTACACGGTCATGCCGTAGAAAATAACCCAGTTATTGGGGTTACTATGGAAGCAACCATAACACTAGTCGAGAATGTTTATAAACTTAGCGATCGGTCTTTTTTGAAAATGCCAGACAATGATTTGGATTATATTAAGTCACACACAAAGATAAGATTAAAGGAATTTAAAAAGAAATAAGGAGTAATTATGCAGCTCAATCTATTAAACGTTGATCATTTTATTTCCACTAATGGTTGGCAAGAAGTTACATCCTTAAATCCTCCAAGTAAGACTAAACAGTATTCTGAACCCACTCTTTGGAGCGATACTATTTTTGGTCGTATTGGATCTAGTGAACGGCGGAGTAAATTTGGGTATATCGATTTACACACCAATGTTGTGAACCCTGCCGTTTACCGAATACTAAAAGGGTTAAATAGTGCAATCAGTGCAATTATGGATGGCAGGAAATCTTATAAACTCGATAATGGTAAATTAATCGAGGATAAAGAAAATGGCAGTACTGGAATTGCATTCTTAATTAATCATTTATCCGAATTAGATCTAGAAGAATTAGCTAAGAAAGAAAAGAAAAAAGAAGCTAAATTCTTAACTACTAATAAAGAGTTAATCCTAATAAATAAATTAGTGGTTATACCCGCTGAGAGTAGAGATCTGGATATTAATTCCGCTAATACTTCTGTATCTGAAATAAATACATTTTATATGGATGTATTGAGGCATTCCCAATCGGTGATGGAAACGGCAGATATCGGAGATGATGAACTTAGTGGGGCTATTGTGAAGCAATTACAGTGGTCCTGCCAGAAAGTATATAGTTGGTTGAGTGGAAGATTGACAGGTAAACGCGGTATCTTTAGATCCAATCTTCTTAAGAAATCAACCGACTACAGTTCGCGATTAATCTTAGCATCTTCACCAGCAATTAAGTTTGGTCATATCGGGGTTCCATGGCATACGCTCATTATGCTTTATGACCCATTGTTCTTCTATAATGTTAAAAATAAACACCCAGAGTTCGAACAAGATATTCTTGATTTTATGAAGATTAAACAGTTCAACCGAGTAAATAGTGGAACGATGACTAACTTTATTAAAATGGTTAATAAATCTCCAAATAGTGTTCCTCCTGTAATGGTTTCTAAAATCAAAGAGGTTCTTAGCGAGTTTATCGACGAACAAACAATCGTATACAAACGTGACCCGGCATTATCCCGCAAATCGTGGGCGTCTGCTACACCTGTTATAGTTGATGGTGCGATTGCAACTCTCAATTCACTGGACTTAGGTCCACTAGGCGGTGACTGCATTACCGGAATCGTCAGTGTATTGGTTGAGAAACAAGATAAGAATCCATTTTTATTAGATATTGAATCTTTTCCAGATATATTTGATTGTATATTGACAAATATTAAAACCAGAAAGGATGGGGTGGAAATCTACGAATATATAGTGAAAGATGAAGTTTATACCCGCGGAATTAATATGGAAACCGGGGATATATCCATAAGTAGAATTCATAAATGGTGGATACATAAGAATCTGAATATGTTTACAGTATCCGATCCATTCGGTCGGTTTAACTCATTTGAGTGTTCGGATGAACTGTCATTAGTTGCTTTCGATCCTGTGGATGGTTCTATAAAAGTATCTAATCCTGGTGAGATTAAATCTAAAAAGAATCTAAAGTTAATGCAGATATCGAAACACCCTAATAATAAGGATATCGTATTAATCCCATATTCCGAATTGGAAGTTGCTAAATCAGATACTACTACAGCATATGATTTTACAGTTGATCCAGGACAGCGATCATTTATTACTAGTTCCGGTATGGTTGTTAAGAATAGTGATGGTGACCAGATACTAATTGCACCTTTGTTCACAGATGAAGCTAAGAAAGCGGCTGAAAAATTAAATCCTGCTAAAAGCGAATCTAAATGGCGTGATGTAAATTCTAATTCTGAGATTGTTTATGCATTGAGTCTCGATACAATAAGTTCAATATTCCATGCAACGAAGGAGTAATTATGCAAACGTTAACTGAGTTGTTTGGATTGGGTGATAATATCGGTACAGTTCATAATCAGACTATTGGCGGATTTGAACATGGGTCTAATACTAGCCGACACGATAAAAGACTTAAGATGCCACCAGATTCAAACTTCATAGAAGCTGAGTGGCAGAAAAGAGTTAGTCAAGCATTAAGATCGTTACATTGTATGATTCTCACTGCTGCACCCGCTGCTGGTAAAACTAAACCCATTATTAATGGATACTATTCAAATTTAAAACCAGCATTATTAAATCGTAATTTGGATAAAAAAAGTATAAATTTTCCAAGAATATTATTTGTTACTCCGAGAACACAGTTAGCTGTTCAAATGCTAGATGATTTTGTAAATGATGTGGTCATTAAAGCAGTTATCGAGGCCGAGAAATATGCTAATACTAAAACATTTACCCAGAAACAACAAGATGAAATTGCTGCAACTATTAAATCCGACTGGGCTACAGCTATAAGTGGGCCAAGTGGAAATGTCAGTCAATTAAAATCTAAAACATTTAGGATGAAACCAATTGTAACCGCAACATATAACCATGCTGAGAATGTTATTAAGGAAGCTGGAAAGTTTTACAGATATATAGTCATCGATGAACTTCAAGAGTATTTACCTAATCCAGGCAAGCCGATTGATATTGATCCAGGTCAAACCCAAAGCTTAATTAATATCGTGGACCATGGTATGAGAAAACCTAATGTTTTAGTTCTTGCAACAGGATCTGTTCATTTAAAACCATTAATTGAATTGCAACAATTCTTGCAGAATAAGTATAATCGGAAAGTCGATATGCGTGGATCATTTACTCAGAGTAATCGAAGTCAATTAACTCTAGTTCCGTTTACAGAAATGAGGAACTCATCAGAGTTATCAGACTTAATACATAAGCTAGCGAGTAGTGGTTCTAAAGGCAATCTAATAATTACATTTGCTAAAAAAGAAAAACCATTGTCTCAATTAAGTATTATTAGTACTGCCCAAGAAGCTATTAAGCATCTACCGGTCGTCAATAAACAATGGTTAATATCTACTCAAAGTAAAGATCGTACTCCTAAACAACTTAAAGATTACAATAAAACCAATCCAGTTAGCCCTGGAGCGTTTGATGAAAATGATCCGACGAGTTTATTGTTTTTTAGTTTAGATAAAACTATGGAAGCTAGACCCAACGAACATACCGCATCAGGTATAATCGCTAAATCCGATCCAAACAATCTATTATATCAATCAATACTACGTGGTATCGGGTTTATTGTTGGTGGAATGGAAGACGATCATAAACGTGTTATCCAGTCTTTATTTAGAGCTGGTAAATTGCATACTTTACTTGCATCAGATGCAGTTGGTGTTGGTGCAAATGTTTTAGCGAGTAGATTATTCCTCCCGAACCTACACAAGTTTGAAAGTGGAACATTCGGAACAGTTAATGATTCTAATCTAATTCAGCTTCTTAATCGTGCCGGTCGCGATGTAGGACATATACCATTTGCAGCAGTTTATATTCAACCGAAAGACATCGATGTTGCCAGAAGATTATTGAATACTGCTCCAATTGTAGCCGCTGGTGAAATAGATATCGATGTCGTATTAGATCGTTTTGGTGGTATTGGTGATATATTTACCGCTAAACAAAAAGTCATGGCTATTTTCGATAAAGCATTTAATCGAGCATCAGCATCTGCCAAAACATTTTCAAACATATTTAAATAGGAGTATAATAAATGATTACTGAACTTTCTCAAGTTTATGAGGAACTGCAGAAACCCGAGGTCGAAGTAAACTCGAAATTCATGTACTCCTCAGCAAAAACAAATAATAGAACTAAGAAAATGTCGTTAGGTCGTATTTGGTTTAATATGTTGTTGCCAGATGATTATAAACTAATCAATGAAGCTGTAACTAAGAAATTAACTAATTCGATAATGATCGACATACTTAATACTTCTGGAGCAAAAGTTGCTTCAGATACACTAAGTAAAATTAATTCAGAAGCATTTAAAATGCAAACTATTGTACCTGTAACTTTCCAGGAGCAGGATTTTACATTACCAGATAAAATACAGAAGATGAAAGATGACCGGTTGAATGGTGAAACAGATCCTGTTAAATTCCAAGAGAAATTAACTGTTATCGCAAACGAATATCTTAAATGGTTGAAGGACAATAACAGTGGATTATACGATATTGTAGCGAGTGGTGCAAAAGGTAACGCAACAGACATCGCTGTTTTACTTATTGCCCGTGGCTCAACTTCTGATTTCGATGGTAATTTAACTAAACCTTCAACCCACGCCGTTAACGATGGATATACGCTAAATGAGTTTTATGAAAATGCTAATCAAGCTAGATCCGCATTATTTATTAGATCCGTTGGTTCAGCAGTACCAGGAGATACATCCAGAATCACTGCATTCGCAAACTCAAATGTCGTATTATCAGACACACAGGATTGCAAAACTAATAGGTACCTAACTATTAAGGTTACTAAAGATCTTTCGGAAAGAATTCTCCAAAGATATCATATGGTAAATGGTAAACCTACTTTAATTACTAGTGATTCAGATGTGTTAGACAAAGTTATTAAATTGCGTTCACCATTATATTGTATTCAGAAAGATGGTATTTGCCCTACTTGTTATGGGGAAACGGCAAAGACTCTTGACTCGAAAACGATTGGGTTATTGGCCTCGAGCGTTATTGGTACAAAAATTCTAAACAACTTCACGATGAAAAGTCGGCATTTATCAAGTTCAGTAAGATTCAAGAATGTCGATTTAGTTAAAGATTTAATTAGGTAAAAAACCTAGGAGAATACATGATTCAATATCAGAACATACTGAAAGATATTCTGGACAATGGTGTAATGCAAGAGAACCGAACATGCTATAAAGCAAAGTTCATACCATCTGCTACACTAGTCCACGATTTACGGGACGGTTTCCCAGCAATAACAACTAAAAAATTGTTCTTTAAGCAAAGTATTGGTGAAATACTTGGATTTTTAAGAGGATATAATAATGCTAAAGATTTCGAAAAACTAGGATGTAAATTCTGGTTTTCAGATGCAAACGAGAACAAATCATGGTTAAATAGCCCTTTTCGTAAAGGGGATGATGATCTAGGTAAAATATATGGGTCTACTTGGCGAAATCGGGAAGCATTTGTATCAGTTGAAACGGCAGAGCAACGGGCATTGTATACGGATAA
>JALUWF010000232.1 GCA_027019785.1 Mariprofundus sp. | reverse complement strand
ACGATGCTATACATCATGGATCCTTGGAGTTTAGTGATGAGCTCCTCTATGAATGGAAAGGTATAGAGAGAACTGAAAAACCTAATGCATCCCATGTATATATCGAGCCTGCAGACAGTATAAAGCTGCTTACCGGAAGCATTGCACTTTCATCAAAGAACGAAGGGGCAACAATTTTTGAGCTTGCAGAAAACAACAAATTGAGTTTTAGAATATTAGATGGGGATATCGCTCTGCTAAATCTAAAGGTGAGTGATTTGAACGGAGATGAAAAGCTCAAAGTCTCAGATAACCACGTACGAATACACGACACAACTACGCTCTCGTTTAATCAGGTCCCTGGTCATGTCAAAGTGGCAACTACAGAAATCGAATCCTTTCTTTCTGAATCATTTGTAGAAAAAATGAGAGTGCAGAAACCGGAATTCGCTTCAAATGGGGAAATAGTCTTACTAGAGCTTGAAGTGATCAAACCTGGGGTAGTAAAAGTATGTGGTTGCTGGGCTGACAATGAAAAGGCTGTTGTTATTACCGAAGATTCACTCTCATTTATAAAGCCTGAGCTAGAGCAGCCTTTAAGTATGGTTGGTGAGGGAGAAAACTCGGTGTTGATGTATGCTGGCCCTGTAGATTGTTCATTGTTTGGGTTTAAAAGTGAAAACACTGGAGCATTAAAAATCTAACAAAGCCAGCCAGAGGGACCAAAAAACCGCCGCTTCGCTCTGGTTTTTCGGCCCCTGCTGGCGGCGTTATGCCCCTATGGAAAATTATGCACATTAAATTTACTGCACATGATGTCTCATACACCGAGGCCATTGATGGCGACATTATCCAAGCTTCTTTTGAAGAGGATGGTGACGATGACCCAATTAACCCATCAAAATTTTATTTTGATATTTCCGTAAGTTATGAATTTCCCCCAATCATTCCGAGTATAGAGTGGTTTGATGGTAGCGAAAGTGATGGAGGTGCAAATATATTGAGTTACAAAATAGATAGGAATTCGTTACAACTGTGGTTGGATAATGGTATGAGCTTTGATATAGATTTTGAAATAGAAGATGCATTATTTAACGATATAAATAAATTCATTACAAGCTTACTAAAGCAAACGAAGGCATAGCATATTAGCCAAAAAATTCAGCCTGTCTACGACACAAAAATTGTCCTGAGTCCGCCGGACACCTAGAGTCGGGCAGATGAATGTTTCCCAGCTTATCGAACTGGCGCTGGCTGAAGATGCCGCATTTAATGATCTGACCGCCACTGCCACCCTGCCTGCCAACCTGCATGGCTCGGCTTGCATCACGGCCAAAGCCGCTGGCGTACTATCCGGCGTTGCGGTCGCAGATGCCGTGTTTTCCGCAGTGAATCAGGCTATTGCCTGCGACTGGAAAGCCACTGATGGCTACAGGGTTGAGGTTGGCCAGATCGTCTGTGAGATGAATGGGCCGATGCGCGCTTTGCTGGCGGCGGAACGTACGGCGCTGAATTTCCTGCAACATTTATCCGGCATCGCCACAGCCACGCGCAACTTTGTCGATGCACTGGATGGCACAGGTTGTCAGATGGCCGATACGCGCAAGACCACACCAGGATTTCGGCATCTGGAGAAACAGGCGGTGGTGCACGGCGGCGGCGTCAATCATCGCATGGATCTGCAAAGCGGCATGCTGATCAAGGAAAATCATATCGAAGTTTGCGGGTCGATCACCGATGCCATTCACGCCTGCTATCAGAGCAATCAGGCAAGTAATCACCCGGTCTGGATCGAAGTGGAATGCGAAACACTGGCCGAAGTTGAAGAAGCGGTCACCGCCTGCCCGGATATCATCCTGCTCGATAATATGAGCCCCGATTTGGTCAGAACAGCGCGCGCTATCGTGCCGGCTTCCATTCTGCTGGAGGCCAGCGGCAACATCACGCTGGCCAACGCCCGCGCCTATGCTGAAACCGGCGTCGACCGCATCGCCATCGGCGCCATCACCCATTCCGCCCCGGCGCTTGATCTCTCCATGCGCGTCAGCAGCCTGTAAACGGCCATGAATCAGGCGCGTGAACATATCCTGACCCGGCTCGGCATGAGCAACACGCCGATCTCCGGTGATGATCTTGCCGCCGAACTGGGGCTAACGCGCGCCGGCGTCTGGAAACATATCCAGATACTGAAAAAAACCGGCATCGCGATTGAGGCGCAGGCCGGAAAAGGCTATGTCTTGAACGAAGACGTGTTCAGCGCCGGATTGATCAAGGCAAAACTCTCCACCCAACGCATCGGCAAACGAATAATGATTCTCGAAGAAACCGGCTCTACCAATCGAGATACCATGGCCGAGGCCGAAGCGGGCACGCCGGAAGGGCTGGTGATTTTCGCCAACAAGCAGACCGGCGGCAAAGGGCGGCTCGGGCGCACCTGGCACACCATGCCCGAATCGCTGGCCGCCAGCGTATTGCTGCGCCCCGAACTGCCGCCGGAACAGGTGCCGCAGCTCTCCCTGCTCACCGCCGTGGCACTGCACGATGCATTAAGTTGCTATTGCCCGGATATTCGCATCAAGTGGCCCAATGATCTGCTCTATCACGGCGCCAAGGTGGCAGGCATTCTGACCGAAATGAGGGCCGAGCCGGGGCGTGTACATGCTGTCGTGCTCGGTTTCGGCATCAATCTGGCCGCTCCCGCCGACGGCTGGCCGACTGACATCAATAAACCGGCCACCGACTTGGCCAGCATCACCGCCACACAGGTCAGCAAAACAGATCTTGCTGTTGCGATCCTGCATGCACTTGATGATTGGTATGATATCTATTTGAGGGGTGGTTTTGCCCCCGTACATCGCGCCTGGTGGCAGGCTCACGCTGCCTCTGGCGCCAAGGTCAGCGTCTATGACGGGCGCAACTATATTGAGGGCATCGCCCGTGCGTTGGACAATGATGGCGCACTGCTGCTGGAAACCGCCAGCGGCACGCAACGCATCATCGCTGGCGATCTGGAATTGATATAGAGTCAAAAGATTTTCACCGCAGAGGACGCAAAGTAACGCAAAGGACAAACAACAGAAGATAGTGCAACATGTTCGCTTCATTTTAACCCCTGCGGTACAGGTGGCTTTTTTATGTTACTTTGCGAAACCTTGCGTCCTTTGCGGTAAAAGATGTTGAATGTAATGAAAAGAGGCAATCCTATGCATGAAAAGTTACTGGTAGCTGATATCGGCAATACGCAGATGGTGTTCGGGTTGTTTGCAGGGGAACGGCTGATCACGCATTGGCGGCTCTCCAGTGAGCGGCAGCTAACCTCCGATGAGCTGGCCTGGCAGTTGCACGGTATGTTTGAGCAGTCCGGGCAACCTGCCGGCGAAATACACGGCATTATGGCGGCCAGCGTGGTGCCGCACCTGGATGCGCCGCTGGCGGATGCATGTTCGCGCATCTGCGGCAAGCAGCCTGCCTTTGTCGGATCGGGCGAAGTCAAAACCGGCATGGCTGTCGATTACAAAAATCCCAGAGAAGTGGGCGCGGATCGCATTGTGAATGCGGTAGCTGCGCGCGAACAATTCGGCGCACCTGCCATTGTGCTGGATTGTGGTACAGCCACCACATTTGATATCGTATCACCGCAAGGCCATTATGCCGGTGGCCTGATTTTACCCGGTGTGGAAATGGCGCTGGAAGCACTATGCAAACGCGCCGCCAAATTGCCGGAAGTATCGATCAAACGCGCCGATGAATTCATCGGCAGGGATACCGTCACCAGCATCCAGTCCGGCAGCTACTGGGCCGCCATCGACGCCATTGCCGGCCTGATCAAACGCTTGCGTCAGCAGTCCGGTTACGAAGTATCTCCCATCATCGCCACCGGCGGCCTGATCCCGCTACTCATTGATGATTTGCCTGATATCGACCACCACCTTCCCCACCTGACCTTATCCGGCCTGCAACTGCTGGCCAACAAACACTTCGGCCAGTAACTTTTCCTGTTTGGCACCGGCTATGCTGGGTTGGGGTTAATGTGAGCGCAACACTTCCGGCAGAGTGAAGGCGACATTTTCTTCCTTCACGGTCAGCGTACTGATGTTTGAAAACCCACGCTGATGCAGCCAGTCCGTTACCTGCCCGACCAGAATCTCGGGCGCGGAGGCACCGGCGGTAATGCCCACGGTCGAATCCGGTGAAAACCATCCCGCATCAATATCGTCCGGGCCGTCAATCAGGTGCGCCGGAGAACCGGCCCGCTCCGCCACTTCACGCAGGCGATTGGAGTTCGATGAATTTCTAGAGCCGATCACCAGCACCACATCACAGCGCGCGGCCAGCGCCTTGACCGCCTCCTGCCGGTTGCTGGTGGCATAACAGATATCCTCGTGCTTCGGCCCCAGAATATTGGGAAAGCGGCGTTTCAGTGCATCCACCACATCACGCGTATCGTCCACGCTCAGGGTGGTCTGGGTAACAAACGCCAGTTTATCGGGATCATTCACTTGCAAAGCGTCCACATCTTCCGGCTCGGAAATCAGCAACACAGCGCCGTCAGGCACCTGCCCCATGGTGCCGTCTACTTCCGGGTGGCCGGCATGGCCGATCAGAATCACCTGGAGGCCGTTGGCATAGTGGCGCAACAGCTCCAGATGCACCTTGGTTACCAGCGGACAAGTGGCATCAATCACCCGCATCCCACGCTGCTCACCTAATTCGCGTACCTGCCTACTGACCCCGTGGGCGGAAAAAATCAGCAGTGCACCATCCGGCACATCATCCACCGATTCGACAAACACGGCTCCCTTGGCGCCCAGGTTTTCAACCACAAAACGGTTATGCACAATTTCATGGCGCACATAGACCGGTGCGCCATATACCTTCAGCGCCCGTTCGACAATTTCAATGGCGCGATCCACGCCGGCGCAAAAACCGCGCGGTTCGGCCAGTAAGACCGACTTCGGCTGGATTGTGACAGTTCTGGTTTCTTGCTGCATTCAATGGCTCCTTGCGCTACGGTTTCGCGCCAACACTAACAAATTCGAAACGAGGTAACAGTCATGGCAGATTACAACATCAATCCCGGCGATGCCGCACCGGCAGGCATTGAACTGAAGACATGGCCCGAAGGTCGCCTGAAACTGGCTGATCTGAAAGGCCAGTGGGTCATCCTCTATTTTTATCCCAAGGACAGCACGCCGGGCTGCACCACCGAATCGTGCGGCTTTCGCGATGCGCTGCCCGATTTCTCGGCTGCCGATGCCGCCGTGATCGGCGTATCGCGCGATTCGGTGAAATCGCATGCCCGTTTTACCGAAAAGCAGGGGCTGAACTTCCCGCTTATGGCCGATACCGAAGAAGCGCTATGCAAAGCCTTTGACGTTTTGCAGCTTAAAAAGAATTACGGCAGGGAGTATCTCGGCGTGGAGCGCTCCACCTTCATCATCAATCCGGAAGGGAATATCGCCTTTGCCTGGCGCAAAGTGCGCGTCAAAGAGCATGTAGAAACCGTGCTGAATACGCTGAAAGAATTGCAGTCGTAAATTTCAGACAGTGCATTACTGTGACCAGCCTACCTGCGCCGGAGGTTCGGCTTCAGCCGCGCAGAGCTGTTATATTGGCATGAAAAGAGATTTTACTGCCTGTTTTTGCGCGGCTAAAGCCGCACCTCCAAAACGATCGCGCGAGGTGATGCCATCATGCTAACCGGCAAAAAAATCCTTGTCGGCATTGGCGGCGGTATTGCCGTCTATAAAGTTGCCGAGCTTGCCCGCATGCTCAGCAAGGCGGGTGCCGATGTGCGCTGCGTGATGACCAAATCCGCCTGTGAATTCGTTAACCCGCTCACCTTTGAAGCACTGACCGGCAACCCTGTGCATACCAAACTGTTCAATCTGACCAGCGATCAGCAAATGGGTCATATCTCACTGGCGCGCTGGGCGGATGCAGTGATCATCGCACCGGCCACGGCCAGCCTGTTGGCCCGGCTGGCGCATGGTATCGCCGACGACCTGCTCGCCACCATCATGCAGGTCTGCGAAGCGCCCGTGCTGCTGGCGCCGGCCATGAACACATCCATGTGGGAATCTACGGCCACCCAACGCAACTTCAACACGCTAAAGCAACGCGGGCTCTACCATATCGGCCCGGACGCAGGCGAACTGGCCTGCGGCGAGCAGGGCGCTGGACGCATGGCTGATATTCACGCCATCCTCTCGGCACTGTTGCCACTGCTGTCCGACAAACCGTTGATCGGCCAGCACTGGGTAATCAATGCCGGCCCCACCGTGGAAGCATGGGATGATGTTCGCATCCTGACCAATCGCGCCAGCGGCACGCTCGGCGCTCTGCTGGCTGATCTGGCCTGCCTCATGGGCGCATCGGTCACACTGGTAGCCGGCCCCGGCACCCCGGAATCACATCCCGGCGTGTTGCGACGCAATGTATCGACAGCGCTGGAAATGCTGTCCATCTGCGAAATCGAAGCTGCCGGTGCGAACGTGTTTATCGGCACGGCTGCAGTCAGTGATTTTCGCTTCGCCAAATCGCATCAGGGCAAACTCAAGCGCGGCAATACCGCCCATATGAACATCGAACTGACAGCCAATCCGGATATCGTCGCCCATATCGTCGCCATGTCCCGCCGCCCGGCCAAAGTCATCGCCTTTGCAGCAGAAAGCGACCATCATATCGACCATGCCAAAGCCAAACTGGCCGCCAAAAATGCCGATGCCATCATTGCCAATGACATCAGCAATATGGGTAGAGCTGCAGGCAATGGCATGGACGGCAGCGGTGCGGGCGGTCACAAAGCGGCCGGTGGCTGGTGGATCAGCCGGCATGGCGAGCAGACGGTAATCGAAACCGGCTCCAAGCTCGATTTCGCCAAGCAGATTATTCAACACATTCAACAGATGATTGAAATGGAACCAAGGGAGTTTAACCGATGAGCAATCACAATCCGACCGTTCATATCCAGACACTGCCGCATGGCGAAGGTATCGACCTCCCCTTCTACGCCACCACCCATGCCGCCGGCGCCGATCTGCGCGCGGCAGTGGCAGAGGATGTTACGATTACACCGGGAACGCACGCCCTGATCAAGACCGGTTTCGCCATGGCGCTGCCGGACAATTACGAAGCGCAGATTCGCCCCCGCTCCGGGCTGGCGTTGAAGCACGGCATTACTGTACTCAATGCCCCGGGCACCATTGATGCGGACTATCGCGGCGAAGTCGGGGTGATTTTGATCAACCATGGCAACGAGCCATTCACCGTCCGGCGCGGCGACCGTATCGCCCAGATGATTATCGCGCCATTTGTGCAGGCGGATTTTCAGGCCGTGGATAGCCTGTCGGAAACCGAACGCGGCGCAGGCGGGTTTGGATCGTCAGGGCGAAGGTGATTGTCGGGGCAAAAGGATCAGCATACAACCACACACATCAATACGGTGTCTGCGAAGATGAGCTCCGCCACTACCTATAGCGGACATGCGGAAAAGATCCTGCCCGGCGGAGAAACACTGGTGCGCATGGGCAAGGCCACGGCACTGGTGGCGAATGCTGTGCCGGGTGATGCACTGACCCTGAGATTGACGGGAAAGCGGCGCGGTGTGATGCGGGCTGAAATCGTTGAAATCGTGCAGCCATCAGCGCAACGCGTGCAGGCGCCGTGCCCTGTGGCGCATGCGTGCGGCGGCTGCGCCTTGCAGCATATCACGGCGGCAGATCAAGCCACGATAAAATCGAGCTGGGTTTCTGATGCATTCAAAGCCCTGATGCGTGAACAAATACACTGGATGCCGATACAGTCAAACGATAACCGATTCCGACGGCGGCTACGATGGTTTGTCGGGCATGATGAACAGGGGGATTTTCTCGGCTTTTATACGCCAGCCAGCAATCAGGCGGTGCGTCATGGTGATTGCATGGCAGTAACGCCGGAACTCAACGCGCTCAGACATCTGATTGAAGCGCATATCAAACTGGAAACAATCACCAGTATTCAGGCGCTGCAACTGAGTGATGGCATACACATCATTCTGGAAGCGAAGCTGCAGCCCAATAACACGAATATCAGCCATTGCAGTGATTTTCCGCTGCAATGGTGGTGGCGCGATCAGCAACACATTACCCGTCCTTTTCACAAGCCTGTCCGCCTCCTCCACGATACATTGCCGACAGCAGGCGTGGATATCACGCCCGCTGTCGGCCCGGATGATTTTGTGCAGGGACAGGCTGCAGGCAATCGGGAGCTGATCAGCCAGATTCAGGCATGGGCAGGGCCGACCCACAGAATCGCAGACCTGTTTTGCGGCATCGGCAATTTGTCACTGCCGCTGGCTGCGGTGACCGGCGCGCAAATCTATGGCGCGGAACTGAATGCGGCCAGCGTGCGTGCAGCATCAAAAAATGCCAAATCGCTTGGTCTGCATGCCACTTTTGTAGTCGCCAACCTGTTCGATGCGTTTAATCCGGAACCCTATATCGGCGCAGATGTGCTGATCCTTGATCCGCCGCGCCGTGGCGCAAAGCACATCTGCCAGCAGATCTCGCGCCTGTTGCCGAAAAAGATCATCATGGTCTCCTGTGATGCCGCCGCTGGCGCGCGTGATGGCGCTCTGCTGAAGCAGCACGGCTATCAACTGGCAGCGCTGCGGGCGCTCGATATGTTTCCGGGCGCAGGCCATGTGGAGACAATAAGCCTATGGCTGCCGGAATAGTCAATAAACACCCATTGATGCAGGGCCATCATTGGTAAAACAGGCCTGAAAGTTATCGCCGCCCTTCTATGCTTATTATCACTGCCGGGGTGTCAGCCCCGGCAGCAACAGTCCGGCCCGCGCCTCTCAGGTTTCAAACCAGCTGCCAATGGCAGTCTGCGCGGTCTGATGCACGCCACACTGTCACCCCGAAAAAATGGCAAGATAGTATCTTCTCACTCGGGTCGTTACCCGTGATATTGTACTTTACATCATATAGTTTCGGCACATGACGCGCGATTCGATTTATACCTCGGACATTCACCACAACGGTTTCGCCTTTGACGACAAGGTAGCGAGCGTTTTCGCCGATATGATCAACCGCTCCGTGCCCGGCTACGGGCAGACATTGCAGATGGTGGAGTTGCTGGCGCATGAATATGCCCAGTCCGGCAGCAACCTGTATGATCTGGGCTGCTCGCTCGGCGCAGCCACCATGGCTCTGGGCCGGGGCGCCGCTGGCAAAGGGGCTCACATCATCGGCGTGGATAACTCCCCCGCCATGGTGGATCGCTGTAAAGAAATGCTCAACAACGAAGCCGTGGAGATTCGTTGTCAGAATATTCTCGACACCCGGATCGAGCATGCATCGGTCGTGGTGCTGAATTTTGTGCTGCAATTTATCGACAAGGCAGCGCGGCTCGATCTGCTGGCGCGCATCCATGATGGGCTGGCGCCCGGCGGCGTATTGATTCTGTCCGAAAAAATCGCTTTCAACGATGCCGATGAACAACGCCGACAGATTCGGCTACACGAAGCATTTAAGCGCGCTCAGGGCTATTCAGACCTGGAAATCAGCCGCAAACGCACGGCGCTGGAGTATGTATTGATTCCCGAAACGCTGGATGTTCATCACGCCCGCCTGCGACAGGCCGGCTTCTCCGCATCCCACACCTGGTTTCAGTGTTTCAATTTCGTCTCCATGATCGCCGTGAGATGAGCAACTTTTCACAGCTTGAAGCGGCCCGACTGCACGACTGCCTGTCCCGTTCGCCGCTGACTGCGTTCGCAGGGCAACTGGTCAAGGTGAACGAAAACGGCTGGGCGAATATCCTGAAACATGGTGATTACAGCCGCTGGCAGCGCGGTCTGGACGCCCTGCCCGATGCTCCCCCTTCCGAAGTTCATCTGGACGCCGCAACGGTCAGTATAGGCACTGCCTCCGATACGTCTGATCCAGAGCAAGCCATCGAATCGACCCTGAAACAGCTGCACCCGTGGCGCAAGGGGCCGTTCGAGTTGTTCGGCGTACATATCGACACCGAATGGCGCTCCGACTGGAAATGGGATCGATTGAACAACGATATCACACCGCTGACCGGACGCACCGTACTCGATGTTGGCTGCGGCTCCGGTTACCATCTCTGGCGCATGCTCGGCGCTGGGGCGGCGCTGGCCGTCGGCATCGATCCGACCGCCCTGTTTTCGATGCAGTTCGCCGCTATTAAGCGCTACCTGCCAGATGCGTCCGCTTTCATCCTGCCGGTTGGTATTGAAGCGATGCCGGGCGGCATGCGCTGTTTCGACACCGTGTTTTCGATGGGCATTCTCTATCACCGCCGCTCGCCGATTGATCATCTGCTGGAACTGAAGGCATTACTACAGAGCGGCGGCGAACTGGTGCTCGATACGCTGGTGCTCGATACGCTGCAGGCCCGGAACGATGAACAGCACTGCCTGATGCCCCAAGGGCGCTATGCCAAAATGCGTAATGTCTGGTTTATCCCATCGGTGGCGATGTTGAGGCTGTGGCTCAAACGCGCCGGTTTCAAAGATATCAAGGCGATCGATGTCAGCCCTACCAGCTGCGAAGAACAGCGCAGCACCGCCTGGATGCGATTCGAATCGCTGTCCGATTTTCTCGACCCGGACGATCCCGACCGCACCATCGAAGGCTATCCCGCCCCAGTCCGCGCCATCCTCACAGCACAGGCATAATCCTTTCGCCACAGAAGGCGCGAAGGACGCAGAAGGATCAGTTAATAACCGTATTTGCTCTGTAGAAAGAAAAAGTTGGCATTTACGATAGCCGGTTTTTTCAAATCGATTTAAAACCGCATCATGACAAAAAAACGTCCCCATTGCAGAGACGTTTTTTTATTTTATTCCGCGCTTACGCACATGGATTTTCCACCCACTGGGCCTTTCTCAAAACACAGATGGCATCGACTTTATATCACCTACATACCACCCGAACCGCTTAACATACCCGTCATCATCTTCAGTTTGCCATCCATCATGCCGGCCACTTTATTGATCATGGGGTTATGATATACAGAGAGTATCCGTGAAGGTGGCACATATGCCACTATGGTTGATCCATTCGTATCCCTGTAGACATTAATGCGGACAGGAACTGCGATGCCCACACCGGGATTGGCCGAAAACAGCTTCTTGCCCACTGCGGCGCTGCCGATAAAAATGCTTTCGGATTCAATATTCAGACCCACCATGGACATCACTCTACCCTGATGCAGCTCTCCCATCACCATCATGCCATTCTTATGCACCATATTCTTGAGCTTGGCCACGACAGACGGTACCGAACCCGCAGCTTTCACCTGCACCGTCAGATAAGATTCAGACTGTGACATGCCACGGTTGATCGTAGCACCACCCATCTGTGATTTTGCAGCAGGCTCATCAGCACTACCAAGGCCGAAAAAACCACCGCCGCTGCTGGTACTACATGCGCTTAAAGCACCAAGCAGTGCAACAGCAAATACAGGCGCAAGATAATTGGCCCGCCGTACACATTTTATAATCATCATTGTTCTCCTTTCGAGTATTGTCAGCAACCCTCCCGGAGATCAAAGCCGACTTCCGACAGACTGAACCTGTTGGTAGCGGAGGCGAATTGATTATTACAAATTATGAAGTTATGGCAGAACAGACACCTTGGTCATAATATCACCCTGTTTGATCTGATCGACAACATCCATACCTTCAACCACCTGCCCGAAAATGGTGTACTGGCCATCCAGATGCGGTTGCGGAGCAAAACAGATATAAAACTGACTGCCGGCTGAATCGGGACTGGCCGAGCGCGCCATCGCTACTGTACCGCGAATATGCTTTCGATCATTGAATTCGGCTTTGACTTTATAACCGGGGCCACCCATGCCGGTACCATCCGGATCACCGCCCTGCGCCATAAATCCGGCGATCACGCGGTGAAATGTTAAACCGTCGTAAAAACCCCTGCCGGCCAGCGCTTTGAAATTGGCCACGGTATTGGGGGCAGAATCCGGGTATAACTCGATCAGAATCTCACCGTGTTTCGTTTCGATTTTAATATGATTGCCTGCAGGAATATCCTTATCGCCTGCCTGCGGTGCTTTTGTAAATAGACCCACGTTATGCTCCTTTGCATCACTCTGATGACCTGCATTGAACTGGCTGATCAACAGCACGCCGGCAAATGCAAACGCCATCATGATATAATTTCTTCTTTTCAGTTTTCGTTCCTGATTCGTTCCATGTTGGCCTTTCATAGCAACCTCTTCTGTGCTGACGGCATAATTTTGACCGGGTGCAACACCATGTGCCGCATACCGGGCTTCAATACCCCCGTACCCAGCAGCATATCTTGGCTGAATACTGTCACACTTGTTTCTTCGGCATCAGCCTCTGTTTGTTGCAACTGAATACGCTGTCCCTGCAAAAATCGCCGGCCATCAGCAGCGGTCAACACCTGCCGACCCAAATCCCGTAGCCACTGCGCCAGCGGCAGCAGACATGCCTCTCTGTCGGCAGCCAGCTGCCTGGGACTTACCATCATCGCCTCCGGCCAGCCGCCGGTCGATAGCCTGCGCAGATCGGTGACACAACCGCCCATACCCAGGTTTGTACCGATATCGCGAGCCAGTGAGCGTATATAGGTGCCTTTCGAACAAGTCACAGCCAGCGTCACCAGTGGAAACGAAAAGGCCAGCAAGCGTAAGCTATACACTGTTACCCGTCGCGGTTGCATGTCTACATGCTTGCCCCGGCGAGCCAGATCATGGGCTCGTTTGCCATCAATGCGAATGGCCGAATATTGGGGTGGTATCTGTTCTATGGCACCACGAAATTCAGGCAATACCGACTCCAGTTGTTGCTGACTGACTGAGGCATCGAATCGACCCGTTACTTCCCCTTCCATATCCAGTGTATCACTCTGGAATGAGAGGTCGAAACTGACACGGTAGCTTTTTTCGGCATTCAGCCCCATATCGGCAAAACGGGTCGCATCGCCCAGCAGGATGGGCAACATGCCGGTGGCAAGCGGATCGAGCGTGCCGCCGTGACCGGCCTTGATCCGTTTCTGCCCCGGCGTGGAAAAGATCCGCGCTACTTCATTGACGGCGCGGCGTGATGTCCAGCCGGATGGTTTATCAAGAAAGATGATACCCGGCACCGTTTAGCCCAGCGTGCGGCTGACCGCCTGCTCAACCTGTTCACAGACATCATGGAATACGCCCTGCAACACACAGCCGGCCGCATAGGCATGGCCCCCACCGCCCAGACTTGCGGCCAGATGACCGACATTGGCCCATATTTTACCCCTGAAGCTGATTTTCCAGCGGCTGCTGTCATGCTCATCGACGCGGATAAACACGGCCACTTCCACCCCGTCAATACTGCGCGCATAATCGATCAGCCCTTCGGTATCCTCGACATCCGCGCCTGTGTTCCGGTAAATATCCTCAGTGACATAAATCCAGGCGGATTTCCCTTCATGTTTAATTTCCAGCGTATCCAAACAAGCTGTCATCATCTTCATACCGGCCAAGGAACGGCTTTCATAGACGTTGACACTGATCGGCCATGGTTCGGCTCCTGCCTCAATCAAACAGGCCGCCAGCCGATAGACTGCAGGGGTGGCACTGGATAATCTGAAACTGGCCGTATCGGTCATCACTGCGGCATAAATCGCCGTTGCGGCGCTGGCAGTCAGCGGCGCTTGCATGGCCAGGATCAGGTCATAAATCATAGCCCCGGTGGCGCAATAACGGGCATCCACCACATTGATATCGCCAAACAGTTTATTGCTGGCATGATGATCAATATTGATCATCTTCGCACCGTTAAAGAAGGATTCTGGCATGCCCAGGCGTCCGAATGCGCCGCAATCCAGCGCAATAATCAGATCGGCCCATTGCGGCTGTTGCCAGTCGCCACGACCGACCTTGCCGGCATATTCAAGAAACTGATAAATCCGTGGCACGCCATCCCGATTATGCATGCGCACCTGCTTACCTGTAGATGTGAGTGTTTCATAAAGTGCCTGTTGAGCGCCAATGCCGTCGCCATCGGGATTGCAATGGGTGATCAGGACAATATGTTCAGCTCGTTCCATGGCATCGATGACCGGCTGCCAGTCTACATCATTGAATAATGGAGTCGGAGACATCTTCATGGTGTTTCCAGGTTTCTCAGCATCTGCAATACATCTCCGGATTTCTCAAAGGCTTCATCCCACTGAAATTGCAATTTCGGCAAGCGGCGTCGGGGCAGCGCACGCCGCAACAGATGCTCAAAATGTGGAGCCATGCGATTGAGCGACTGCACACAGAGCTCGGGATCGGATTCACCATTGTGGTAGACCCAGACATGCAACAACTGACGCCCGGATGTTTCTATGCGGGTAATGCTGACGCCATTGAAACGCGGATCAGCCACCTCCCGCATCAACAATGTGGATAACAGTCGCTGGATATCGGCCAGAAAGCGTTTTTGACCGGCAGGGTTACCGCGCATCGTATATGCTCCGGATAACGCGCATGGTTTGTTTCATGTGACAATCAGAGCGTCGCCGCCACTTCCTCAATGATATAAAACTCGAAGGTATCACCCTCTTTCACATCATTGAATTTTTCCACGCTCATGCCACATTCGTATCCGGACTTGACCTCTTTGACATCATCCCTGAAGCGACGCAGCGAGGCCAGAACGCCATCATAGACCAGCACACCTTCGCGTAGCACGCGCACATGCGATCCACGTGTGACATAACCATCGGTCATATAACAGCCGGCAACCGCACCCACCTTCGGCGCCTGGAACACTTCGCGCACATCAGCCATGCCGGTGACCTTCTCTACTTCATCCGGTGCCAATACGCCTGCCATGGCCGCTTTAATCTCGTCAATGGCATCGTAGATCACCTTATAAAAGCGAACATCCACACCTTCAGCTTCGGCCACTTTCTTGGCTTTGGCTTCAGGACGTACATTAAAGCCGATAATGATGGCATTGGACGCCGATGCCAGCATCACATCCGATTCGGTAATGCCGCCGATCGCCTTATGGACAATTTTCACCTTCACTTCATCGGTGCCGGCCTTGACCAATGACTCTGCCATGGCTTCAACTGAACCGGTTACATCGCCCTTGATCAGTACGGGTACTTCCTTGACACCGCTCTGCAGATTGGCAAACAGTTCATCAAGGCTGGCGCGTTTTTGCGCTTCTGCGCCGATCTCGCGCTCCCGATCCTTGCGGTAGCGTACAATATCTCGAGCCTGCTTCTCATTCTCGACAGCATAAATTTCCTGGCCTGCTTCCGGCACGGAATCCAGCCCCAACAGTTCGAACGGAATGGAGGGGCCGGCTGTGCGATGCTGCACAGCATTCTCATCAATAATGGCGCGCAAACGACCAGTCGCCGAACCGACAACCACGGTATCACCCTGATTAAAGGTGCCGTTCTGCACCAGTACGGTCGCCACCGGACCGCGTCCCCGATCGAGACGCGATTCCACCACGATACCCTTGCCTCGGCGTTTCGGGTTGGCTTTCAGCTCCAGGATTTCTGTCTGCAGTGCCAGCATTTCGAGCAGATCATCCAGCCCCTGTCCGGTATGCGCCGAAACCTGCACAAAAATCGTATCGCCGCCCCAATCTTCCGGCACCACTTCATGCTCGGCCATCTGACGCATCACTTTTTCGGGATCAGCACCCTCTTTATCCATCTTGTTGACCGCCACAATCATCGGCACGCCAGCTGCACGCGCATGATTGATCGCTTCCACCGTTTGCGGCATCACGCCATCATCAGCACCCACAACCAGTACGGCCACATCGGTCATGCTCGCCCCTCGGGCGCGCAGTCCGGTAAAGGCTTCATGGCCTGGCGTATCAATAAATACCACCCTCTCACCGCCATTAAGTTTCACCATGTAGGCGCCGATATGCTGGGTTATGCCGCCAGCTTCGCCTGCTGCTACATTGGCTTTGCGCAGGGCATCCAGAATCGAGGTCTTGCCGTGATCGACATGCCCCATGACCACCACGACCGGTGGACGCGGCTGCAGATCGGCTTCGTCATCTTCCGAGACATCTTCAACCAGCACATCTTCAACTGCGGCGGCGTTTATCAATTTTGGCTTATGACCGAACTCTTCAATAATCAGGGCGGTAGTATCGCCGTCAATCGCCTCGTTTACCGTGGTTGGATTACCCATTTCAAACAGTTTCTTCACCACTTCAGAACTCTTGATAGCCATGCGACTGGCCAGTTCCGAAACCAGAATAGGATCTGTAAATTCGACCGTACGCACGACAAATGCTTCATCATCCTTGGTAATAAGACTACTAAAACGCCTGGAGCCGCGGGCCAGCCGGGCCTGACGCTCTTCCTCTTCCGGCGATAATATCTCATGACGTTTGGCTGCATAGGCGCGCCGAGCCGCCTTTTCAGCCGGAGACAGACGACGCTGAGGACGCATACCACCCGGCCCCCGGCGACGCTGCTGACCTGTTGGCGGTGGCGGCGCTCCTGCGCCGGGTGCAACTGCAACCGAAGGCGAGCGGCGCATGCCCTGTTGCGCGCCGGGCGCAGCAGACCCTGGCCGCGCGCCGGGACGCTGACCTCTGTTGGCGCTTTTACGCTGCGCGGCGCGCTCATCCGATATTTTTTTCTCAATCTGTTTCACTGATGAACTGGGCGCCTTCATGGCAGCAATTTGCGCCGGCGTTAATCCCCGTCGAATCGTGGTGCGCGGTCCTTTATGAGCGGGCTGCTGTCCGCCTCTTCTGGCACCACCAGACTGGACAGGTTGTCCGCCTCTTCTGACGCCACCAGACTGGACAGGTTGTCCGCCTCTTCTCACCCCTGCACCGGCGGCAGGCCTGCCCGGCGCAGCCTTGTTGGCAATGGGTCTGCCTGCAGACTGTTTTTTCGCAGATTTTTTCGCAGATTCCCGTTCCGCAGCTTTTCTGGCCACAGCAGCAGCAGCGCGCTGAGCCGCTTCTCCGGTCTTTCTGGGTGCTGTCGTCGTCGTTGGAGCGGTTGTAGCAGATGCTACTGTCGCAGGCGCTGTTGCCGCAGTTGTTGATATCGACGTTTTTGCAGTCCCGGCGGCTGGTTTTGCCACCCCCTGCTCGCGTTGACGGGCTGCGGCATCCTGTTTTTTCTTTTCCAGCGCCGCAGCAGCACGCTGAGCCGGTGTGGCAGGCTTGCTGCCCCCGGTACCTGAACTGGCAGATGCGGCGGCGCTTGAAGCACGTCCGGACTCCGTCTGATCCGGCTTCGATACGGTTGATTTCGACACGTTTGATTTCGACACGGCAGGCTTCACGCGCGCATGGCGTCGGCGCACGGCTACCTCAACGGTTCGACCACGCCCTTCTACCTGAGAACCACTACGCGCCTGACCGGCAACCATAGGCCGGTTCAAGGTCAATGTTTTGCCACCGGATTTGCCGGCGCTCGGCGTCGCGCCGGCGTTGAGAGCCGCCTTGATCTTTTTCTGGTCATCCGCATCCAGTGTGCTGGTCGGCCCACTCACAGCCACATTACAGCGCACAGCAACGCGCTGAATTTCAGCCGCTTCTACGCCCAGTTCTTTTGCCAAATCTAGAATACGCTTTGCCATCTGTTCTAATTACCCTGATACCCTTGATTCATGACTTTCCTGCAACATCATGATCTGTATGCGCCCATACCAGACGCAATATTTTTTCAACCTGTCTGCCACTGCAGATGCAGCACCTGCAGCATCCATCGCCACAATAGACACATCATCACGCCCGAACATCTCACCCAGCCATTGCCTGGATGGCACATTCACCAGTTCGGAGCAGTAGCCCGCCTCCGCCCTTTTGCTCACCCCGTCATCAACCTGGCGAACCAATGCCGCTCCGGCATCTGGCGCCCGCAGTAACAGCAGCGGCGCATTATTCCATAGTCGGCGCATCACTGCATCCCTGCCTATAGCTGCTGATCCACGCTGCAACGAACACATGCGTTCCAACTGCTGCTGCAAAGCAGCCCGCATGCGCAGCAACAGCGCTGTCCATTGCGGCAGGGCTATGCGGAAACGGGCCTTCAGCACCTGCAACCGTTTGTCGTTCATGCGAGCAAGGCATGCCTTGCTCATACAGTGGTAGATGCCCCGGCCCGGCGCCTTTTGCAACAGGTCCGGCCAAACCTGTCCGTCATCATCTACCACCAACCGCAGCATATCCTGCTTGGCCAGCGACTGCCGACAGGCTATGCAGCGCCTGTGAGGCTGCTGCGCCCGAACAGAATCAGTCAAACCAACCGCTGGCTTCACGGGCAGCAATAATCAATACTTCCGCCTGCTCCCGGCTCAAGCCTTCAATATTTTCCAGCTCATCCACGCCAGCATCTGCCAGCGCATCGACACTGACCATCTCCAGAGCCGCCAGTTGCTCGGCAATTTCACGCGTCATGCCGGCCAAATCGAGTAGCGACACCGCAGCTTCGCCTTCCGACTCACTCTTCTGCAAGGCCTGATCCAGCAGCGCATTGCGAGCGCGATTCTGCAGTTCGCCAGCCACTTCACCGTCCAGCCCTTCAATGGCAGCAATATCCGCTGCATCACAATAGGCCAGCTCTTCCAGACTATAGAACCCTTCAGCCACCAGTACCGAGGCAAAATCCTCATCCACATCCAGCCCCTGCTGGAAGATGCGACGAGCCTTGACTACTTCCTCCTGACGCCGTTCTTTCTCTTCACCACTGCTCATCAATTCGATATTCCAGCCGGATAGCTCGGAGGCCAGACGCACATTCTGGCCCCGGCGGCCAATGGCAATGGCCAGGTTTTCTTCACTCACCGCCACTTCTATGGTATTGCTCGACTCATCAACCAGTACACGCTCAATCTCGGCCGGCGCCAATGCATTGACAACAAAGGCTGCCGGATCTTCCGTCCACTCGATGATATCAATTTTTTCACCATGCAGTTCGTTCACCACGGCCTGCACGCGCGCACCACGCATGCCGACACAGGCACCAACCGGATCTACGGTCGAATCTGTGGAAATCACAGCAATTTTGCTGCGTGACCCCGGATCACGGGCGATGGCCTGAATGGATACCGTACCATCCTGAACTTCCGGCACCTCCTGCTCAAACAGACGCAATACCATGCCGGCATCCGAACGCGAAATAAATACCAGCGGGCCCTTGGATTGATTGCGCACTTCTCTCAAATAGGCGCGCACACGATCTCCCTGACGGAAGGTTTCGCGCGGCAGCAGATCCTCGCGATACATCACCGCTTCGCCACGCCCCAGGTCAACATAGACGTTGCCCCGCTCCACCCGCTTGACGATGCCGGTAATCAGCTCGCCCACGCGCGGTTCGTATTCAGCGATCACACGATCCCGCTCGGCTTCACGAATTTTCTGGTTAATCACCTGCTTGGCAGTCTGGGCTTCAATACGCCCCAGCGGAATCGGCGGCAACGATTCACGAAATTCACTGCCTATTTCAGCATCCCCATCGAGTTCCCGGCCCTGTTCAATGGTCAGGTCATTAACCTCTTCTTCCACTTCCTCGACCACCGTACGCACATGGAACAGACGAATCTCTCCCGTGGTGCGATCAATCTCCGCCACTATATTTTTGCCCGGATAAGTTCTGCGCGCAGCTGTCTTCAGTGCCTGCTCCATCGCTTCCAGCACCAACTCACGCTCCACTGATTTCTCACGCGCAACTGCATCCGCTACCTGTAATATCTCTACATTCATGACTGCATTCTCACTACTCCGATTCTTCCTATACGCCTGCAACTACTCAGATCGCCACTGATTTGTTACACTATTTTTTACTTTTCCTGCTTACTTCTTGCCAGTTGATCGCCCGTACTACTTTGCATACATCAACCATATCAACCACTATTTCTTTATCACCAGCGGCTTTACGCCCAGGCACCAACAACCTGAAGCCAGATCCATCTTCTGCATCAACAAGGCCAAGATTTCTGCCTTCCTGACTGCTGCCATCCAGAAACGATACGTTAATCCACTCATTCTTGTAACGTCTGAAATCAGCTACGGTTTGCAATGGCCAATCCAGCCCCGGCGAAGTCACTTCCAGACGAAACGCGCCCTTGATCAGATCTTCCGCATCCAGTTGCAATGCCAGTCCGCGACTGATCCGCTCCAGCCTGTCCGAACCAATACCGCCAGCGCAATCAACTATCACCCTGACCAGCTGGCTGCGACCACCGCCACCAATGCTGATCTTCAGAATATCCACACCCATATCGTCAGTAATCGGCTGCAGCAGTGATGCAATAACAGATTCCAAAGCCATAACCACCTTCAAAAAACAAAAAAAGCGAGCCGCAGCTCACTTTTTAACAGGGCGCATATTAGAGGCCAACCACTAAAAAAGCAACAGTTTAAAATCAAAACCACCTCACGCAAAGGCGCAAAGACCGCCAAGGGAGATTACTGACGCTCCGTTTTCTTTGCGTTCCTTGCGCCTTTGCGTGACTTTGCTTTTCGCTTCATAAACCAAAGTCAATCCGGTTGTGTTTTTACTCTGTGAAACTCTGTGTAATTTGGGGTTAAATATCCGGGCGCATCAGGCCGGCGCAAACACAAACGGATCGGAATGGATATCCTTCATAGACGCGCCGGCCATAAATATTTTCTGGCGCAGTGCATTCACAATGGGCGGATCGCCACACAGATACACGCCATAACCACGCAATGAGCCCAGCTCTTTAGCCGGAATATCAACGATATTCCCCTGCATGCCGCCAGCAGGCGCTTCGCCGTGCAACACGCACGGGGTATAATGGACATTATCGTGTCCATCAGCCAGAGCGCGCAACTCATCCATCAGATACAAGCCGGCCGTCGCCAGGCTGGCATGGAAGATATGCACGGGGCCGCTATGCCCACACGCCAGTGCATCACGTAAAATCCCGTAGAGCGGCGCCAGCCCTGTACCTGCGCCGGCAAGCAGTAGTGGTCGCTCAGGCTTATCGGCCAGATAAAAACTGTCTCCGGACGGGCCGAAATAATTCAGTGCATCGCCAACAGCCACTTCATCAAACAACCAGGTACTCATGCGCCCTTCCGGCACACGTTTCACATGTAGTTCCAGAAAATCATCGCCGGGAATACTGGCCAGAGAATAGCTGCGAGTCAGATCATCACTAGCCCGGATAACATTAATAAACTGACCAGCTCTGTATGAAAAATCGGTCGGCAATTCAAGACGCAGGCGCACAACCGACTCATTAAGTTGATCTTTGGCAAGCACCTGTGTCGCATATTTGGGCGACACCGAGGCCAGCCCAATTTCCATATCCTCCACTGGCTTGCACATACAGGCCAGAAAATAGCCCTGTGCGGCCAGCGTGTCCTTGACGCCTTTTTGAGCAGCAACAGGAGGCACGCCCTCCAACGCCCGCGTCAGACAGGTCTGACATGCGCCCGACTTGCAGGAAGATGGCAACATGACCCCGTGCCGTTCCAGGCTATCCAGCAGCGTTTCATCTTCAGCACAAAAATAATCGTTACCTTCAAATCGTATTGTCGGCATTTATAATCCCTTCCCGTACGTCTTGCGCCAGCAAAGACCATACAGGCACGTTGAATTTCAAATTGTTCATTTCAAATTATTCACTTAATATTGTTCATTTCATATTAAAGGGGGCCAAAGGCCCCCTTTATGCGGATTTCGGGATTCCGTCTAACGATCCAGCACGTCATCACGCGTGGATTCAGCAACAGCGATCACCTGTGTAATCAAATCCTTGCCTACGCCGAGCTCCGCCAGCGTGGAGCGGATATGCATCAGGATATGATCAAAATGGGTGCCATTCAGCCCCATTTTTATCAGGTGTCTGTGCCCGTCACGCATATCCTTGCCTGTATAGTTATGCGGGCCGCCGAATGCCATAGTCAAAAATGCCTTCTGCTTGGCTGCCTGCTTCTCCATATCCACGCCTTCGAAGAACGGTACGACATACGGATCATTCAGTACGCGTCGGTAAAAAATATCCACCGCTGCATCTACTGCGCCTGCGCCGCCCAACTGTGCAAACAGTGTCTCATTTCCGCCACTATATGCATCTCCGCTGGCAACCGGATTTGGCGCCTCATAAGGCTGATTTGTCAACTTGATAAAACCAACCAGAATAGCCGCCAACAGAATCAGCGGCAGTATGATTTCAAGGAATCCCATTCAATTACCCCCTAGCGATTCAGCACATCTGCGCGCGTGGATTCCGCGACACCAATGACAGTTTTAATAAGCTCCGCCGGAACACTCAGGTCAGCCAGCGTGGAACGCAAATGGCAGACAATATGGTCAAAATGGGTGTCATCCAGGCCCATTTTTACCAGATGCTTGTGTCCTTCACGCATGTCCATACCTGTATATTTGTTCGGACCTCCGGTCACCATGGTTAAAAAAGCTTTCTGCTTGGCCGCCTGTCTTTCCATATCCGTATTTTCAAAAAATGGCGTAACATAGGGATCATTCAATACCCGGCGATAAAAATTATCCACCGCCGCATCAATTGCTGGCTCACCACCTAACTGCTCATAGACCGTACTCATTATTATCCTCCATCTAACGCTCATATGCGTTAATCATTAATTTTAATCATTAATACCCATAATTGAGGTATCTGGCATGAATCTTTACAGGCCAGGTCGCTGATGTCAATGCATAACTGTCGTTGGCTCCATATAACTGCCGATACGGCCAAACTCGGCAGGGTCAAATGCCGCCGTTCCTACTTTATCCCCGCTGTGAATGGCGGCATCGATCACCCTGATCATCTCCCGCACCTGTAACTCATCCAATGGCGGCGGAAGCTCGCCATGCTGCCAGCGACCACGCTCCAGCGCCGCAAGCCATGTCGCAATCGCTCCACCCTCATTTCCGGGGCCATCTACTTCCCCCGCGCCATCCTGTAAATCAGGAAAAAAAGCCAGCAACCCAAGCGGCGTAATACGCGCAGGCAGACCGGAGACAGCCTTGATAGCGGAAAATTGCACCGTCGCATCGCGCTCAGCCAGCAACTTACGCATGGATGGCGCACGCGCCCTGTAACGCCACGTTGGCAAGCGCCAGCAGGGTTTGTTCGCACGCCCCCAACAAAACCATGCCACAATCGTCAGCGACCATAATATAAACATACCGATTGCCAACCATTTCCACCACACTGTTGCGCTATGTTGACGCGCAGACCCATGCTTTGACCCAGACACGGAGAGCGCAAAACCTTCATCGCCTTGGGACTGGCGAGGCGGGGCCACCTGCACACTGCGTGAAGCCAGCATTGCATGCTCGATACGACCCTGATCGGGATTAAAAAATGCAATATCAACGGTCGGAATATGTAAGTTCCCTGCTTTCGATGGTGTCAATATAAGACGATACAGGACATCCACCTTCGTCTGTAATCCATCTCTTCCCATCGTGACAAGCGGCTTTTCACGCACAGTCTGGAGCCCATCATCCAGCGATAAATATTTCCACAGCACTGGCATGTCGGCGAGCCGAATTGCCTGACCGCTCAGGTGAATATTCCAGGTCAGCGGCTCCAGAGCAAAGGCATGCGCATCCGGCAGCTCCGATGTAATCGCCAGGTGACCGACAGGCAGACCTGTCGCCGCCAATGGCAATGTGCGCACTCGAATAAGCAGTGGTTTTCCATGCGCCTTCTTTGTATGTATCCGTGTTTCACCGGCATCGAAATTGGGGTTGCCGGAAGCAATACGGTGTGTTTTTACATGCTGTGCCAGACGTGCGGACACCGCAGGTTGTGTGATATGCAGATCGCCCGTATGCCGGGGGTACAATAAATAGACCCACGTCATGGTAAACAGCCTGCGCCCGTTCTTCACCACACTGCCAGCCACCGCACTATCCAGCTTGCGCACATCAAAGCCCTCAAATGAAGGAAACTGAACATCCGGTACGGCGGCAAACGGATAGGTACTTAACACCCGCATCTGCCATGTCAGTTGCTGATGCAGCCATGCGTGTTTTCCACCAAGCCTGTCTTCCACCCACAAACGCACATCATCGACATCGCCGTCTGCAGCCAGTATGGTGATCTGAAACGGCTGACTGAACAGCTTCTTGCCGCCAACCGTCACACGAAGCGCCGGCACTTTGAGCACCCCATGGCGTTTGGCTCCAATACGGTAATGCTTTTCCCGCCACTGCCCGGCCCGTTTTAAATCGGGTTCGGCAGTCACATAAAAATCCTTCTCCAGCGGCGTGATATCCAGACTAAAATTATCGCTACTTCCCTCCAGTCGCGCCACCATCTGTAAGGTGTGGTCACTGCTTGTAATGGTATGATCCACCGTCACAGCGAATGTTGCCGCCATGCCTGCAGCCGGCAACGCGGCTGACAAACCCAGCCATGCCATCATGCACAACAGCCGCCTTACCATGGCATGCCTCGGCGTGATGGCATCGCAGGCGCAGCTTTCTCCGCCATGCGATTACGGAGAAACAGATCCATGCTATCGCGAACACTGGCCGCTGCCTGCTCTGCCTGTTTCATGCCCGCCTCCTCTTCTTCACCGCCACCATTCCCCTCTCCGGTCTTGCTTTGCTTACCGCTCTTGTCTGCACCCGGTATGCCGTTCTCCGCCTGCTGTTGATCGCCATGATCCTGTTTTCCACCCTTGTCCTTATGCTTTGGCGCAGATGAAAGTGAACTGGAACTGTTTGGCTCATGCTTGCGCCTGCGTTTAAGCAGCCCCTCCAGCAGGGCGAGATTATGCGCCGCCTTTACATGCCCAGGCTGATATTGCAACGCCTGCCGCCAGGCTTGCCTCGCCGGTTGCAGCGCCCCTTCCCGATACAAACAATTGCCAAGATTGTACCAGATGCTGGCAATATAGGCAGGCTTCAGCCCCGCCGCTGCATTCAGCGCCTGTCGAAAACCGCGTTCGGCTTCACGCAGACGCCCCATTTTAAGCAACACAGTGGCGCGGCCAAAGATGCCTTTGCTGCTGTAATCCCAATGTTGCAACGATGCCTCATCATCGCCGCGCTGCCAGGCCTGCCACGCAATCCGGTTTTCAGGCACAAACCAGCCCGCATCAGCCAGCCCGGAGCCGCAGAATAATATCACAACCAGAGCAATCATCTGCCCCCTGACGCCTGGCACCTGACACCTCACACCTGACCCCGTCATGTCTGCCACGCCCGCATGCGTGATTTCCACCACAGTCCGAATAGCAGCATGGCCGGCAATAGCGCCCAGGCAAAGGCTTCCCGCCAGCGCAACCTTTGGCGGGAAGCGACTCGCGTACGCTTCACCATCTGCGCAATACCGCTGTCGTACAGTGCATCCCAATCGCTGTCATCCGGCTGCATGTGCGCATAGACACCGCCCGTTGCCTTAGCCAGGGCCATCAATCGCTGTTCATGCAGATGACTCTGCGCCACCCGCCCCGCTGCATCATGCACAAAACGCCCGTCACCCGCTGGCACAAGACCACCTTCCGACGTCCCGATTCCCAACACAAAGACGGGAATATTTGCCTTGACCAGACTGGCTGCCACATGTTTCAGCTCACCCTGATTAACATTCTCCCCATCCGTCAGCAACACCACCGCCCGTCCATGGCCGCGCGCCGGTTTCAATGCCTGCATGGCTCGTCGCAATGCCGCCGCCAGATCACTGCCCTGATCAGTAATCATATCCGGACGCAGTTGCCGGGCAAGATGCATCACCACACCATAATCCGGCGTCAATGGCGAGAGCAGAAATGCACGCCCGGCAAACGCCACCAGCGCCACACGATCACCCTGCAAGCGCAACAGAAAATCATGCAATTCATTTTTTTCCCGCGTCAACCGATCCTTTTGCGCTAACCTACCCTCATGCATCCAACCGCCCCCACGCCCCGAACTGCCCGGCTGCCCATCGCCAACACGCATGGAACGCGACATATCCATAACTACGGCGATATCCGCCCCTTGCCTGAATACGGTTTCATCCTCGTGTTGCCAGCGCGGCCCGGCCAACGCCAACAACAGCAAAATCAGACCGAGCCAGCCAGCCAGATCCTTCAGAATCCGGACAATGCGGGACTGTTTCTCATCCTCGTCTGCTCTACCGCGCACCACCAGCGGCCACACATCCACATCGGCATAGCAGCGCACACGAGCCAGTACATTGCGAGTCGGCTTGACCCGATACTGCCATAGCAGCGCCACCACCACCGCCACTGGAATCAGTGCCAGCCAAGCCGGCGAGCGCCAGTTGAGTTGCGCCGACAACAGCAGCCATGATTGCGACAATGCATCCATCATGGAATCGCCTCCCGACCGCGCGCCAGCCAAACCATCAGGTATCCCACCACAAGACCTGCCAGTAACAGGGCCGGATAGAGCGTAACCGATGACAGGTAATCGGTATGCTGATCCTCCACCTTTTCCAGTTGATTGATCTGTGCGGCAATACGCGCCAGCGCGCCGGTGTCGGTGGCGCGAAAATAGGCTCCGGATGTCAGGGCTGCGACAGATTTCAATGTTTTTTCGTCGAGAGAGGCCACATCGGCTGCACTGGCATGTTGCAAACGCGAGCCCACACCCACTGTATAAATACGAATTCCGTGCGACTGTGCCAGTCTGGCCGCTTGTAATGGCGATATCACACCGGCGTTGTTGCGACCGTCAGTGAGCAGAATCATCACCTGCCCGCCTCCCATTTTGCGCACGCGGGCCACATCTTCAAGATGTTTGGCAGCCAGAGCAATGGCCGTTCCGATAGCTGTTTTCTCGCCCACCCGCCCAATCCGTTCATCCAACAGCAGTTTCCGAACCAGCTCATGATCGTAAGTCGGCGGCGTCTGGATATAGGCCTCATCGCCAAACACCACCAAACCCAGTCGATCGGCACCGCGTTCCATAATAAAAGGGGCGAGCACATGCTGAATCGCCTGCAAGCGATTGAGAGCAGTGCCAGATTCCAGTGCCACATCACGATGAGCAAAATTATTCAACACATATTTGAGCGTCTGCAGGCGATTCATGGACTCGCCGGAGAGTGAAAAATCACGAATCACCATACTGCCGGACAGATCTACCAACAACATCACATCACGCCCTTCGCGACTAACCGATATTTCCCCGTCAACCCACTGCGGATCCGCCAGCGCCAGCGACCACAACGACCACGTCAGCACCGCCAACACACGCAACCACCGCATACTCACCATGCGCCGGGCGGGGAAGCTCTGACGTATCCATGCCAGCGATGGATGTGCCAGTGCACGCGGTTGCAAATCACCGGATCTCCTCTGCCACAGCAGCCACGGCAACAGCGCCAGCGCCAACAATCCCCACGGATGCAACAAACGCAGATGACCCAGCATATCCATTCAGGCAATACCCTCTTTAGCGAAGAGCCTATCCATTGCGATGGGTTCAATCCTGGAGACTTCCTTCATTGCCTCAATCTCCGGTGAATCCCTTTTTTGGTATCACTCACATCACTCAACGGCAATTGTTCAATCCAGCCACGCGCCAGACTGAGCCAACGCTCTACATCTGCTCTTCCGGTTGTCATATCAGGCTGATAACGCATCTCCATCTCTTGCCAGAAATGCTGCCATTCCTCCTGATCAAAAGGAGCCATTTTTTTCTCAGTCGGCAACGCTGCCCGTAAAATCTCGTTGAGGCGATAGGCTGCTTCACGCGCGTTCAGACCGCGACGTTGCTCAAGTTCATCCAGCGCCGCCAAAGCGCGAGCACGAATCGGGAGCGTACGCTCCCCCCCGGCTCTGGCCGGACGTATAAAGCGCCGCAGAAAAAGATACGCCAACCACAGCAAACCAAGAAACAGTGTCAATCCCAGCAACCACCAGCCCGGAGGCAACGGCCACCAGCCGACTGTAACCGGCGCGTCCGGGCCTGCAATCAAGGGTAGTGAAACAAGCAATAATGCAAACATTTAGATGGCAAGATCTGTGATATGACGCGTCAGGGCGGCAACGCCATCGCGTGTGGAGATGCGGCGTAGCGGAATGGCGACCTCGTTTAAGCGCTGCTGCAACGACTCCAGATGGCGTTTCCAGCAGGCGGCATAGGCATCGCGACAGGCCTGACTCCCGCTATCCACCACAATCATATCGTCACCGCTCATATCAGTCATGCGTGCCAGGCCAACATCCGGCATCGTCTCTTCTCTTGGGTCTGTGATCTGGACAGCGCATGTCTCGTGGCGCTGGCGCAAGCGGCCGATCATTTGCCACTCATCAGCCTGCCACTGCATAAAATCGGATATAAATGCGAGTTTGCGCCCGCGAGGCATACGTTCTGTATAACGAATCAAGTCCGAGGCTCCAGCATCTGCGGTGATGGTGCCTGTAAGCATATTCATAGAATGCGCATCCCCGGAAAGCGCGTCCAGCAACCGATTCAGGGTATCGGCGGCGGCAGCAGGCTCAATGGCCAGACTGCCAAAATCACCCCACAGCAACACCCCAACTCGATGGTGCCTATGTTTCATAGCATATGCCAACAGGGCGGCAACGCGCACAGCCTGTGCGCATTTGGTAGTTTGCCCGCTACCAAAGAGCATGCTTTTGCGCACCTCCAACATCAGTATCAATACCTGTTGCCGTTCTTCGCGATATTTTTTGACATGCGGCCTGCCCGTGCGCGCCGTCGCCCGCCAATCAATACTGCGCACATCATCGCCGGGCTGATAAGCGCGCAATTCCTCAAACTCCAGACCGCGCCCAAAAAAACGCGAGACAGAATCATTAACCTGATACTCGTGACTAAGGCGGGCAAAAACGATACGCATGTTCGCAGCATGTGCGGCCAGCCTGGCCAGTTCATTACTACCTGGCAGAAATTCCCGGTGCATCGCCAGCAACGCCTTCATTGCGGGTCAGAACCTCTGATACACGTTGTTTGCTTCATTGATAGAACCTTCTGTAATTATCATCCAATTCGTGCTAATTCGTGACATTCTTGGCCAGGTTTGTTTTGCTAACCAGCTTGGACGAGCGCTTACGGTACAGGCGTGAGTTCGATCAGTCGTTCGATCAGTCGTTCCCTGTCCCAACCGGCGGCCAATGCATCGAACCCGAGGATAATGCGATGGCGCAGCACATCCGGCGCGATACACTGAATATCGTGCGGGCTGACATAGTCCCGGCCTTGAATAGCGGCATGGGCGCGGGCGCAGATGCTCAGTGCAATACTGGCGCGCGGCGATGCACCCAGCGTCAACATGCCTTCGAGCTGCTTATCCAAACGCTCAATATGGCGCGTAGATGCAACCATATCTACAATATAGCCATTGAGTTCGGGCGCAAGATGGATGCGACGAATCTGCTGGCGCAATGCAAACACATCATCGGCATGTATTACCGGCGTAACCCTGGACGATCCTGCATCGCTTTCATGCATACGCAGAATATCCATCTCCTCGTTTCGGCTCGGATAATCCAGCACCAGCATCATCATAAAACGGTCGATCTGGGCTTCAGGCAGCGGAAATGTGCCCTCTTGTTCCACCGGATTCTGGGTAGCGATCACCCAGAACAGCTCGGGCAGCGCATAGGTGGTGTTGCCCACCGTCACCTGACGCTCTTCCATCGCTTCCAGCAGCGCCGATTGCACTTTGGCAGGCGAACGGTTGATTTCATCGGCCAGCAGGATGGAATGAAAGACCGGACCGCGCATAAACTCAAAGCTGCCATTCTCCGGACGAAAGATATCCGTGCCGATCAAATCGCCTGGCAGCAGATCCGGCGTAAACTGAATACGATGAAAATCCACATCAATACAGTCCGCCACTGCTTTGGCCAGCGTTGTCTTGGCCAGTCCTGGCACGCCCTCCAGCAGTAAGTGGCCGCCTGCAAGCAGACCGATCAACAGCCGGTCAATCAGCGCCTGCTGACCGATCACCACACGACCAATCGCACTGCGCAGCGCATCCAGCGTGGCCAAACAATCCACCTTCATCTCTTTCCTGCTCCCTGATTCTCTACCCTCTGATCAGGTAGCCTTAGAATAATGCCACCGGGCAGCATGGCTTCAGTCCTGATTCGATTGCTCAGCTCTGCAACCTGCCTGTTCATACCCTTCATTCCCGACGAGTTGGGATCATAAACCAGGAAGCTTACGCCTCGCATCTGATGCAGAAATGCATCAGGATTATCCTTACGCAAGGGTGGCAGCGGTAGTGCTCCTCGCCTTGTGGCAAGCATGGTGCGGCCTGGCCACTGGGTAGCCACCATCGTCTGCTCATCCATTGCCGCAGTTATCTCTCCCAGACGGGCAATCACATTGTCTACTCCATGCAACTGATTAGTCCGATTGGATAGAAAATATTGTTTGTCTGCGATCATAAATCCTGTGCTGAGCAGCATCACCAGAAAAATCGCCATGCCCCTACGCCGCAATAGCCCATTCCCGCCAAAACGATTGTTCAACTGAATCAGTCCCCGCAATCCTTCGAACAGAATATAGGTCAATGCCAACTCCGCCCAAGCCTCGTTAGCGCTGACCAGCCCGGCCATGACGCCCCCAAGCAACATGGCGGAAAACAGATCATCCCGGCTACGCCGAATGCCCGACAGCAAAGCAATCAACAGCAAGCCAAGTGCTAGCAAGCCAGCTCCTAAAGATGGATCGGCAACAGAACCGCCTGTCAGCACTGTCGTCAACGCCGGTAGAGGATTGACGAAAAAGGACAGAGTTGGCCACCCTGCCCGACTGGCCAGAATTAAAAACAACATCAACCCAAGGCCAATATAGAGTGCAACCCGTTTACGCCTGGCCGGCCGTTGAATCAGGGTTTCATGCCAGAGTAGTGCTGCAGCCATACCCAGACCAGCCGGATGCATGCTGGCAGCGAGGGCGATCAATAACAGCAAAACAAAATAGTTGCCCGGTGTGGCATGCTTTGAAGCACGATAATAGCCCGACGACCAGTAACAGAGAATACCGGCCAGAACCAAAAAATTCCCGGCCCCGATGCTGCCTGCCTGCGATATAGTCAAGGGTGCAATCAGCCACAACCCACTTGCAAACAGAGCGGTTTCATCCCCCAGTTGTTTCTCCGCCCAACTGTATAGCATAAGCCCGGTCGCCAGCGTCAAAAACATCGCCAGCGTCCTGGCCGCAGTCAGGTCACCAATCCAGTGAAAATTTAGTGGCGCCAGCAACAGAGCACGCATATCCGGAAAACCCATAATAGCAACCGGATTGAGCATATGCGTACCCAGCGACCAATTCAGCAACAGTGCTCTGGCCGCACCTTCTTCCACACCATAAAGATCGTAACGGAAACAAGCCAGATAAACCACCGACAACCCGCACAGCCCCGCCAGTGCAATATGGCGGGGAGCAATGGCATGCACCCATTCTGAAAAACGGGATATCATGGTTTTTGTCCACCCAGGATTCGAAAAAATACCGACACAGCAATGCCAAACAGCCCACCGAACAGCAATAATCCGCCTACCACGATGGCAGGCAACAACCAGCCGGGAATGGGTTGCCCGGCGGGAATATTCGCCAGTTTCGTAAAGAGAACAGCGCAGATCACCAGACCGATAGCACTGGCGATAGCATAACGCCGAATCATGCATTTCCAAATATCAGATTTCATATGATAATCTTCCTGTCCCAGTTGTTGGCATCCAAAGGCTGCAAAAAAAGAGCGAGGCTATGCCCCGCTCTTTTTTTGCTCGAACTGAATACTGCCTGATGAAGCCTGGCAGATTCAGTAGCTTGAGTTAATCAGTGCCGCGTGGTGGCGCCATCGGGTTGCCGATGGTGTATGGCAATGCGCCAGTCAGGAACGATGCGACATCAAGCATATCTTTCTCGCTCATGGATTTGGCTACCTTACGCATCATGCCTCTGGGATCATTGGCGCGACCATCTGCCACTGTGCCATTTTTCCATGCATGCAACTGATTGAGCAAGTAAACATATCGCTGACCGCCCAGCATCGGGAACATACGGCCAGCACTGCGGCCATGGAAGCCGTGACAGCTTTTGCAGGAAATAATGCCTTCAGCACCATATTCTACAATCATGGCACCACGTGCACGATCTCCTATTTTTACATCACCAGCCGCTTTTAACGCCCTGAGATCGGAGCCCAGAAATGGCGTCTTCAGGGATTCCACATAAGTGATCACATCTCTGCGCTCCTGCGCTGTCAATGCTTTGGCAATACCATTCATGGCATCCAGAGTATTGTCGATGCGCTTATCGTTGGCGAAATCCGTAAGCTGTTTCAGCTCGTAGGTAAACACCTGGTGCGCCAACCTCGGGGTACCCATATCATCCTGACCCATGCCATCCACACCGTGGCAACTCTGGCAAGCAGGAACAGCATCCCCTTTACCCTGCGTAAAAATTTTACGCCCGTTAACAATGTCCCCCGCCAAGAAATTCTCAGCTTGAACCGGAACCGAAACAATAAGCGTCATAGTGAACACCGCCACTGCGCCAACCGCTGACATCAAATACCGCATGTATAAACCCTCCCTTACTTAGAATTAGATAATATTTTTATTATTTTCAATCGAACAAGATACAACTTTTAATTTTGCGACCGCATACTTCACCCATTTCAGCACGAGCTCGGATAGCTGGTTAGAATAACCTAATCAGTCGAAATGCTTATCCCGATTTATGCCGCTACGCAGCATCAGCATAGCCCAGCCGAAAAAGACCACGAATATCCAGAAATAAAATGACCAGACCGTTCCTGACTGAAAATTAACAGATGCTTCAACAAAACTTTCCATTGGTAACCCTCCTTAAGTGTAACTAAGTGCGTATGCTACGCTCGCATTCCGATGCAATGCAAGTATTTATTTGCACATGTAATGTGAGATCGGCATAGCCCGGAAGTCCGCTTTCTATGGTGCCAGCAATCCACCGGTGACGACAACCAGCAATCGCACCGCCAAAATCACCTTACCCTGCTGTGCGTGTATCTCCCGCGATTCTTCTCCACCACGCCAAAGGCGCAACCCTTCCCTGATCTGCATGGCATACAACGTGAACAGCAGAATATCGAGCACAACATGCATCCACACCAAGTAATTAAAGATGCCCCCCTGATCAATCAGGCGATGCGGCCAGTTGCGTGAGAAGTAGAGAAGAAATGGCACCCCAATGTCATAGCACATACACAGTCCCATCACACAGACATGCACCACACGGGGACGATGAAACAAATATGCAGCCAACATCAAAAACCATGTCAGCAACGAAGCGATCAGAACCGGTGAACTCAACACACATTTCTCCTTACGAGCAGCGCTGAAGCTTTTGCATCCTCGCCCACACGTCAAGCACTATTCAATTCAAATCATGCAAGCGAATGCTTGCATCCGCAATAACGACCGTTAGCTTCCGCTCATGCCATCCGAGCACCGTTATCTCATTAAATTTCTTGTCACATCAGCCATCTCCTTCTTCATCGGCACCCTGCAAGGGGTCTTGCAGGTGCTGCCGCCGGTGCGGGCGTGGCTGGACTCCATCGGCAGCCCCTACGGCGGTCCCGGCCACATGATTGATCCGCTGGCTCATGCCCATATCAACCTCATTGGCGGCGTTACCATGCTTGGCATGGCTGTCACCTATTATATGCTACCAGCTATAACCGGCAGATCGCTGCACTCGCTGCGCATGGCTGAACACTCCTACTGGTGGACGATTTTCGGCGTCGGAAGTTTTTATGTGCTGCTGCTTATTTTCGGCAGTGTGGAAGGCTACTACTGGCTGCATGATCCATCTGTCGTGCCCTCCATTCACCGTTTTTACGGGCCGATGGTCTCTATCGCCTCCTCCGTACTCGCTGTCGGATTCTGGATATATCTGGCCAATGTTCTGTTGACTGTCCGGGATATTCAACACCATAAATCATGACGCTGCCCTGCGGTTGCCCGGAATCATTCCCCGACTGGGATGATCAGGATATCAACCTGGGAGGGCATCTGGTACATGAACAGACAGCTCCCATGTTTTTGCATATGCCGATAGCTTTTGATCTCTACCGCCAGCGCCAGATGGATGATATCGCCACGCTGGAGTTGCATGAAACATGGCCGGGGCTGGCTCTTACCCGATCCGCCTCTTTTCGCGGTAGTATTGTCAGGCTACTGGACGATGAAACCTGCCCGGCCCGGCGAGTACATCGCCTGCCCAATCCGTTTCGCCTGCGCGTCGCACTGCATCATGGCGATATCGGCGGCATGCGCCCGCTACTACGCAACATGCAGAGCCGCCTGATCAGTTCAGGACGAAAACCGCTGGAAGTCTATCTCGCCTATCTCACCTGCCCGCTCTGCGCTGAACAGCGCGGCGGCAACAAAATCATGCTGCTGCGCCACTGGACGCCAAGCGAAAAAATCAGCAAAGGCCTGAAAAAACTCAAAGCAAAAGAAGCCATGAAAAACGGCTCTCGCAAAGCCGCCAGGAACGCAAAGAAAACCACAACCCAGCGTTAATTTACTGTTGCTTCTCAACTATTATAAAGTGCCGTTTATTGTCCCACCTATAACTTTCCAGATCGGGTTTTCTTTGCGCTCTTGGCGGCTTTGCGAGAGTTAGTTTTGATTCCCGCAGACCCAGCATCTTTTTCACGTAGCCAGGCAATCACATCGGCACGATCCCGCTGCTGAAGCGGCGGCAGAAACATAGTGGTATTGATTTTGATCCGACGCGGATTGGCCAGCCATGCATCCAGTGCTGGCGCATCCCAGCGGGAAAACGGAACGCCGGTAATCGACGGCGCACGACCGTACACGCCAAGCAAACCCGGCCCAATTCTCTTCTCCGTTCGATTCAGAAAATGGCAGGGCATGCAGCGCACCCGCGCCACCACGGCTCCACGCGCTGCATCAGCCGCATGCGCCATCGGCCCAACCAGCAGCGACCCTGCAAGGGTGCAGATCAGCAATAGCCGGTACGGTAACCGCCGATCCAACAGAGATGTAAACAATAACATCAACTGCCCTATTTCACTGTGATTTTATGGCCAACCAGGGCTAAGTCTCCCCCGTTCACATCCTGAAACAGGGTAATGATATCGGTAGATTCTCCCCTGGCATATTTCACCCGATATGAAAAAATATACGCATCATAATGAAAACGGGGATCCTTGCTTTTGAATATCAGGGTGCGTCCCTGCATTGGCCCCAGCTTCTGCTGAATGGACTTTAATTTCTTCAACCACGCATCGCGTGAATGACCGCCATAAAACTTTTTGCCATACATATCCAGAGCCTGATTCCACTGTTGCTGCTGCAGCGCGGTATAGAGCTTGTTCACCATTGCAGCTGCCTGATCCTCATGCTGAGGTGCCGATGAGCACCCTGCCAGCATCATCAACAGCAATGCCACCACCCATATCTTTCTCATGACTTACCTCCGGACTGATGCTCCGATGCATCCGACAGATTAAACTCCAACTGCGTTTTTTTCCCGTGAAAGCGCAGTCGCACATAAAGCCTGGCATGCTTCGGATCCTGAATATCCAGCGCCCTGCGAAACACATCGCTCATTCCATCAGGCATCGCCTGAATCCACGCATCATCAGGGTGAAGCCGATAATGCACTACCGCGCCAACAGCCAAGCGAGCTCCTTTTGGCCCCGTCAGATGCAGTAAAAATTCATTATGCCCGGCCTGTATCGGATGAGGCCGGGTTTCGAGCTTGATATCCAGCGTATTCCACTGCCGCTGTTGAAAAAATGTGCCATCATCACCACTACATGCCGATAACAGACCAATCACCAGCATCGCTGCAGCCATCATAAATCTTGTTCGATTAAGCATCTTTTTCTCCTTTAATTTGCATGGGTCATGCAAATTAAAGCTTTGCATGCGATTGCAGCCATGTCAGTAATATTTTACGCGCTGCATCTGGAACAGGTGGCATTCTGGCATCCATGCGATGATGCTCCATTCGCCTCACCACAGCCGGCCATTGATCGGCAGTATGCAGCTTGGGCGAGGGCGGCACATGACATTGTGAACAGAGTGCTTGAAGCGGCCCTGCATCAACCGAACTGACAGATGATTCTCCATGAGCCGATTTATCCCCTGCGTCATTATTACAGCCAGCCAACGCCAGATATGCCATACAGAGGCACAGTGGGGCAATATAGCCTCTCTTTAGCCACCTCATTCATCGCCATCCGGGTGCTGTTCGGGATCATTATCCAGACGACCTCCTGTCTTGCTGCCATACATTCGCGTCATGAAAAAAATAAATATGCTGCCAGCAATAATCCAGACCACCGCACCAATCACCCCCATACTCCAGTGAGACCAGTCAAATACCGAAAAAGCGCGTCGTCCGAAAAACGGAAAACTCATACTGATGGAAACAAAGACAACACCGACAATCACTGCAATGAACCATTTTGGAATGGGCTTTTGCGAGGTCGGAATACTCTCCACCAACTCCCAGTCTTCCAGCCCACGTTTGCGCCGCCGCTCTTCATCGCTGGCATAACCGTAGTGGTTCTTCATCTGTTCAGATGTTTCCTCTGCCTGTAAGGCAGAGTCTGCACTGTTTTTATTTTCACTCATGTCATATCTCCTACACGATAATATTGCACAGGAAAATCCTCACGCCATCCATCAGCACTCTCCAGATGTACCACAACTCGATGCATGCCATGCGCAATCGTTTTGGCGTTCAGATGCAAGCCAACATTCACCATCCCTGCAGAATCAAAGTGAACGTCGGACTTGTCCAGCCTGAACTGATGCTGCTTCAACCCCTGCACCGAAATCCGTATATCCGTAGCACGATAGCGTTTATTGGACAGGTGTACCACATAATCGCTCATCCCGGTATGACGCGCGCCGATATTACCGACACTGACTTCATAAGGGCTGTATGTCGAAATGCCAAATCCCAGCATTAGTGCTCCGATGAGCAGAAACGGCAATACGCCGCGAAAGCGACCAGCCATACTGGCCATATGGTCAGGAGACTCGTCAGCGGAGGGGAACATAAATGAGAGCAGCCCAGCTTCACCCTTGCCCTCATGCAGTCGATCGCAAGCCACAATACACTCCCCGCACGCAGTACATCCAGAGTAGACTTCCGTATGTTTCGGATCCAGATCGACGGCGCAAGCACTGGCACAATATCCACATTTCACACATTCATCAGAGCGCAGCGTGTCATAACCGATACGCATCGTCTCTTTGGTCTTGAATGAATGTTGCCAGATACGATAAATACAGAAGTTCTGACACATCAAATGACGGATAAAAGCGATATCCAGCAAAATAACCATGCAAAAAACAAAATAGATCCAGTACATCGATAACGGCATGGCGATATCACGCTGAAATGTAACAAAATGCCATACGACCAGCGGCGGGTAAAAGTAGAGCACGGGTATCAGCGCCAGCAACATGGATGTCGCCACAAAAGCAAAACCTAGCAACACCCAGTTGCCCCGTTTTTGTTTGCGTCGGGCAACCTCTACGCTTGCGCCATCCGCAGAAAGCTCCGCCTTGCGCCCGAGCAGTCGGTGCATCCAGCCTGTGCCCAACTCCGACAGTAAGCCCTGCGGACAGGCCCAGCCGCAAAATACCGACCCCAGCCACGAATAACTCAACACCAGCACTCCGGCAAAGAGAAACCAGGCTCCAAATACGATGGCAAAATCGGAAAACCAGATCTGGTACTGACCGATAACAAAAGCGCCGGTCAATATATCAATACGGAACAACCCCAGCATCGGTGCCAGAATCAACAGCAACAGAAAGCCAAATTGCGACATTCGACGCAACAGATGCAAATGCTTTGAGGCTGGCGCCTGCAATGGAGGAGATTCGAGTTCAAGCGCCATGTTTCACCTTCCTGACAGCTGCAACCACTTCCGGATCGAAGGGCACAATCGACTGCAAACGCCGCAACAGCGCAGCAGCCTGTTGATCATCGCCTTGCTGCTGCGCGATCCGCCAGAGCATACGCAGCGCCATCACATGATCCGGTCGAATGGACAGAATACGTTGCCATGCCTGCTTGTTTTTTAACAGTTGTTTTTTCTGCAACAGCGCAACTGCCGGCCTTGCAACCTGATGCGGCGTTCTATTTTTACCAATAGCCGATAATATCGGATTTAAATTTCGCTTATCCACAATCCCGCTGTTTTTGTTACGCAACTGATCCGCCATCGCATCAGCCACGGCGAATCCGGCCCAACGATCACGCGGATTGGCCTGGTAGGCCAGCTTAATGAATCTGGACACCTGCTGCGAACGACCGGAAAACATCCCCTCCCATGCATGCATCATCGCATCGGTGGAAAGCACTGCCCGCACCAGCGTGGCCTGATCGGCTTTGCCCACATGCCATCGTTGCATCAGAGCAGCCGGATGCGGTCGGATAGCTGACAACCAGGCCATGATTTTGGCAATATGCAATTTTCCTTCCACCCGCGCTCGCGCCAGCCTGTACTCTACCATCGGCCGCCACTCATCCTGCAGCGGCGCATTGGATGCGGGAATTGCGCCCATATCACGCCCTATCCATGTCTGCCAACCCTCATCGCCGGTCAGCGCCTTAGAATGTGCCTGCGCCCATACCTTGATAGCTGCCACAGATGGTCGCGCACTGCGAAAACCGACCATAGCCAGATGGAAGCCGTCCAGAAACAGACTGTTGTGCGGAAACACCTTGCGGAATGTCGCCAGTACAATTTTCAGACTGCCCAGATCAAACTGATTCAATGCCAGCCACTGCACATAAACCCCGGAATCCCCGAGGCGCTCGCGAACGCGTTCAAATTGCTGTACGGAAAGTAGCAATCCCCGGCCGGCCATATCCGGATGGAACAGGTCGCCCACAATCACATCGTAGCGATGCTGATCGGCTTTAAGAAAACGACGGGCGTCATCGTGGCGAATATCCAGCCAGTCGGCCGCATGATCATTAAACGGTGCAAACCAGCGTCCTGCCGCCTGGATAGCGCCTTCGGATAATTCCACCGCCACCGCTTTCAATCCGTCAATCTGATGTGCAGGGGAAGCTGTAATTCCGGTGCCCAGTCCCAGAAACAGCACATGACCGGCACCCGGCCGCAACAACAGCGGCAGGCGTCCCTGATTGCGCTGAACGGCAACGGCGGTCGGATCGCTGGATGCATCAATGCGCTGTAAATCATTGAGTAGAACACGGTTGCCATCAGGGTTTACAACCACATCCGTCATGGAAAGCGCATCCTCAAAATGGGACAACGTGCGAGCATTGGCATAGTGACGGGGCAGCAGCTTCGAGACGGGCGGCACCGACCATAACCACACCATCATCGGTACAATCAACAGCGACAACAAGCGGATTCGTCCCCTCATCCAGTACATGCCACATAGCAGCAACAGGCCTGATGCAACGACCACCGTTGCGGCGCTGCCGAACCACGGCGTCAACACCCAGCCAGCACAGCCGGCGCCAGCCGCAGCCCCGAGGCTATTGGCCGCATACAACCATGCTGCTGAACCCTCCTGATGACGACGGGCGATTAATGGCAACCAGGCCCCCAGCGCCACAGTCGCCATCAGAGTCAACGCCAGCATCACCATGCCCTGAACCACCATAGAGATCGACAGACTGCTAAAGCTGGAAACTTCCATCCATGCCGAAACAGCCGGCAACAGCGCTAACGGCAATAGCGCCGACAGCGCCGATAATGGCGGCAGGATACGAACAAGCTCCGTGCCGACACGTCTGGAAAGCAGGCTGCCGAGCGCTATGCCGAGCAAAACCACGGCCAGAATGACGCCCAGCACATATTCTGTACGCATAAACACCACGCTGTAGAGGCGCGTCCAGCCCACTTCCAGCATCAGGGCCGCTGCGCCGATGCCGGCATAGGCAGCCATCTCACCCCACGATGGTCTTGATAATGCTGCCGTCTGTGTTGAGGTTGCCGACGCGTTTGCTCCAATAGCGGAATTTGAACCGCTATTCGACGCTACCAAGCCGCTACGGATCAGCCAGATGAGCGTCAGCGTCATTGCGCCGGTCATCAGACCGACGCCGGAAATCAACCGCAGCGAATAGGCCCAGCCCAGGGTGGGCAGGAGCAACAACGGTGCCAGCGCCCCCAGAACACCGCCCAAGGTATTATAGCCATAGATGCGTGCCACGCCGATCTGATGATTTCCCAGCAAGCGCAACATCACAGGAAAGGTAAGGCCAAGCGCTGTTGCCGGCAACGTCAGCAACAAAATGCAGGCCATCAGATGAAATATATGCCAGCCACGCATGCCCATGCTTGCCGCCATGGCTTCAAAACCGTGCTCCAGCACTGCAACGACGTCCGGCATCAGCATGGATGTGATTGCAACACCGATCTCAATCGCGGCAAACAGCATCAATGCGGCTTCAAATCGCAAACGCAGCCGAGCCCCCAACCATGCACCCAGGCCAAGACCTGCCATAAATGCAATCAGGGTCGCCACCATGCCGAAATTGGTCGCACCGCTGAGGGTGGAAACCAGCCGCATCCACAACACCTCATAGGCCAGCGACGTAAACCCGGAGATACTGTAAAGCATGAGTAATGCGTATGAATACCCATACTTCTCTGCAACTTTACGGGTGGGGGCAGTCTCCGATTTGTTCATAGAACTAGTCCCTTAGCATATATGAGAAGATCTGGATTTACTCTGTGCTCTCTGTGGTTCAAAAAAAACAAGTCAGAATCGTTCACCACAGAGAGCACAGAGAAAGGCAGAGAAAAACCGCAATCGAATGCAAATGTTTTGCCGTTGCTTCTCATCTGCGTTTATCTGCGTTCATCTGCGGTTCCTGCCTTTGACATGCTCTTTCCTCGTTACAAGTTCACTCTTTGTTTGCTTCCGTCTATGTCGGTTGGATATATAAATAACCTAAACCAGTGTAGCCATAACCAGACAGTAAAATCTAACCCATTTAGCCACTGATTTCACGAATTAGCACTGATTATAAAACCTTCAAAGCTCCATCTGCATATTGCCTTTTAATTCGTGTTCATTCGTGTCATTCGTGGCCAGGTTTGTTTTACTAAACTAAAAGGGGAAAAACCATATCATCGAGGTGACAGCATGAGCGATGGCTAAAGTGACTGTGATACCAGCTACCGCCATATGCCACATAAACACTGGCTTATCCCCCAATACCATCGCCAGGCCTAGTCCTGCAGTGGTCAATATACCTAACAGCAGGCCAACGCCCATGATAAACAAAATCTTGTGTTTCTTCTGCGCTTCCACCTTCAGGATGCCCACCTCATTATCGCGCAGCTTATTAAAGGTCTGAATAGCCTGAATATCCTCACTCGAACTGGTTGTGGCAGCCTGCCCGCCAGGATCGGGAGCCGCATTCACATCAGTAACAGGGGTAGCAAGAAGCCCGAACGTAATAACAACCATCATGGTAAACAACAGACGTGGCAGATACATAGTGTTGACTATTCCTTTTTTCCATCAGATGGGGCGTTGCCACTCTCAGTGTCAGTGATCTCCTCTTCTTTAATTTTCCGAAAACGCCACGACATAACAATAATCAGTACAAACGGAATCATAACCAATGCAAAAATAAACAGAAACAGATGCCATACAGAACCAAAAGTTACATGCAGAAAGCTATACTCTCCCAGCACACCGGCAGCCATGGCAGAAGTCGGGGCAATTACTGCCACGGTAATAAGAGTGAGACAACCCGTCAGGGGGTTAATAATTTTACGCATGAATAGGATTCCTCTATTTGGTTTTCGAACTGGCGCAGCGAAATCCAACAAAATTGGATGCATCGCCATACAAGGCATAACTTCGATGGTAGGTAGAAGTTGAAAAAGGATCACTCTTCCATGATCCGCCTCTGAGTGGTTTATAATGTTCTGCCGCTCCGTAAGAGCTACCTGACTGATCAACCATAAACATGGACGTCGGGGCATGGCTACCCTTGTACGGTGTAAAATCATCCGCAGTCCATTCAGAAACATTGCCAGCCATATCCACAGCGCCATACGGACTGGCACCCTTGATGTGCAATAATACCGAGGTCGTCGTTCCACGTGTGTTGTAGGTGTTCAGCAGTTTGGGATCCATGCGATTACCCCATGGCCAACGCCTGCCATCCGTACCACGGGCAGCTTTTTCCCACTCTGCTTCAGAGGGCAACCGCTTGCCAGCCCATGTGCAATAATCCGATGCATCCTGCCATGTCACCATGACCACCGGATTAGTTTCAAAACCGCGTGGAATGACTCCGGTTTTCCAGTGCGAGGGGGACTTATGCGCAGTATCAGCCACAAACATCGCATATTGCGCATTGGTGACAGGAAACTTGTCAATCATAAACGCGCCTGTCCGTGCTGTATGTTGCGGTCTGTCCTGCTCATCACTGTCAGGTTTGTTCGTACCCATGATGAACGGCCCGGCAGGAACAGCAACCTGTGCAGACAGACGTTTCCAGAGATCATCGCGCAACAGGGATTCAGCTCGTGCCACTGAATAGACAGCGACACCTGTATTGCGTGTGGTGGCATCAAAGAATTCACCTGCCGCTTGTAGATGCTTGGCGACTTCATCAGGACTGGTTGCGTCGTAGGTGGAGTGCTGCTGCATCTGGTCGACTCTGGCTGCAGCAAGCCAGATTGTATGTATTGCACCACTGAGGAAGGCACCGGCAATACAGGTAGTTAGCGTAATCAACAGCAGGTGTTTGCGTTTTTTCCGTGCCAGAGGAGACTTGTCCGCCTGAAATTTCATCTCTTCCTCCCTGGAGCTGGCAGGTCTCTGCCGTAAATCCGTTTATTAAAAATTTCACCAAATACGCCGCCGATTGCTGACGATTCAATGGCCAGAATCACGAAAAATCCCCACCAGCCCAGCGGCATTAATTGCGACCCCGACGGCAACTGGCCAAGATGATGCAGGGATACGTAATAATCGAATCCGAGTACGGGCAGAGGTGGAAAATAGGCAAGAATCTTGCCACCCAACCCATACATCAGTGATATCACTATACCACCGAACAGAGGCAATAGAAAAAGTGCAATAAACCAAGTCAGATTGAAATACTGAATGCCGGTAAACAGTTCGATACGAACACCCAGCAAACGCAGACCGAAATGATCAATCAGTAAAACTGCTCCAAATGCAAGACTACCTTGAAGAAGGCTTCCCCATGTCCACCATGGAATGACCTGTGAGTTTTTCATATTCTGTTTTCTTGACCTCCTGCAGATACCAATCCTTCACCTTCAGACTCGCAATATATTGCGCCAGTAAACGCCGTTGATGTGCCGGCAATCCTGCATACGATTTCATGCGGTATTTCGGTTTCAGCCGGGACGGGACAATAGATTGAGGATCACTGGCGCTGAAGTAATCATACAACCACTGCTCACTGTGTAGCGATCCCATGCCGTCCAGCGGCGGAGAGGGAACCGCTTGCATAACATTGCGAACTGCCCATAAGGTGTGACAATCCCGGCAGTTTTCACGATGAATAATATCCGTGGCAGCGCGTTCTACTTCATGGCTGGCTGTCGAATAAAAGGGAACACCGGGATCCTCACTGAGCGGATGCAACTGTAGTTCAATAAAATTATAGATGCCAAAACCTGTAACCACTACAGCAATAAGGGCATATATGCCTATTTCGCCTCGGCGAAGCGCCATGAATCAGGACCGCTCATTATGCTGCTTACGATATTGCTCTTCCAGAACATCTTCACGCTGTTTCATCTGATCTGCCAGTACTTCGCGACTCTTTTTATATTCTTTGGGATCCATGCGGTCTTTATCACCCTCATTAAACACCAGATATTTGATGTCTTCATCAAACTGACGATTCTTGGATGCCCATATAATTCCTACAATCGCAGCAATCACAATGGCAACGCCAGATATGATCCAGATGTAAATCGTCCAGCCTTCACCTAATTGATTTAAATATTGATCAATACCTTGCATTATTACTCTCCTGATTAACCTGCCTGACCAACAGGCATGGCTTATTAATCTTGTGTCATCTGCATGTAACTGCTAATTCTTGCTGTATCACAGCAAGAATCCTTCAACAAACTGAACAAATGCTACAACAAATCCAAGCATGACACCGCCAAGTATGGTGGACAACATAATGAATTCACCTTTTTTCAACTTGCCATGTGCGCTTCGCATATAAACAACCACGAATGCTGCGTATAATATCATACCGAAGACTAAAAAGAGAAAGGTGCCCACGCGCCACTTATCTCCAACCATATCATCAATACCATAGGCCAGTGCCGCTTCAGGCATGAAGGACAAACATGATAGCAATAGTACCATCATTGCTGTGCTCGTGATAACACGCCGTTTTAATTCATCCATTTATTCAATCCTAATACCATCACTCTATTTTCAGTGCAACATGACAACTAATGTGTTGAATCTTACAATTGCAACAGCGCACCTGAGAACGCTTACAGGGCAGGCGGGAGTATAACCAGCACCTGTATATTTACCACCCTTGAATGTGAAAGGTAAAATAGTAGTTGCTTCTGCGATCACAGTAGTTATTATTTGCAAACATTTTCTAACGGGAGGGATTCTATGGATCTCAATTCACAGCTTACTACCTTTATCATCGCTGCTATTATCTTTTATACCAGTGTTATTGTAATTTACATGTGTGCATCACCCGCTGTCAAACGCATGAATGAAATAGATAAAGTCTAATCTCCTTTTAGGAGAAGGAACAATCATAAACTGCTCCGTTCTTCTGTAAAATTTAAGCTTTAATTGTCTAAATAATATTAGCCACTCAATTTATCTTGGGTGGCTTTTTTTGTGTTGCCTCTTGAGTAACAAAATGGGGATCATTGTACCGATAGGGGTCGGGAAGAATGACCTCCCCGCCCTCCAAACCGTACGTGCGGTTCTCCCGCATACGGCTTTCCAGTCGGTAGTTTCATCATCGTGATTGACTCGCCAGTTCATGCGCTGTTTTCATG
>JALUWF010000231.1 GCA_027019785.1 Mariprofundus sp. | reverse complement strand
CTTACGAGTAACAGTAGCGGTCTTAATTTGACCTTTAACCTTACGAGAGTAGCGGATCTTAACTGCTCCCAACTTAGGAAGCTTAACGGTCTTATCTCCGTAGTTAAGAGTAATTGGACCACCATCAGTTTACAAGAAGGAGAATATATATGCCACAAGTAATGCGTATTGGGGATAAGGCCAATGGAAATTGTGCAATACATGGATCTACGACCGTAACTATGACCAAAGCCGGGCAATCAACAGTATATGCAGATGGTATATTAGTATGCGTAGTTGGTGCAGAAGGGGTTGGGGATTGTGGAGATCATACTGTTGCTACAACTGGAAGCCCAAACGTATTCGCTGAAGGTAAATCAATACATCGTGTAACAGATAAAGGTGTATTCGATATCGTTGGCGGGGATTATGTTGCAAAATCTGGCAGCCCAAATGTAAATGCAAATTAAGTACTTAAAAGGAGGCCAAATTGAGCCAGTTTAACAAATACTTGAAGTACCAAATAATGTATTCAGATGTCTATAGAGAACTTAGTAAAGGATACAAAGATATTATTATATACATCGATGTTGCTGGCATTAGTAAAGGATTCTATTCCACTGCAACTATTAGATATGAGGTTGCGCAATATGCTAATACTCAAGAACTCCCTACTATATTCTTACAAGAGATGCAGGGGTATTTAAAACTATTATATGAAAAGTTCAAGCAATATAATCCAAAGTTCGTATTATTCCATGATTTAGGTCAATGTCAACAGAATGTTGCCATTTCTTCGGATTATAAAGGTGATCGGAGGGCTGCGACTAGTAGTCAACGGTTTATGGTTGAAGAAGAACAAATGAGAGTATTTAAACTGTTGAAATCGTATTATTATGAATCTTTGACAGAAAAATTTCAAATACCGAATTATTGCTACACCGTTGATCTTAAGGAGTACGAGAGTGATCTTACCCCTCAGCTAATCATCCGGGAAGGATTGCTTGGAAGTACTAATCCAACGACTCTTAACCTTGTAATGGCATTGGATAAAGATTTAATTCAAATATGCAAGTTTCCTAATGTTCGAATGGCAGCATCAATATATTTTAAAGCTAAGCGAAGATTGGATATGAAATTACTGGATAATGAAAATGGTCTAGAGTATCTTTATCCTAAATTCAAACGCGGGATACTTAATTCCGGACATTTACCTATTATATTGGCGATGAGTGGTGATAAGGCTGATAGTATTTATGGTCTGAAAAATGTTGGATATGCTAAAGCAATTAAACTTGCTACACAGTATTTCTCGGATGTCTATGAATTTAATTCCCAGACTAAATGGCCAATAGAATTAGAACCATATAAGGATCTACTGATTAAGAACTTTAAGATGGTTGATTTCGATTCCCAGATTTCTAGATTATCAGAACAATGCAAACAGAGTGTTCGAGAGTTGTGTGTATAATTTTGTTTTTCATCTCATCTAAAAAGATAATAGTAATATGTAAGGCGTGCAATTTATTTTTCTTGCCATAGGAGGACCAGTCATTGAACTCGACATTTTACACCGAACATTCGAGGAACTAACTTCGATTGATCGCGATCATGAATTATACACAAAATTAGTGGTAGCCGTTCAGTCATTGGAATTTATAACTAAAAACATTGT
>JALUWF010000230.1 GCA_027019785.1 Mariprofundus sp. | reverse complement strand
CGCCGCCATTGAGGCGCATTTGACTGTGCTGCCACGCAGGGCGATTGCACGCGCATCGGTAGAAACGCATGGCGCTTTGATTCATGTGCAGAACTGGGACGAGGCGGCTGATGTGGTCAACATCATCGCGCCTGAACACCTGGAGCTGGCGCTGGAAAATCCCGATGATATGTTGCCGTTGATTAAACATGCAGGGGCGATTTTTATCGGTCATTTCGTGCCGGAGGCGCTGGGCGATTATATCGCCGGGCCGAATCACGTACTGCCAACCAATCGCACGGCGCGATTCTCCAGTCCACTCGGCGTCTACGACTTCCAGAAACGCAGCAGCCTGATTCGTGCCACCCGCGCAGCGGTCGAGCAGATCGGTCCAGCTGCCGCTCACCTGGCCCATCGCGAAGGTTTGCAAGCACACGCCCTGACCTTAGAGCTGCGCCTGAACGGATCCATAAATCATGATTCGTAGCGATATCAAGGCGTTAGCTGCCTACCATGTGCCGGATAGCTCCGGTATGATTAAACTCGATGCGATGGAGAATCCATTTCCCATGCCCGAGGAGTTGCGCAAGCAGTGGAGTGACACAGTGGCGGCAGTGGATATCAACCGCTATCCCGATGCCGATATGGGCGCATTGCGCGGTAAAATTGCCGTTCATGCCGGCGTTAGCGCAGATCAGATTTTGCTGGGCAATGGCTCCGATGAAATCATCCAGATGATTCTGCTCACCGTTTGCGCAGGCACCTGTGTCGTGCCTGCGCCGACGTTTGTGATGTATGATCTGATTTCGCACTGGTTAAAAAGACCGGTAGCTTCGGTGCCCCTGTCGGCCGGTTTTCATCTGGATGCGGATCAATTTCTGCAGGTTTGCGCCCGTGAGAAGGCGGAGGTCGCTTTTCTGGCCTGCCCGAACAACCCGACCGGCAATCTGTGGCCGGAAGCAACGATTCGCAAAATTGCAGAAGGATTTAATGGTTTATTGGTGATAGACGAAGCCTATGGGCCGTTTTCAGAACGTACGCATACGAACCTGATAGCCAACAATGTGATGGTGCTGCGCACCTTTTCCAAACTGGGATGGGCCGGTTTGCGGCTGGGTTACCTGATTGGCGAGGCCGAACAGATCGCTCATATCAACAAGGTGCGCATGCCGTATAATATCAATGCGCTGACGCAAGGCTCTGCCTCATTTCTGCTGGATCATTTTGACGTTTTCGAGCAGCAGGCAGCCGAGATAAGGGCTGAACGCAAACGTGTCATGGCAAGGCTATCGGCGATGGCTACCGTGGAGCCCTTCCCGTCGCAAGCCAATTTTGTGCTGTTGCGCGTACCCGAGGCCGATAGCGTGTTCGATCAACTGAAACAGCGCGGTATTCTGGTCAAAAACATGAACAGCGCGCGCGGCTTGCTTGCCAACTGCCTGCGCATCACGATTGGCGCAAAAGCGGAAAATGATGCCGTGCTACAAGCACTGGGGGAGATTCTGATATGAGTCCTGATATACAACATCGAACAGCAAACATTGAACGCACCACCAAAGAGACATCGATCAAACTCAGTCTTGATCTGGATGGAACCGGTCGGGCAGAGCTGAACTCATCGATTCCGTTTCTCGATCATATGCTGGAGCAGATTGCTCGCCACGGTCTGGTTGACCTGAGCGTTGCAGCGAC
>JALUWF010000229.1 GCA_027019785.1 Mariprofundus sp. | reverse complement strand
TGCAACTCTTCTATCTATGCCGGGGCAAGCGGGGAGGAAGTGAGCAATATCCCGTTAGCAATTGCCCGCCTTGGCTTTGATGAAACAAGCAGTATTATTTTCCGTTCACTGGCACCTGATTTAGGTAATAGTGAGCAGAAGAAGATGGAAATTCGACAGATCTGGTTCCACAGTCAGGCCATTGCTATGCTGTCGAGAGTCTTGGCCGAATCATCCCGCCAGCTCAGCCGCAATGAAGCCACGTTAGTCGGCATGCTACATGATATCGGTAAACTGGTGATTCTGCACATAGAACCCGAACAACAATTAGATCAACTTAGAGCACGCATGGATGGCGGCATGCTATCACTTGCTGCTGAGCAGGAGGTGCTTGGCTACACCCATATTGATGCAGGCAGAATGCTGGCGCTGCACTGGCGCTTACCCAAACAGGTACAACAATCGATTGCCTTCCATCATCATCCGGCTGCAATCAAAACTGCTAACATACCTGAAAGCCTCCGCCATGCAATGCTCACCTTGCATGTCGCCCACCTTATTTTGCAATGTCATTTAAATCCTACAGAGAACACCGAAGAACGGTTAAATAACCATCCATCTAAAATCCCCTCAATCTGGCAATCACATCAGCGAACCTGCTTGCATGACACGTTGCGATTTGTACAACGGGAGATGTTTGTCTCACTCGACAGAGAATCACTCTTGAGGCAAATGATAGTTGAAATCCAGCGCTTAAAATTATCCTTTCCCGATCTGTTCCCTGTAGAAGAGACATAAGGGCCGAGTTCTAAACGCTGAAAATACACTGCATTTCTTCAAAGCCATCTTCCAGTTCCACTTCGACTGCAGCCAGATGGGTTTCATTTAATCCCAGCCGCTGCATCGGCGGATAGTGCAGTGCATCAATACCTTCAGGAATATCATCGAAAGGCGGTACGTAACCACTACCTGCCAGCAGAAACTGTACGGAATCAATGATCTCAATCAGGTTCTCACGCGGACGATCATCCGACTCCACCCCATGATGCGATGCCAGTGCTATAAAAGAATCCGGCATCTCCCAGTAGGTAAGTAATCTCCCCCCCATTTCCCGGTGTAATTGACGCAAGATGATGTGGCTTTGCTTGCTGCCGCAGTTCGCAACCTCATCCGGAACGGCACAAATAATGGCCGACACCCCAATATCAAACAGCATCCCGGCCATAAATGCATCTTCCGGATCAACGCCACCAACCAGTTTGGCCAGATGCTGCGCTGCTACTGCGACCAGCAAGGAATACTTTGCACTTTCGCGTAGCAGTGTTTGCAAGCTCTTATCTTTCACCGCCATATGCAGTTGTGCCGAAATGGCCGTCATCAACTGTAATGTTCTGCGTCCACCAAGGCGTTGGATCGCCATGGGTAAATTGCGTATCTCATGACTACCCGTCTTGAATCGGGCGCTGTTGGCAATACGCAACACCGTGGTGGAGAATGTGGCATCCTGAGCAATCACCCTGGCAATATCCGCCGCACCTTTTTCCTCGTCCCTGACAATTTTTCTCACCTCAATCACAGCTTCCGGCAGCACTGGCAAACGTGCATCGCCATCGCGGAATCGGCGACGAATTTCTTCAGCCAGCGTATATGCATCCTTGTTCATGCTTCATGCCCCATCAGTGTGTAAATTTCTTCTACGCTACG
>JALUWF010000228.1 GCA_027019785.1 Mariprofundus sp. | reverse complement strand
TATGCAACTCTTCTATCTATGCCGGGGCAAGCGGGGAGGAAGTGAGCAATATCCCGTTAGCAATTGCCCGCCTTGGCTTTGATGAAACAAGCAGTATTATTTTCCGTTCACTGGCACCTGATTTAGGCAATAGTGAGCAGAAGAAAATGGAAATTCGACATATCTGGTTTCACAGCCAGGCCATTGCTATGCTGTCGAGAGTTTTGGCCGAATCATCCCGCCAGCTCAGCCGCAATGAAGCCACGTTAGTCGGCATGCTACATGATATTGGTAAACTGGTGATTCTGCACATAGAATCCGAACAACAATTAGATCAACTTAGAGCACGCATGGATGGCGGCATGCTATCACTTGCTGCTGAGCATGAGGTGCTTGGCTACACCCATATTGATGCAGGCAGAATGCTGGCGCTGCACTGGCGCTTACCCAAACAGGTACAACAATCGATTGCCTTCCATCATCATCCGGCTGCAATCAAAACTGCCAACATACCTGAAAGCCTCCGCCATGCGATGCTCACCTTGCATGTCGCCCACCTTATTTTGCAATGTCATTTAAATCCTACAGAGGACACCGAAGAACGGTTAAATAACCATCCATCTAAAATCCCCTCAATCTGGCAATCACATCAGCGAACCTGCTTGCATGACACGTTGCGATTTGTACAACGGGAGATGTTTGTCTCACTCGACAGAGAATCACTCTTGAGGCAAATGATAGTTGAAATCCAGCGCTTAAAATTATCCTTTCCCGATCTGTTCCCTGTAGAAGAGACATAAGGGCCGAGTTCTAAACGCTGAAAATACACTGCATTTCTTCAAAGCCATCTTCCAGTTCCACTTCGACTGCAGCCAGATGCGTTTCATTTAATCCCAGCCGCTGCATGGGCGGATAGTGCAGCGCATCAATACCTTCGGGAATATCATCGAAAGGCGGTACGTAACCGCTACCGGCCAGCAGAAACTGTACGGAATCAATGATCTCAATCAGGTTCTCACGCGGACGATCATCCGACTCCACCCCATGATGCGATGCCAGTGCTATAAATGAATCCGGCATCTCCCAGTAGGTAAGTAATCTCCCCCCCATTTCCCGGTGTAATTGACGCAAGATGATGTGGCTTTGCTTGCTGCCGCAGTTCGCCACCTCATCCGGAACGGCACAAATAATGGCCGACACCCCAATATCAAACAGCATCCCCGCCATAAATGCATCTTCCGGATCAACACCACCAACCAGTTTAGCCAGGTGCTGGGCTGCTACTGCGACCAGCAAGGAATGTTTTGCACTTTCTCGTAGCAGTGTTTGCAAGCCCTTATCTTTCACCGCCATATGCAACTGCGCAGAAATCGCCGTCATCAACTGTAATGTTCGGCGTCCGCCAAGGCGTTGGATCGCCATGGGTAAGTTGCGTATCTCATGACTACCTGTCTTGAATCGGGCGCTGTTGGCAATACGCAGCACCGTCGTGGAGAATGTGGCATCCTGAGCAATCACCCGGGCAATATCCGCCGCGCCTTTTTCCTCGTCCCTGACAATTTTTCTCACCTCAATCACCGCTTCCGGCAGCACTGGCAAACGTGCATCGCCATCGCGGAATCGGCGACGAATTTCTTCAGCCAGCGTATATGCATCCTTGTTCATGCTTCATGCCCCATCAGTGTGTAAATTTCTTCTACGCTACG
>JALUWF010000227.1 GCA_027019785.1 Mariprofundus sp. | reverse complement strand
AGCTTTTATCCAACGTGGCGCATTGCGTTTGACGGCCATTGCTTCGTAGTCGATGGTCGAATCCCGGTAATACTCGCCTCGACTAATCATGAAGTAGCATGTCCGCAATAATTTGTGAGCCAGAGCAACAATGGCGCGTTTGTGTCCGCGCCTGATAGCCAGTGATTTGTATTTTGTTTGGAATACAGAAGTTGTCCGGCTGGCAGCATGGGCGCATTCACAAAGCAGGTGACGCACATATGAGTTTCCTTTTCGCGTTCGTCCTGATTTACGTTTGCCGGCTGATTCATTATTGCCCGGGCATATGCCCACCCATGATGCCAGCCTGTCCGCACTGCCAAAGACAGACATATCTGTTCCGATCTCAACCAACAACATGGCAGCGCCGATTAAGTCGATACCCGGAATGGTCTGAAGCAACTGCAGTACAGGTTGTTCCTCCTCCAGCCCAGTCAACAGTCGCGCATCAAATCGGGCGATGCGCTCCTCCAAGTATTCAATATGCGACATCAGTTCGTTCAATGCAAAGCGATGATTGTCGCTCAACTCGCCATGCAGCGCCTCCAGAATCTCTGCGCGTGGTTTTTTGAGGCGTTTGCTGGCGAGTTTCAATACATCTTGCGGTTGCTGGCCGTCAATCAATGCCTTTGTCATGGCGCGAGCAGATTGACCATGGACGTCGCTGACCACAACACCGAGACGGATGCCGCCATCATTTAATATCTTGTGCAGCCGGTTTTTCTCAGATGCCAGCATTGACACCAGTTTCTGCCGTTGCCGTGAAATCAGCCGTAACTGCCTCATCTTTTCCGGTGGCACAAACGAACCACGCAGTAGTCCTGCGCGCGAAAGCATCGCCAACCATTGGGCATCGCCGATGTCCGTTTTGCGTCCCGGCACATTCTTGACGTGTCGGGCATTGACAACCTTGGCATAAATTCCCACATGCTCCAGTGCAGCATACGGGCTTTTCCAGTAGATGCCCGTACTCTCCATCACCACCTCGTCTGGTGCGATGGACTGTGCCCATTCAGCCAGTGCACGACGATCGCGCCTGAAAGTGCCGAATTGACGGTGCGTTATATGAATGCTCCCATCGGGTAGTTCAACCATGGCACAGGCAGTAACCTGTGCTTGGTGAATATCTAGGCCGATGACACGTTTGTGTATCGCTATCAGTTCCATTTTCCCTCCTTCACTCTATGATTGAGTTTGGAAGGTGGCGGTTGCCGGACGATAAGCCTGAGGGCAATGTGAAACCGCCAACGGCCCTTTTAACATTCGCTCTTAAAGAGGCAATCCGGGGTTCGAGTCGTCCATGGTAGGCTACGTTAATGACGGGCTTATAGCTCCAATATAAATCGCAGTCTTTAACCGCCACCTTCCGCCATGAAACCTACAACATTTCATCATGCGGGGTGGCGGCCAGCGCGATGGGCGTTAACATGAAATGACCCATATCGAAGCTGCCAAAGCCTCTCAGCTGAAAAATAGCTGATAATCGAAGATCAACTGTAAAGAAACTCAGGCTGGTTGGTTTATATAACCGAATTTCTTTAGAGCTTTTATCCAACGTGGCGCATTGCGTTTGACGGCCATTGCTTCGTAGTCGATGGTCGAATCCCGGTAATACTCGCCTCGACTAATCATGAAGTAGCATGTCCGCAATAATTTGTGAGCCAGAGCA
>JALUWF010000226.1 GCA_027019785.1 Mariprofundus sp. | reverse complement strand
AGCAATATCCGGCAGAAGGCGTGGCCGAAACCGATGTCGATATGGTGCTGTTGCCGCTGGATGCCTTTGATGCTGCCCTGGCCGGATCGCCTGCCTTCCGGCAATTCGTGATGGCCAATATCGGCAGTCGGATCAGCGATCTGATGCTGTTGCTCGAAGATGTCGCTTTCGGTCGCAAGGATGTGCGGCTGGCTGCATTCCTGTTGAAAAGTGCAAAGCAAAACGGCGATGTGCTGGAACTGACACATCGGCAACTGGCGGTGGAACTGGGTACGGCGCGCGAAGTGGTCAGCCGTCTGATCAAGGATTTTGAGCGCAAGGGCATGGTGGCGTTGGGTCGCAATAAAATCACGGTGCTTGATATCAAATCGATTCAGAACATCACCAATCGCTATAAAGACTGATAGCTTTTATCTTATGCTATAAGGGTTTAGATTTGATGGCCTATTAATTCTAAATAAATAATATGGCTTTTCCATTCAGAATGAACCACTCAAATCGAGGGATACCGTAATAGTGCATCACATCATTGATAAAATATCGCTATTGCTGCTCTGCATACTGTTTTCAATGGCTACGCCATTATGGGCTGAGGGAGATGCTCCACATATCTTTCGATTGTTAATCCTCGATTCCCAAATGGGGCATCCGTATGATGAAGTGCGTCTTGCTATGCTCAAACGCCTGCAAAAGTTTGGCTATCGTCGGAGTCAGAATTTGCAGGTCAATATTTTTTCTGCCGACAACGATATTGTCAAAGGGGTGCGCATCCTTCAACGCGAGTCGAAACGGGACTACGATGTGATCTTTGTCGGCGGCACGGTCGCCACTATGGCAGCCAGGCAGCCACTGGATGGCGGCAGAGTGCCTGTCGTATTCGGTTCACCAACAGATCCGGTCGGTATTGGCGTCATCAAGGATTTTATGACGCCACCTGAGAGTAATTTTACCGGTGTCTGCTACCCCGTTCGATATTGCAATTCTGATTTTTTCAGCTTGCTTTCCACCAATATGCGTTCGAAAATAGTACACACACGATTACGCAGCATCGCCCAGTGGATCGGCTTGCATATATAATCGCTGGCACCTGCCCGGTAGCATGAATCAACCGTTTTATCATCATTCATAACAGTCATCATCACTATGGGAACGGTTGCCCCATCGGGCAAGGAACGAATTTTTGAGCATGCTTCCAGCCCGCTCATGATCGGCATTTTGATGTCCATCAATATGCAATTTGGTTTGAATGCCTGAAAAGCAGTTATTGACTCCAGACCATGTTCTGCCTGTGCTATGCAGTAGTTCTTTTTCTCAAAAAAATCTTGTAGCATCAAACGAATGACCGGGTCGTCATCGACAATCAGAATTTTGTTTTCTGTACTTGCCGGCATGAGCTATTCCCCTTATTCTATATTTGATTTATTGCTTGTTGCAGTTTTAGTTGTAACGGTTAAGCAGTCAAGGAATTCACGACACGATGGTCTCTATTTTACAGATTCATGGAGTTTTCCCTTTTTAGCAATTGTCATTAATTAGATTATTATGGTCAAGCTGAAATAGTATGTCGATATGGTGCTGTTGCCGCTGGATGCCTTTGATGCTGCCCTGGCCGGATCGCCTGCCTTCCGGCAATTCGTGATGGCCAATATCGGCAGCCGGATAAGCGATCTGATGCTGTTGCTCGAAGA
>JALUWF010000225.1 GCA_027019785.1 Mariprofundus sp. | reverse complement strand
ATCAGCTGGAAATTTACGGGAACGTTGCCCTTTAAATGTCTTCTCAGTTTCTTTGCACCTGAATGATTTGATCATGGAAGCTGATACTAATGCCATATGTTAGTAATGTAAAACATTAGCATAGTTATGTAGCATAGTTAGGGGATCTGGCACTTTCTACAAAACACCCGTTTTTACCTGCGCAATATAAGCCATCTGATTTTATTCGTCTGCCGTTTCAGCCCGAGAAGAAAGCGATGCGAAGCAATGGGTATTGCTTCGATGAGTGCGATAGCGAAAACAGACAAATCCGATTCACCGTATACATGCACGGCAGAATCCATTGCTTTGCATCATCGCCGCCATCGTCCAGATAGATTCAACCTGCAACAATTTAACCAGCTCCAAATCCTCGCCGAGTGTGAGACGTAGCCCATGATCATCATGGACATGTTCCATGAATATAAATAGCGTTCCAAGACGCGGCGTTTCAATACGCCGCGTATAAATACAATATAACAGCCATCGGAATCCATATGAGGCCAGTATATGAAAAAAGATATTTTTCCACAGTCAATCGCTAGCGGCTATGCTTTTTGCAACAGAGCTGACGAGCGCAGGCAGTTAAAATCACACATTAACCGCGTCAACCATACCGTTCTCGTTGCGCCACGCCGTTATGGAAAAAGCAGTCTTTCGCATCAGGTTGCATCTGAATGGGAAAGTGCCAGGCGTATCTACATCAAAATTTCGCTCTATTCGGCCTATGATGAAGAAACAGCACTGGAGCTGATCGCCAAAGGCATCCAACAGGCGGTGAGAAAAATGACCAGCGGATTCAGTATGGATGATTTCAGAACACTGCTTGCTTCATTCTCAGGCTTTGGACTGAATGCCAGCCTTACCACCGAAGGCGCTAATTTTGGCATCACCTTCAATTTCGGCAGCGACAGTAAAACGCCGGCAGTATCGTTAACATCGCTTGGCGAGCTGTTGAAATCCATGGATAAAATCGCCCTCAAAGGGGGCTGGAATATCGTGTTTGAGATGGACGAGTTCCAGCAGCTAAGCAGCCTGGAAACCAGCTATGCCATTGAGGCGCAAATCCGCGATGCCGTCCAATATGCGCGAGCAACCGCCTTCATCTTTCTGGGCTCGAACAGGCATCTGCTTGAGCAGATGTTTTCGGATAAATCACGCCCGTTCTACAACCTGTGCCGAATCATCCGACTGAATCGCATTGCTGCGGAGGATTACCGATCACATCTGCATGATGCCGCAGGTATTCAGTGGAGCCGGAATATTTCCGATGAAGCCATTGACCGGATTCTTTCCCTGACAGAACGCCATCCATTTTATATTAATGCGCTGTGCAGCCGCCTATGGGCTGAGCCTGAGCCGCCAAAACCGGAAGCAGTTGCACCGGCATGGTCGATGGTTGTTGACGAGCAGATGCCTGTATTGCGCAATGATTTCGCTCGCCTGTCGCCCACCCAGAAGGCCATACTCAACCAGCTGGCTCATTACCCTGAAGCGTATGTAACCGGCTCCGGATTTCTGAACCGGCTGGGTAAGGCTTTAAGCACTGTCAGGGATGCTTTCGGCTACCTGAAAAACATGGATATGGTCTATCAGAATGATGCCGGTCTATGGGCTGTGATGGATCCCTGCCTCTCTTTCGATTTGCGTCGCCAGCGTTAGCCCATACCAC
>JALUWF010000224.1 GCA_027019785.1 Mariprofundus sp. | reverse complement strand
TAAAATCGTGCGCCACACCACCGACCATGGTGCCGACCGCCTCCATTTTCTGCGCCTGTATCATCTTCTTCTGTAACGACTCAGCCCGTGTCAAATCCTCATGTACAGCCACGTAATGGGTAATCTTCCCTTTCTCATCGAAGATCGGAGCCACCGACAGGTAAACCGGAAAGATGGTGCCATCCTTTTTCCGATCCAGAATACGCCCGGCCCATGGCTGACCATGACTAATCGTATCCCAGAACTGTTCATAAAACTGCCTGGTCTGCTGCCTGCTGTTCAAAAGCGCCGGCGTTTTGCCGATCGCATCATCAACCTCAAAACCAGTATTGCGGCTGAATGACGAATTCACATAAACAATCACGCCATCAGCATCAGTAATGATAATGCTCTCATTTACCGATGCTATCGCACTTTCCAGCAACCGCATCTGCGCCTCCACCCTCTTGCGCTCCGAGATATCGCGCACGATGGAAACAATAGCCTTGTCACCCTGCCAGAGAATTGGCGCACTGGCGATTTCGATGGGGAAGGAGTCGTTTCGCTTAGCATTGATTGCCCGAAGTACCGTCAGACCAGCCTGTCTGTTAGTGCGAACCACCTTATTGCCGACTCTTTTTGCAAGCCGCTTATATCTTTCGTCGACAAAACCGATCACATCGAGGCCAAGTACTTGCTGCTCTGCTGTGAAGCCGAACATGTCCAGCGCCGCCCTGTTTGAAAATACTACCTTGAAATTCTGATGAACAATCACAGCATCAAAATCGGCATCCAGCACCGTCCGCATGCGCATCGCCGCCTGCTCCAGATCCTGATCATCAAAATACTCTTCGTCGATACGATCATGCATCTCGAAACAGCCCAGCAATGTACCACCCGCATCCAGAATCGGCACATCAGCGAGCCGGGTAAAGCCAAGCGCCTGTTGAATTTCAGGAATGACGTGCACATCGTTAAGCGCATCGCGACTGACATAAGGCTTGCGGCTCTCCATCACATGACCCGGCACGCCATAGCCGGCCGGAAAGTCCAATTCGATTGCTATGCGCTCACCATTTTCCAAATATTCACGGAAACACATGTTCTCGCCTTGATAAAATCCAACCGTTCCAGCTTTACAATCGACCAAACGGCATGCCAGTTTAACCAGCTTGCGGCCAATGTTCTGCTGATCCAGCAACTCGTTGATGATTTTACCCGCCCTGGCCAGAACAGCCAACTGCCGTTCGCGCCGCTTCAACAGCCGCTCTTTTCGCTTGTGCTCGGTAATATCGTGCAGTGTCAACAGATCAGCCGGCTGATCGTGCCAGGTAATCAGACGACCGTTCAACTCCACCCATGCGCTGTCGCCATTTTTTCTTATCAGACGAGTTTCATACGGTCTGGTCATGCCGTGGCCATCCATGCGCTGTTGAAAATAGTGTTGCATGGTCTGGCGATCATCCGGATGCACAATATCCAGGTAATGCTTACCAATCATCTCATCAGGTTTACCGCCCCATGCGGCAGCGCAAGACGCATTGACGAATATCACCCGGCCATCAGCCGCAACAATGGCAATGCCGTCAAAGGCCTGCTCAACCAGCGAACGATACAGCTCTTCATTTTCATACACCTGCTGATCGCGCTGGCGGGATTCAGTAATATCCAGTAATGATCCGATCAGCTCATCCGCACCACCACCCTTAGCC
>JALUWF010000223.1 GCA_027019785.1 Mariprofundus sp. | reverse complement strand
CCCGGCCTGTACAAGTCATCAATCTGGTCTGCGCAGATTCGATTGAACATCGTATGTTGGGTCTGCTGGCTCAAAAACGGTCGCTGGCGGGTGAAATTATTGATGGCGCAGGTGATCTCACATCCATGCCCCTGCCTTCGGGGCGCAGATCGCTGATTGAGGATATGGATACGTTGACTGGTGATACCGTAGTGGTGGATACAGCCGTTATTGATGACGTTTTACCGGATACCACTGTGTCGGATACTGTTGCCGTAGCGGAAAAACCTGAGCCGGGCGAATCGCTCAAACAGGATGTGCTGGCACGTTGGCAGGATCAGTTTGATCTGCTCGAACTGCATGGCGAGGGTGCTGAGAAAACGCTGTTTGCAGTCACGTCAGATCCGGTCGGAAAACAACTGGAGGGTGATTTAGATCAACAGATCAAAGTCAATTTCCCTGAACAAACGCCGCAACTGGAGCTGATTGATCGCAATACCTATCAAACCATTCAGCGACTGATCAAGGCGGGCGTACTGAGCATGGGGACAACACCGGCGCAAACCCTGCACAGCACCGCAAAACCAACGATCAACCCTGATGCCGAACGTAGAAAACGTCTTCTCGAAGTGCAAAAACGCATAGCTGCAACCGAACGCCAGCAACGTATGGCTACATTATTGGCAGATGGTGGCTTTGTAGTGGAATCACTTGCCCCGCTAACAGAAGGCATTGAAACGGTTTTGCAGGCACTGGCATTTTTGTATCATAAAAACAGCGACATGCCGGTGTCGGCTCATGTGATTGAATCCACATTGCTGCCGAATGCATGGCTGACTGAGGATGCAGTGAAGCTGGTGGCCTCTCTACGGGCAGATGCGGGTAAACTAAGTGAAGACGCCGCCAGTGATCTGCTCCGACAAGGTCATGCACTGTTTGAATATGTTGCCGAAGTGTTGAACAGGCAGATGCTATGAGCATGGAGGAGTTCTTGACGCAGCACGGCCAACGTATCAAAGTTTAACTTTATAGTTTAACATCGGAGGCATCATGCAGGTAAATGCAAAAGAGTTGCGACTACATTTGAGTGAATATCTGGATCGAGCTTCGCGTGGGCAAGTGTTGGATATTAGCATGCGGGGAAAACCTGTTGCCCGGCTTAGCCGGATTGATTCGCGATCCCCACCGAAACGGGACGATCTTTTTGGGATTTGGTCGGATTTTGGGCTGGATACGGATGCTGCGACAGAGGTTCGCAAGATGCGCCAGGGGCGTCAGTTTTAATGGATCGTATTCTGATCGATACGGATGTGTTGATTTGGCACATGCGTGGCAATGAGAAAGCCCGCGATAGGATTTACCAAATTGAAAAGCCAGCCATCTCGATTATCACCCAAATGGAACTGGTGCAGGGCTTGCGCAATAAGCATGAACAACGGCTGTTACACGGTTTTTTGGATCAGCTTGGATTTGATGTGCTATCTGTAAACGATTTGATCAGTCAGCGCGCCCTGTTTCTGATGGAAGAGTGGCGTTTGAGTCACCAAATGCTGATGGCTGACGCCCTGATTGCCGCCACTGCCATAGAGCATGGTATGCCCCTGCTCTCGGGCAATGAAAAGCACTACCGCTTTTTAACCATGCTGGATCTGAGAGCTTTTAAGCCGTGATCTCCCCGTAAAAAAGTCCACGCGCCCCCAGCTATTTCACAAAA
>JALUWF010000222.1 GCA_027019785.1 Mariprofundus sp. | reverse complement strand
CTCCCCACCCCACCTCACGATGACGCAGTTTCTTTCGGCTACGGGGTCTATAGCATACCCCGACATGGACTTGCACCATGCTGATTGTAGTACGCTACGAGCGTACGAAGTGCGGCTTCAGCCGCGCATGAGCATCAAGTTTTGCGCGACTGAAGTCGCACAGACTGGGGCTTTTTTGTGCTGCGCTGCGGCAAAGTTGAAGATCAGTTACCCTGCTGATAACGCCTGCAGCAGTTTCTTATGGATGCCGTCAAAACCGCCGTTGGACAGAACCAGCACATGATCGCCATCTCTGGCTGTAGCGGCGATACGACTGATGATGCCGCTCACATCCGCGATCATTTCGGCATGCGGACCGATCGCATCGCATACGGCAGCAGCATCCAGCACATCTTCAGGCTGCAGATTACGCTGTAACGGCGCTGCAAAGAGCACCCGGTCCGCCGCATCAAAGCAGCATGGCAGCCGCTGCTGATGAATGCGCGTGCGCATGGTGTTGGAACGCGGTTCAACCACAACCCACAACCGCCCCGACTCGCCCCGCCTTCGCATACTGGCCTTGACCGCCGACACCATGCCGGCAATGGCTGTCGGATGGTGGGCGAAATCATCGAACACTTTGACGCCGCCCGCCTCTCCCACCAGCGTCATACGACGCCTGATACCGGAAAATGCGTGCAGGGCCTGCTCAATCACGTCTGCCTCAACATGCAACACGCTCGCCGCAGCCGCTGCAGCGCAGGCATTGGCGACATTGTGTAATCCGATCATCGCCCATTGGGTTTCAATCACTGCGTCACCATGATGATAGAGCCGGAACGACGAGCCGTCATCAGCCAGCGCCTGCCATTGCCACGGCGCATCGGCATGGCCATAGCGGGCGAACGGGATCACCGGCGTCCAGCAACCACGGCTCAATACATCGGAAATATTAGCATCATCTGCGTTTACGATGATCGAACCATTTGCCGGCACCGTGCGCAGCAGATGATGAAACTGGGTTTTGATCGCCTCCAGGTCGGGAAAAATATCGACATGGTCATACTCAAGATTATTCAGAATCAGCGTGCGGGCGTGATAGTGCAAAAACTTGCTGCGTTTATCGAAAAAGGCGGTGTCGTATTCATCGCCTTCCAGTACGAATGGATCACCGTCGCCGAGCCTGGCGCCGCCGCCAAAATCCTCCGGCACGCCGCCGATCAAAAAACCGGGCGCATGTCCAGCAGTATCCAGCACATGGGCCAGCAGTGAAGATGTCGTGGTCTTGCCATGCGTGCCGGCGACCACGACAGCATGGCGATTTGGCAGAATATGATCGCCGACAAAATGCGGCCCTGAACAGTAGGCCAGGCCCCGATCCAGTATCGCTTCCACTTCGATATTGCCACGGCTCATGGCATTACCGATCACGCACAGATCAGGCACAGGCTCCAGATTAGCCACATCAAACGGCGCAATCGCAATGCCCAGACCGGCCAGATAATCGGACATGGGCGGATAGACGCCGGCATCGGAACCACTCACCTGCCAGCCGGTCGATTTGGCCAGCGCAGCAATCGCCGCCATGGCGGTGCCGCATACGCCGAGAATATGTAGATGTTTCCCCATGTCGAAATTGAACCACAAAGGCGACCAGAGACAAAGCTATTCTTCTCCCTGCCCTGCCATTTGGTGGTTTTTTATGCCATATATGCTATGATCTACCTA
>JALUWF010000221.1 GCA_027019785.1 Mariprofundus sp. | reverse complement strand
CACTATAATAACCGTAATGGGTTACATTATAGCTCGTAATACGATCACAAATAAGCTTGTCCTGCTCTGTGAGAAAGGGAAAGTCTTCCTGACGCTGCGATGACGGCAATAAACGCGCTATAGCCACCCTGCGTCCTTTGCTCCATCGACCATTTTTATTGAGGTTCTGTAGGCGAGGCTCGACTTTGTGGGTGGATAAACTATCGTTCCATGAAGTCTGTTTCACGAACAACCATACCAGTCGTTGAGTCTTGCTTACGGTGGGTTTTGAAATCTCTGTCAGTAATTTCAATGCTTGCAGACTGCGTTCCCAAGCCATTTCTTGTGGAAAAATGTTCAGGCAGGAGATCAGCTTATTCGCCTGCATCTGTTGCAGAGCCAACCGAAACTGCTCCGGATCATCATTTTGAACCTGGCTGGTTTGGGCTAACGCCAATGCTGATGCACTGGCTGTCAATGCCTGGCTGCGGGGTAAATTATTAAATTCCCAAGTCAGCCAGTGCATCTGATGCGATTTTGTATAATACTCCGCTTGCAGGATATTAGCCATAAAATCCGGTATGTTTTCCGGTTGCCGATCAACCCAGTATAAGCTCAGACTGATACACAACACCGAGAACGGATTTTCCGGCGTGGTAGCAAGCAATTTGGAAAGTGCATCATCCGGCCATGTCTTGTCTTGGATACGCTCCTCCAGCATATTTTCCAGCAATCTCGTAATAAAAGACTGGTCACTCCGGCTAACGCGGCACTTGCGAACACTGAGAATGAATGGAAAGGCTTCACTGGCACGTTTACTGCCTAAACAGGCGAATATCTGCAATATCATATCTTCGCCCTTCAGTCCGATATTGCATATGCCGCACTCCTTACGTTTTTTGATAAGTGCCATGCGATACCATTCAAATGCCGCCATATAATGCCCTTGCAAGAATGCCAATCGCCCCCGCAATGCCAGTGAATCGGAACACTTTTCCTGTGGCATCAGAGATTTCGCCAGTTGCATGTCGCCCTGCCAGATTGCGACAGATGCCAGCAGGCAGGCACCTGCCGACTCTTGCAGGATGGCAGGCGAATCTTCGAGCACAGATCGGACATCCGACAAGTAAAAAGAGTGAACGCGTCCCGCACCAATATCGTAAATGATATGGTACAGAAACTGGAACTTCAGATCATCAGGCAGGCTATTCAGCCAGACCCAGTCGATGATTGTATGAGTAATATGCATCCATGAAAGAGGCATCTCCGCGCAAGGTGTAAATGGTGACCTCTGGGTGGAAAGCAGTGAGCGAACTCCATTCACATCACCGGAATACAGAGACAGACGTTGCGTTCTAAGATCTCTGGATTTCTCAAACTCCGAACAACTGCGGCGCACGGTTTTTTCAGCGATGCGAATCACCATCGTGTAATCCCCTGAAAGTGCCAATTGTTGATTGAGATATTCGAGAATTTCCCGGCTAATATTGTACTCCGTACCGACCCTCTCAAGCAATCCGTTCATGACAGCCTTATCCAGCCACGATTTATTTAAGAAACTGGCTCCCCAGCCAAGTGCTTGCATCACTGCCTTTAAATCTCTTAAATACAAAGGTGCATACATTGCTGCAAAAACCTGTAGCAATTTCTGCTCGTTTGGAGCGTATTCAGCCAAGGCTTCAAGTGCCTTGACGCGTTGAAAAAATGGATTCATAAAACCTTCCCAAAGG
>JALUWF010000220.1 GCA_027019785.1 Mariprofundus sp. | reverse complement strand
GATACCGGCATCAATATCAATGATCTTGAATTAGCTAAGAAAATGGCTAACTCAAAAGATCGCCGAAAGAGCAATGCTGGTAAAAGATTCATTCGAAACTACAACCGCATGTTTGGATCATTCGGTCAAAAGTCTCATAAACAACAACTCGAGATTATTGACCATCAAGAGGATCTTAGTGATCCATCGAACCTATGTGGACATTCCGCGGGGGAGGTTATTGACCTCAACCAAGGAATTACATATGATCACGATGCTAATATCATCACTTACAAAAGTGGTGGTCAATTGGTAATTGGTATCGATGCCGCAACAAATAAAGCCAGAGTGATCGAAGTGATTACAAATGGTAAAAAGCAATACGATGATCGTATTACATCAAAAGCTACTCAAATGTTGTGTGTCAGTCTTTCTGGTACTCAACGAATTAAGTAAAACCAATGAGGGCTCTTCGGAGCCCTCTTTTATTTGCTTCGGAATCTTCGCAGGATTGATCGTCCAAAGATTGATCGGTGGAAATCTAAGATCTGGCCAATAGAGTGGGACTATTCTACTAGATTCCATTTATATACACCACTAGAGAGGGTATCATTTGAATCATCATCACTAACTAGTTCAATCATCATTGACATCATCGCCGTCTCGGATGCTGTTGCAAATGGAAATAATATATGAAGCATCAGATTAGAGGGAGTTGATGTTTTATTTGATTGATCCATCTCTGCAACTACAGCATGATGAAATAATGCTTTAGCCGTAAACTCATCTTCTTCTAATGATGGTGTAACATCTGTATCAATCGCAATTGGCTCACCAGTATCAGATACATTCTCAACTCCATGCATCCTTGTATAAATTGAACTCAACAATGATGGGGTATGTTGTGATAACCAATTAAATACTGGAGCAATGGACTTAAGAGTTTCGATCGTCACTTCCATACTAGGAGCGGCAGCTGCACCGATTACTTGGACATTAAATTTGTCAAAGAAATGTGGATCGAAGGTATGTAACTTATCGAATGTTACAACAGTTGCATTCGGTAATGGATCGTTTGGTTTTATCGATTCTGGTAACATTCGATTGTCCTTGTTTGAAATTATTTGGGTAACTTTAATCAACTAACGAAGAAATGAAACCGAACACATCATCGATTCACCAAAAAGGAGAAAAAAGTAAATCGAGAGTTGGGAACAATATCTTAACCACGAGGAGAGAGGGAAGGGAGACCTCGGGATTAAGAAAAATTGAGCCGGTCAGATACTAAATCGAGTCGCAGCGAGGGAGACGGCAAGCTGTCCATCCGATCCAGCACTACAGTAGACTGTGCCAACTGTAGTACGCCCGGCTCAAGTTCCACTATTCAATTTCGATTTTCTTCGTTAGTTGATATGGTTGCTGAGTTTGGAAAGTATCTGTAGTGATTGGCGATTTGTCGAACTCCTCAATCGAGGAAAGCTCCTAAAACCATCACAGAAACTTTACAGGCAGACGAGTGCCAGCAACCAAAAATGGGTCATATTATAATAGGATTTTAAATGGGGGTGTAACATTCTGCATCTCAATTATCTGACTGGGGATCTCCTAAAAATATGATAACTGATAATATAATACTAAATGTGGCAATTGTTCCGACTGTTAACAAGACTATCGATAACATTAGTTTATTCCCTCTACGAATTCTTTCATGTCTGCAAGAGATGATAAAATACCATC
>JALUWF010000219.1 GCA_027019785.1 Mariprofundus sp. | reverse complement strand
TCAAATCAAAGCCTCTGCCCATCGGCCCTTCTACTTCCAGCTGCACCCCGACTTCAATATTGCACAGGTATGCTGACAATGGCCCGGCATCCTTGATATAAAACTCGAACACATCCGGGTTATCAGGAGAGGATGCCATGGCAAAATATCCCGGAGCGGGATCATCCAGCCCCGGCAAACCAATCAGTACAAACTGTCCGGGCAGAAATGACGATAGCTTTCCGTTCACAGGTTCCAGCGTCAGCTTGACGACGGTATCCCGGCAATCAGGCGCAGTGATGCAGATATTCTCTTTGACCCGCATACGATATGTAGAAGAGTGTTGCACCAGGAACCATCCTCCAGTTTATTGTCGAACTCTTTAATTGAGCTTTGCTCAATAAAGAGAGGCTGTATTGGATAGAAGGAGCAGCAAAGATGCAAGCATCAAAATGTCTGGAGTTGAGAATCCCGGTCCAAGCACTGTGCGAGGAGGCTTTCGATGCGCTTGCAACCGGCCTGCATGCTATAGGACAAGCTGAAGAAACCGATGTCGATTTGGCTTTTACAGAGCGTGTCGCGTGGTTCAATATCGATGACCAGGAACAGCCATTGAGCGCGCGAATCATCGCCGCAGCCATGCTGCAGGGTGTGACAGCCGGCGATATCGTACTGATCACGCTACAGCAACGGGATTGGGAAACCGCCTGGCAAAAAGACTGGCAAGCAATTCCGGTCGGCCAAAATCTGTGGGTACGCCCGTCATTCTGCGCCACCCCGACTGACGGACGCATTGATATCGTACTTGATCCCGGTATGGCCTTCGGCACCGGAACGCATCCGACCACGCAACTCTGCCTTGAAGCTGTCGAACGCGTATGCAATGAAAACCCGCCGGCCACCCTGCTCGATATGGGGGCAGGCTCAGGCCTGCTGGCCATTGCCGCATTAAAGCTGGGCGCGGTTTCAGCACTGGCCATTGATATGGAACAGGATTCAGTGGATGCATGCATCGCCAATGCCGACATCAACGGCGTCAGTCTGGAGGTACAACTGGGTGACACGCCGCCGCTACAACAATTCGATCTGGTCGTGGCCAATATTCTGGCTGCGCCGCTGGTCTGGATGGCAAAAGAACTGGCCTCCTGCGTAACCGGGCGGCTTATTTTATCTGGCTTGTTGACCGAACAGGTGGATGATATCGCCGCCGCCTATATCAAGCAGGGACTCAGCGAAATCCGCCGCGACAGGCAGGGTGAATGGGCTTCAGTGGAATTGGTGATGGCACAGGAAAGAAAGGAGTAAGTCATGTCATGGAAAAGTGTAGGAGTCGGCGCCGGCGTAGGCGCTCTGTTTGGCGGCCCGCTGGGGGCGCTTATTGGCGCCGGTATAGGTTCATGGTTCTCATCCAGCAAAAATAAATTCATTCAGCGTGCTGAAGCACAACAGCTGTTCGTGTTTACAGCACTGTTCGGCATGCTGGCCAAAATAGCCAAGGCAGATGGCGTGGTTTCCGACGAAGAAGCCAGGGTCATCAAGGCGTTTATGAATCAAATCGGACTGGATGAGCGTGCCAAAGGCATAGCCGGGGAGATATTTTCCAGAGCCAAGGATGATGACAGCTCCGTATATGATTACGCCGCCCAGTTTGGCGAGGTATATGCCGGCAATAAAGATATGCGGGTCATCGCATACAGGATTCTGTTTGAAGTGGCCGCCAGCGACGGGGAATTGCATCCG
>JALUWF010000218.1 GCA_027019785.1 Mariprofundus sp. | reverse complement strand
TTGGTATTTCTGTCTCAACATCCGCGGCAATCTCCGGTTCTTGGCCTTTCTGAAGCCTTTCAGTTAATTTATCACTTAGTTGCTGAAAGATGTTTTCTTTCGGGATATTAACTTCGGATGAATCAGACCTTATTGATGGTTCTTCTACATCGTCATTTATGACCTCGGCGGAGATATTCTCGCTTTGTTCTTTATGAAGCTGTTCTGTCCAAGCATCACTTGCTCTTTCGAACACATTCTTGATTGGATTTCCATCTTCATCAACTTCTTTGACTTTGAAGACTTTTTCCATATTCGCTCTTGAAAACGGATTCATCTTGCTGATCAATTTCCCGATAATTGTAAAGGGGTTTAACCAGCTGAACATTTTCATAAAACCACTAAGACTGCATTTTGAAGCAACCTTTATAGCTGCGGTTACAGCCATATTTAACAGAGTAACCAAGCCAGTCACACCACACAATATCATAATTAACGATAGTATTGTTGGTGCTGCCATTGTCATTGCAATTGCAACTGTAATAGCTGCAATTGTTGTACCTAAAAATGATTTTTTCATTTGTTTCTCCTATTTTAAATTATTTTGAAGTCTTAACAACTTCATTTCTATTATCTTTTTAGATCGATGTAAATAGTAATTTTTTAGTGCAAATAAAAAAGGGGCATCTTTTGATACCCCTTTTCTCTATATTAATATTTAAAGAGCTAACAAACTCCAAATAGCATGAGGTAATATTAATTTAGCTAATATAATAATCATTACAAACGGTATGACAACTGGTCCTATAAGAGACCATAACATTCCCAATGCGACACCCATTATCGTTTACCTAAGATGATGCTTAGAGGTTTTGTAAAATATTGCATAAATCCGAAAATTAACACCGCAACTATTACAAAAGCAATTAATCCACCGCCTATTACCGACAAAATTAGACTTCCAATAGCAGCAATCATGATTTGAGTTGAAACAACTTTACCCATATGTTTTATACCTTTCTACTTTATATATTTTTTGATATTGACTTTAATACATGAAGTAGACGTCCGTTTGCCAATATACATACTTTTTTATCCTTCAATTGCGAGAACCCGTTTACGTAGAACCACCCGCCCCGTCAAAGGGCAATAAAAATTCTATCCAGTCTCATGACTATTATCTTTTTAGATCACATTGAATAGTAAATTTCAGATCTTCGATTTCACTAAAGTAAAATAAAAGAGGGTTCATTTCTGAACCCTCTGATGTTACCACCAAAAGTCTAACCAGTTGTCCTCTTCTTCCGGTGGAGGACTATCCTCCCGACTCTGATACTGATGATCGTCCCGACGTTGATATCGATAATCATCCGGTGGAGGACTATCATCTCGACGTTGATATCGATGATCGTCCCGACGTTGATATCGATAATCATCCGGTGGAGGACTATCATCTCGACGTTGATATCGATAATCGTCCGGTGGAGGACTATCGTCTTGTTGTTGATACTGTTGATCGCCCGGATGAGGGTAATATTGCCCATCATCCGCGTAGCCTACCTGGCTACCGATTAACATTAAAATTCCAAACATTGCACTTTTCATCGCTAATCTCCTCTGCGCATATTATGTAACAATGCTGCGACGCCAACAGCGCCACCAACAATTACTAAACCATCGCGGATATTACGCCGCATTTGATCGTTTGATCGGATAGTACGATTTTGTACCTGATTCTGATG
>JALUWF010000217.1 GCA_027019785.1 Mariprofundus sp. | reverse complement strand
GTAACCGTTCAGCAGGGCCCTATTGACAGCTAAATATATTTATTTTCAGTGATCTCTTGGATCCTATTGATTGATCCCCCCAGTCTGTCAAAGTGACTTCATGCCACGTAAAAAACAGCTATCAAAGCCGCCCGCAGTCGATAACTTAGATGATGCAAAATTGGTTATTCAAGCACTCTGGGACAGGCTAAATGACCTCGAAGACCGACTGAATCAAAACAGTCGTAACTCGTCGCGTCCGCCATCGTCTAATGGGCCGGGGGCGTCCTCTTCTGCGCCAGCTAAAAAGCCGACAGGCCGTAAGCGTGGTGCGCAATCCGGTCATAAAGGTAGCAAGCGGATGTTAGCCGAGAGCGTTGATGAAACCCTGACGTACTATCCCGATGATACGTGTGATTGCGGTGGTACTATTACTATCAGTGATTCACCGTATCGCCGCCATCAGGTTTTTGATATTCCTTCTCAGGCCTTCTCTGTGGTTGAACATCAGTTACATCAGGGTCAGTGTTGTCAGTGCAGCAAAACGGTAAAAGCAACGCTACCTGACAACGTGAATCAGGGACAGATGGGCAATAACCTGCTGGCCTATGTGGCAATGCAGTCCGGTCAGTTTCACCAGAGTATCAGTAAAATCCAGCAACAGCTCGAACAGAACTTCGGCTTATCGTTCAGTCGCGGTGCTATCTCTGAAGCGCAGGGCCGGGTTAGTTCAGTGCTGACGCCAGCGTATCAGGATATCAAAGAGATGATGCGCACTGAGGCGGTGGTACACTGCGATGAAACCCGTCATCAGCGTGGCAACGAAAACCGTTGGATGTGGCAGGTCTGCACAGCAGAGTTATCATGCTTCATGACCCACTTCTCACGCGGCGCCTGGGCGGCAAAGAAATTACTGGGTGATAATCCAGAAAACATTGTAGTTACCGACCAGTATGCCGGTTATCATTACATTGATACTGACCACCGACAATTGTGCTGGGCGCATATCTTAAGAAACATGAATGCGCTGGCGGAAAGCTGGGGAACGAACAAGACTTATGGAACGACGTTAGTCAGGCTCATTCGCATACTGTTCCAGCTGCAACACCGGTATGAGAGTAACGAACTAAGTGAAAAGCGATACCGGGACCGAATGGAAAAACTGCGTATCGCCTGGCGAGAACAACTTGAACTGGCATCAAGGCGTTGTGTGACTCCCCGGTATCAGAACCGGTGTAAACTGCTGCTGAAACACGATGATATGTGCTGGGTATTCCTCAAGAATGAAGGCGTGCCCCTGACCAATAATGAAGCAGAACGCTCATTGCGTAGCTATGTACTGTGGCGAAAAGGCAGCTATGGCGTGTGGTCACATCGGGGCGAACTGTTCAGACAGCGCATCCTGACCATTGTTGAAACCTGCCGAAAACAAAAGTTGAATCCTCTGAAATGGATCCGGGCAATACTTGCTGCGACGCTGAATAAAACCACCTATCCTCTGCTCAAAGACTTTAAAGTTGCCTGTCAATAGGGCCTTGGTGAACGGTTACTAATAATGTATTAGTTGCGCTTTGATCTCTTTCTTGATTTAGACCTATTTACAATTTTACTTAAAAAGTTTAGTGTTAGTAGGCGAGCTTTATCAAATTTACTAATTATATTAGAGATTTATCGATTTACCCTTTTGGTGGTTTGGGATTTTAAGCATAGGGATTTAGGGTGGTTATTGATAGTTACCCAATTGCATTTCAGC
>JALUWF010000216.1 GCA_027019785.1 Mariprofundus sp. | reverse complement strand
TTTTGTACAGAGAGCTCTCTAACTCCACTCATGGCGCTGTATTGCTACTCTGCTCGCGTTGGCATGCAACTGAGCACTCATGAATTGAAAAAATCTGATGGGTCATTTTTTTGAGCAAAAGCAGGTCAATTCTAATGAGCGCTGAAGGGAAGTGCCTGCTTTTGTAATAAGAAATAATATGCGAACCATTGGAATGACAAGAAATGAATATTTTGTATTGCTTGAGGAAGTGTGATTTTGATGCGGAAATGCGCCAAACGAGTCCTGACCCCTCCCTGCTTGAAGCAAGGCCGAAAGATTCGGAGGCAGTGTTTGGCATCATTCACACGGCGGCAGGAAAGACACTTGCCCGTTATCTGAGAAGATTAGGCTATACCAAAGACAGCACCGAATGGTTCACCCCGCACGATTTGCGCCGCACTGCCGCCACCAAGATGACCGAAGCAGGCATTAACCGCCTGACTGTCTCCAAGGTCCTGAACCATGCCGAAAGCGGTGTGACAGCAGTCTATGACCGACACAGCTATGACAAGGAGAAACGGCAGGCACTCGAAACATGGGGGCGCAAACTGGATGCAATTATCAGCAATCAACCTGCCAGCAGCGTCATTCCAATAAACAGAAGGGAGGCGGCGTGATGAACCTGCTTGCGGAATATATCAAACTTTATATAATGGATGCCCTATGAAGGATTTGTACTTTGCCGGATCGTCTTTGGATGAAATAAAAAACTTTCCAGTGGATGCAAAACGTGAAGCGGGCTTTCAGTTGGACAGGGTGCAAAATGACCTTGAACCGGAAAACTGGAAGCCAATGAAAACGGTGGGTGCCGGTGTTCGTGAAATCCGCATTCGTTGTGCCGATGGCACATACCGGGTGATGTACACGGCTAAAGTGCGCGACACTGTTTATGTACTTCACGCCTTCCAGAAAAAGACGCAAAAAACGCCACAGAAAAACATTGAACTGGCGAAGAAGCGGCTAAAAGAAATAGGAGGCTGATATGGCAGCAATAAAATCCAGCGGCAACGTATTTGCAGACCTTGGCTTTGATGCGGAAGAAGCAGCGAACCTCAAACTTCGCTCACAACTCATGATTGCAGCGGACAAGGCATTGCTTGAAAAGAAACTGACACAGCAGGCAGCAGCCAAAGCACTCGGCATTTCACAGCCAAGGGTGAGCGATCTGCTACGCGGCAAAGCTGAAAAGTTCACCATTGATTCGCTGGTGAATATTCTGACCAAACTTGGGCATGAAGTCACACTACGCATAGCCTGATAGGAGGCATGACATGGCTACCGCTCTGCCGTATGATTCGCTTTTAACATTTATTGAGGTTCCGGCATTCACACGAATGCTGCCCGACTATATGAATGATGAAGCCTACACCGCATTGCAATGGGCTTTGACGCTACACCCGGAAGCGGGTTCAGTGATTCCGGGCAGTGGCGGCGTTCGCAAGATACGCTGGGCGGGGAGCGGTCGCGGCAAACGTGGCGGCTTCAGGGTCATTTATTACTGGCGCAAGCATTCGGGCGAAATATGGATGCTGACCATCTATGCCAAGGCGAAACAGCAAAATGCGCCAGCGCACATATTAAAAGCGATCAAGGAGGCTATTGAACATGGGTAGAATGACTGAAGAAGAACTGGAACAACGAGATGCCGGGCGCGACGTATGGCAAGAGACATTGGATGGCATCAATGCAATCAAGAGCGGCAAGGGCAAGCG
>JALUWF010000215.1 GCA_027019785.1 Mariprofundus sp. | reverse complement strand
TTTCGAGGCCAGTGGCGCGAAATGCCTGCTCTTCAGGAATATTATGCTGCTGACATATTTCCAGCGCGTTATCGCGCAGACAGTGGCCCTCTTCCAGCAGCAACAGGCGGTATTTAGAAAGCTCCTCGACTGCGACCTCGGATTTCTTTGCCAAGGGGTGGTCCGGCGGGCAGGCCAGAAAGAACGGGTCATCAAACAAGATTTTCATCTCAAAAAAATTCTCATGTACCGGCATGGCAAAGAGTGCCGCGTCAATGTCGCCCTTGTGGAGCATCTCCATTAAAATGGCTGTTTTTTCTTCGATCAGAACAAGGCGCAAGTCAGGCATAAGTTTCTTGATCTGTGGAACAATACCGGGAAATATATAGGTGGATAGTGTGGGGAAGGCTCCAAGCCGGAATGTTCCGGCAAAGGGATTGCTGGCACTTTCAGCAATCTCTTTGATGGTTTCGATTTCCTGCAGAACCCGCCTTGCAGATTGTATAATATCCTGGCCTGCTTCGGTAATCATGACGCGTTTGTTGTTGCGTTCAAAAATCTTTATGCCCAAAGATTCCTCAAGTTTTTTGATTTGAGCGCTCAAAGTCGGTTGGCTCACATAGCATTGCTCGGCTGCCTGGCTGAAATTACGCAGATCTGCCACAGCAACAATATAAGAGATGGCGCGTAGATTCATGTCTGACTCCATGTTGTATTGATAGCTAAAACCTATAGATAATATAGAAACAATCAATTATACATAGAATTTATCTATTGTTATCATCTCAACCATAGATATGGAAGTCAACGATGTGCCACAGATATTGTGCTGCCACGCCATGAGTATCCATGCCAAGGAGGACGATCACCATGAAAAACTGTAAATTCATTATGATAACAATGGCAGGTTTGATGTTTGTATTGCTATCAAACACGGCATGGGCAAATCCAGCTATGAGCAGAGGCGAGGCCAAAACCAATCAATTTTGGTGGCCTGAATTACTGAATCTGGAACCACTGCGTGCGCACGATCCGAGATCGAATCCTTACGGTGACAATTTTAACTATGCCATGGCTTTTGAACGTGTCGACCTCAAGGCCTTGAAAAAGGACATCGAGAAAACACTGAAAACATCACAGGCGTGGTGGCCGGCAGATTGGGGCTATTATGGCGGCCTGATGATCAGGATGGCTTGGCACGCTTCCGGCACTTATCGCGTGCATGATGGTCGTGGCGGTTCCGATGGCGGTCAGCAACGCTTCGAACCACTCAACAGCTGGCCCGATAATGCCAATCTGGATAAGGCCCGTCGTATATTGTGGCCGGTCAAACAAAAATACGGTCGTAACGTATCATGGGGTGATCTGATGGTTCTGGCCGGTAACGTTGCACTGGAATCCATGGGTTTTAAAACCCTGGGTTTCGCAGGTGGTCGCGTGGACGATTGGGCTGCAGACAGGGTTTACTGGGGGCCGGAAACCAGGATGCTGGCCAACAACAAACGCTATAGTAAAGACGGCAAGCTCGAAAAACCGCTGGCCGCCTTGCAGATGGGTTTGATCTATGTGAATCCTGAAGGGCCGAACGGCAATCTCGACCCTGCCTCCGCTGCCGCAGATATTCGTGAATCCTTTGGTCGCATGGCCATGAACGATGAAGAGACCGTTGCGCTGATTGCGGGCGGACACACGCTTGGCAAGACCCATGGTGCTACAAAAGCTGATTGTGTGGGGCCGGAGCCTGCCGCCGCTGCCATTGAGCAGCAGGGTTTTGGCTGGATGAACAGGTGCGGGAAAGGCAATGCGGAAGACACCATGACCAGTGGGCTGGAGGGCGCATGGACGCAAACGCCAACCGCATGGTCTATCCTGTTTCTTGATAATCTGTTCCGTTACGATTGGAAAAAGCAGCAGACGCCCGCTGGCGGCACCGTGTGGGTGCCAACCGATATGGATGCACACACATCAGTGCCGGATGCACACATCAAGGGCAAATATAATCCGCCGATTATGCTAACGACGGACCTGGCATTAAAGGAGGATCCCGTCTACAGCAAGATATCCAAACATTTTCTGGCGCATCCAAAGCAATTCGACAAGGCATTTGCCAGAGCCTGGTTCAAGCTGACACATCGGGATTTGGGGCCGCGCAGCCGCTACCTGGGCAGTGAAGTGCCGCAAGAAGTATTTATCTGGCAAGATCCGATTCCTGCGATCAACTACAAATTGATTGATGCCGACGATGCAGCCAGGCTGAAAGCGAAAATACTGAAATCCGGTTTATCCGCACCTCAACTCGTCAGGACGGCATGGGCATCGGCCTCCACATATCGCGGTTCGGACATGCGCGGTGGCGCTAACGGGGCGCGCATACGTTTGGCTCCTCAGAAGGGCTGGGAGGTCAACAATCCACAAGAGCTGACAAGCGTGTTGAAGAAACTGGCACGGATTCAGCAGGCCTTCAACAACAGGGCTGGCGGTGGCAAGAAGGTCTCCATGGCTGATCTTATTGTGCTTGGAGGCGCTGCTGCGATTGAGAAGGCAGCCAATGATGCCGGTTTCAAGGTCGAGGTGCCGTTCAGACCGGGACGTGGTGATGCATCGCAAAAGATGACCGATGTGCATTCATTTTCTGCACTGGAACCAACTGCAGACGCCTTCCGTAATTACTACAGCGACAGCAGTTATGGGTCGCCGACAAAAATGCTCGTTGAAAAAGCTGACCTGTTGACTCTGACAATACCGGAAATGACTGTGCTGGTCGGTGGTATGCGTGCATTGGGAGCGAATACTGACGGATCGAAGTACGGTGTATTCACTGACAGGCAGGGAACCTTAAGCAATGATTTCTTCGTCAATCTGCTGGATATGTCCACGAAATGGAAGAAGTCAGCCAGCAATGAGGGTGTATATGAAGGCTATGATCGTAAAACAGGCAAGCTGAAATGGACAGCTACGCCGGTGGATTTGATCTTCGGTTCCAACTCTGAACTGCGTGCTTTAGCAGAGGTCTATGCATTTGATGGTTCGAAAGAGAAGTTTGTGCATGACTTCGTTGCTGCCTGGGTCAAAGTGATGAATCTGGATCGTTTTAACTATGAATAGTCCGGGTTAAATAATGGCTACGCTCAAAGACTGTTGACCGCAAATGGCGCGGAGTATGTAGAGGAACTTATTGTTTTTTCTCCGCGTCCTCTACGGTTATCGTAACAGAGACCATGCGCGTTAACGCAGCAGACGAATGTCGATATCCAGTTTTAATTTTACCCATACTCTGTCGGCAGTGAAAACCGGGGACTGTTGCTGCATAGCCAGTGCCAGACAGGCTCGATCCGCCAGAGACAGACCAAATGCTTTACCTTGATCCCACAGATGAGCTGCAAGTTCTGCCTGTTCAAGCGAGAAGGGGGCAATGATCAAGCCAAGCTCTTCGATCAAACAGCGCACAGTGGTAATATCCATGCCTTTTTGTTTTATCTTTTGCGCCACTTCACTCCAGTTCACAGCGCTGATACAACTCTCACCGATAACGCTCTGAACGGTTTCCCAGCCCGGCTCCTGATGCAGGTAGGCCAGTACGGCAGAAGCATCGAGAACCCGACTCATGTCTGGTTCTCTGTTTGCGCCGCCACACTCCGCTCTGACATCAACTCATCCACAAGGCTGATCTCTTTCGGAATCTCAGAAAACATCTCCCATAAACGGGATTCGATGGCCTCACGCCGTTCCAATATCAGGCTGTCGCCGACTTTGCGTGCAATCAGGCAATCGCCCTTGTTTAAGTTAAGTGCCTTGCGCAAGGGGGCCGGGATGACCAACCGCCCTTGTGCGCCAAGTTGAACTTCATTTGATGTTATCGAATATGCCATGTTTTCTCCGCATGCCACTAATTTACAAGCGAGGCACATTGTAACGTATAGTTCCATTATAATAAACATATGGTGAATATTGAAAGAATCGTTGGAGCGAGGAAACAGGTCATCGCTCACAGCCTTTATAAGTGACATTGTCACTGAAGCCTTTGTTTGATGGCCGTAGCATGGCTGCATCATCCATAGATGAAAGGAGGTAAGTTATGAAAGCAAATGTAGGTGGTATCGATCGAATTGCCCGGCTGTTGGCCGGCGTTGCACTGATTGCCGTCGGGGCAATGGGTATGCTGGCGGCGCCATGGAGTTATGTGGTAATGGGCGCCGGTGCAGTATTTGTGCTGACTTCTGCAATCAGCTTTTGCCCTTTGTATACAATTCTCGGCATTAATTCCTGTCCGGTAAAATAAATTCTTTACTTATTATATTACTATATTATAATACGCATATCTTATAAAGAAGGGAGTCCAGTTGACACAGGGCTCCCTGAATAACAGAGGGCCATAGTGAATGCCCTCATTATGAAGGAGAGAAGTAACTATGGCACATGTAGCAATTATTGGTGCAGGTATTGGCGGTATGCCGGCTGCGTATGAAATGAAAGCCGCTCTGAAAGCATTGGGTGGCGAACATGAGGTAACGGTGGTATCCAATGTGGATTATTTCCACTTTACCCCATCGAACCCGTGGGTGGCAGTAGGTTGGCGCGATAAGGAGCAGATTAGCTTCCAGTGCTCACCCTATCTGAATAAAAAAGGCATCAATTTTCTCTCCTGCGGCGTAGACAAAATTATGGCAAAAGAGAACAAGCTGAAGCTGGGTAATGGACAGGAACTGGAATATGATTATTTAATTGTCGCAACCGGACCACGGTTGGCCTTTGAACTGATCCCCGGAATGGGCCCGGACGGCTTCACACAGTCGATCTGCCATGTGGATCATGCAGTGAAAGCATATCAGGAATTCGAAAATTTTTGTAAAGATCCCGGCCCGATTGTGGTGGGTGCGGTGCAAGGCGTATCCTGCTTTGGCCCTGCTTATGAATTTGCCATGATTCTCGACACTGAACTGCGTCGGCGCAAAATTCGTGATCAGGTTCCGATGACTTTCATTACGCCCGAACCTTATATTGGTCATCTGGGGCTGGGCGGCGTGGAAGATTCCAAGAGCTTGATGGAATCAGAATTTCGTAAACGTGACATCAAATTTATCACTAATTGCAAGACTTCTGCGATTCATGAAAACACGCTTGATTATGAAGAAGTGGGTCGTCATGGTGAAGTGATTGAATCCGGCACGCTGGATCACAAATTTGCTATGCTAATGCCACCATTCCGTGGCGTAGGCCCGGTGGCTGAATGCGAAGGCCTAGTCAATCCGATGGGATTTGTAACTATTGATAACCATCAGCAGAATCAGACGTTCAAAAATATTTATGGTACGGGTGTTATTGTTGCAATTCCACCTGTAGAGAAAACACCTGTTCCGCTAGGCACGCCAAAAACAGGATTTATGATTGAAACCATGACCACTGCCATTGTACATAACATTATCCATGACATTAAAGGTGAAGAGCCTGAAGAGGTGGGTACATGGGGAGCCATTTGCCTGGCTGATTTCGGTGATGGCGGCGTGGCGATGGTGGCCTATCCGCAGATTCCACCGCGCAACAAGGTATGGGCAAGAGGCGGCAAATGGGTGCATGTAGCCAAAGTCGGTTTCGAGAAGTATTTTATGCGCAAGATGAGAACAGGCGTCTCCGAACCATTCATGGAGAAGGCATTCCTCAAGCGCATGGGTATTGAACGACTCAAGTAATCTATAACCTGCGGATCATTGGAGGAGACTTTTTTACCCGTCATGCATGTTCATGGTGGCGTAAAAAAGTCATCTTCTGCCAGGTGGCATTGGTGATGTTTCTATGAGCATGTTAGCCTTGATGATGGCTCCGTTAATCGGAATCATGCTGGCACTGTTTGGTGCTGGTGGCGGTATGTTGACCGTGCCACTATTAAATCATGGATTCGATATGCCATTGAAGTCGGCGGTTGCAGCAAGCTTATGGATTGTCGCAGCGGTCAGTCTGGTCGCACTGATTCGAGAACGGGCATGGTATCAGCTCCAAATGAAGTTGCTGGTCTTTTTTATTGCCGGTGGCGCTATTGGCAGTTGGCTTGGCGCGCATCTCGGCCTGCTTGTTTCAGATGCATTCCAGGGCGCCATCTTCGGTTTACTGGTCTGGTTTGTAGCCTGGTGGATGCGGTATCGAAAAAAAACACCATCTCTCGACTTACCCGTGCAACCCTGTCGCTGTCTGGTTACATTATTGACAGGGTTGTTGCTGGGTATTGTGACAGGTATGTTGGGTGTTGGTGGCGGATTTATGATGGTTCCGGCACTACTATGGCTAGGTATATCCGACTATAAAATTGCGGTGAACCATTCACTGGTGCTTATTATCATCAATGCTATTATTGCAGGTACGACCTATTTCGGTCACGTAGAGATGGCCTGGCAACCAGTGCTGTGGATTGCCGGACTTGCAGCAGTGGGAACTGTTTTTGGCAGTATTTTCATGCACAGGATTGCATCCACTCATCTGCAGTCCATTTTCAGTCTGTTTCTGCTGCTGATTGGTGCCGTGATGCTCAGTGGTGCTGTAGGGGCATTCATAGGATAAACAAGGAGATTTCATGAGCCACGAATATAAGCAGCTAACACAAGAATTATCAGCCAGCATCGGAGGCCTCCGCAAAGGCATTCCCGATGTAATGAAAGGCTTTTCAGCCATGGCAGGTGCAGCGCTGGATGATGGCGCCTTGAGCAAGAAGACCAAGGAACTGATGGCGCTTGCCATTGGCGTGGCAGGTCACTGCAAGGGGTGTATCGGCTTTCATGTCAAAGCCTTGATTGCACTGGGCGTGACACGCGATGAACTGGCCGAAACGCTGGGCATGGCGATCTATATGGGCGGCGGCCCCTCGTTGATGTATGCCGCTGAAGCCATGCAGGCATTCGAGGAGTTTTCTAAATCATGATGCCGACGCTTCGTGAGGCGATGTTTGCAGGTAAATATTTCCATCCGAAAGATGGCGTATTCAAGTTGGTATTCTATCCGGCCATGAGGCAAACCACTCCGACAACCATAAAGCCTGAAATAGGAAAAACACCATGAAACGACTGATTTTTACCATACTGGCCTGCTGGCCTGTGCTGGCGCTGGCCGATCCTCTGGATCTCGATGAGGGTTATACCACCCGGCAAATGCCTTCATCATGGTGGGATAAATCGGATTTTTGGTTGCTGTTGGGCGATTACATGGTATTTGCGCTGGTGTTGATTGCACTGGGCTGGCTGTTGTTCAAACAACCACGATACGTGCAGCAGGCGGAATCTATGATCCAGCGACCCTTTCGCACCATTTTTGCTGCAGCCGGATGTGCCGAAGGTTTGATGAAGGGCATCCTGTATCTGCTTGGTGGCCTGCTCACCTTTGTGGCGTTGGCTGCATGGATCTTTTTCTGCCAGTGGCTGAAATCACATGGGCTGGGGGCCTTTTCGATGGCCGGGCTGGCGCTGATGTCGGTGATGCTGGTGCGCCTGATCAGAGGCGAACATCATTCGTGACTGGCTGGCTGATTAAAGCTCTGATATCAACCGCTGCTATCAAGGTCTGCTATCAAGGCCTGCTATCAATACCTCTGGCATTTTTCTTGCTATCTTCTTGCGTTAGCGCGCATCAATCGGCGCTGTAACCGGGAGATGTGATGGATCAGACCAGAAAGGAAATATTGACCCTTTTTGCCAAACTATCCGAAGGTGATTTTACTTATCGAGCCAGTGGTGACGATGCATTGGTTGGTCAGGCCAATGCGCTGGCGGCGCAGCTGGAAGGGCGCATGCTCGAACAGCTGGATGATATGGTCGGTATGACCATGAATGCCTTTGAAACGACCATTACCATGGGCCGGCTTGATCAGGATATTTCGCATCTGGATGACAGGGCCATGGCCATGGCCAGCGCCAGCGAAGAGATGAGCGCCAATGTGGCGCATGTGGCAGCGCGTATTGATCAGGTTAACGACAGTATCATGAATGCCAATCATCAGAGTCAGGATGCCGGTGAAGCGGTCAATCACGCTGTGGGGGCGATGAATAATATTGATCAACGGGTGTCGCAGGCAGGAGAAAGCGTGCATGCATTGACGCAAGCCTCGCGTGAGATCGATGGAATTTTGACAGTGATTAAAAAGATTTCGGATCAGACCAATTTGCTGGCGCTGAATGCAACCATTGAAGCAGCCCGGGCCGGCGAAGCGGGAAGGGGCTTCGCTGTTGTGGCGCATGAGGTGAAACAGCTTTCGCAGCAGACCAGGGAAGCGACTGGAAATATTGTTGATAAAATTCATCGGATACAGCGCGATATTTCTGCCATTGCAGAAGCGACGGCAGGTATTACAGAGGCGGTCGGGAAGGGCAATCATGAGATGGATCATGTCAATGACCGCATGCGTGAAATGGCCGATGCGCTGCACATCATCGCCGGAGAGGTGGATCAGATTACCGAGGCCACCCGTGATCAGTCCGATGCATCGCAGGAGGTAGCTCAATCGGTAGCTGAAACCGCCACGATGGTGGGCAATGCCCGTCAGGTGGTGAATCAGACATTGAAAGATACCGATAAGATGGAAAGCAAGCTGGTATCCGAGATTCAGGAATTTACAGAGATGAAACTTAACGGCGCTATTCTGAGGCTGGCCAAGTCCGATCATATCTTGTGGAAAAAGCGTCTGATCAATATGATTCTGGATCGTGGCGAAATCGAGCTTTCCACGGTGGCAAGCCATCATGATTGCCGCCTCGGGAAATGGTATGACAGTCTGGGCAAGCAGACCTATGGAAGCAGGGCTTCTTTCAGAAAACTGGAGTCTCCGCATGAACAGGTGCATTCGCTCGGTCGGCGTGCCGTAGAGCGCTATAATAGTGGCGACAAAACGGGTGCCATCGCCGATGTCGAAGCGATTGCGCCGCTGTCCGAAACCGTTGTAGGATTGTTGGATCGATTGATCAAAGAAACAGCATAACAGGAGTTTCAGTGAGTGATTTGAATAAAGCTAACATTGAGAAAAAAGTTCAGAGCGATACTATTTCATCCCTGCTGACGCAGGTGGGTCTGGTGATTACGATCCTGTTTCTTCTGGCGGCGCTTGGCTCTTATGTGGGCGTAGTCAACAAAAAAGAGGCGACCATTCAGCGTCAACAGCAGCAGATGGTCGCCATCCAACAGCAACAGGCGCAGGAAATGGCGCACTTCAATCAAAAGCTGGCTGCCTTGAAGCAGCAGTATGAGAATAAACTTGCGCGTGAGCAGCAGCAGAAAAAGCAGCTGGCAGCGGAAGCGGAAACGCATATTCGCAGCATCAATGAGATGATTCGTCAGCAGATGCAGCAGGTCGAGAAAGCAGCCGCCGACAGGCAGAAAGAGATTGAGGCGTTAAGCCATCATTCGGGTTGAACCTGGATCACTTTTCAATCAGCAGCAGGTGTTTGTTTTCATCCGTCGGCTCGTTGGAGAGCACTTTGTAGCCCTGCTCCTCGCATGAGCGCGGCACGTTTTCCAGTGGTTCACCCTCATTGAGCAGGACTTCCAGTTGTTCGCCGCTAGCCATTTTTGCCAGCTGAAGTTTTACCTTTACAAAGGTCATCGGACAGGTTTCATTGGTGATATCGAGAAAATGTTTCATGCTCTGTTTTCCTTATGATTATATAAAAATAATATGCGCATCTTCCGAATCATTGAGGAAGGTGGCGACGCCAACCACATCCTGCACCTCTTCAATCATATCGCTTTTTTCGACTTCCAGAATGTGCATAGCCATTTCGCAAGCGACAATGCGAACTCCGAGCGCATGCGCCGCCTCGACCAGCTCGGGCAGGGTGGCGACGTTGTGTTTTTTCATCATCATACTCATCAGCTTCGGGCTCGCACCGAAGAAGTTGAGACGGGATAGCGGCATGCTATTCAGCCCGCCCATTAGGAAATTGAATGCTTTGGCCAGAATACTTTTGCCGGTGGCGACGCGGCCTCTGTTTTTTTTCAGGGCGTTCAATCCCCAGAAGGTGAAAAACAGGGTGACATCGCGATTAGTGGCAGCGGCGCCGGTGGCAATGGTGAAGGCGGCGACCATTTTATCGAAATCGCCCGAAAAACAGACGATGGAGATTTTCTTTTTATTGGCGGGCAGGTTCAATGCGATTCCTCTGTTGGACATGATTGGTTGATGCGAAATATGGGGTGTTTGTGTTGTAAAGGCAATGGGATGAGGC
>JALUWF010000214.1 GCA_027019785.1 Mariprofundus sp. | reverse complement strand
TTGATGTGCGGCTGGCAGATGAAACAGTCTGGCTGACCCAGCAACATATCGCCGAGTTGTTTCAGACGACTGTGCCGAATATCAGTATGCATATTCGCAATGTTTATGACGAAGGCGAGCTTTCTCCGCAGGCAACTGTTCAGAAATTCTTAACAGTTCGGCGCGAGGGCAATCGCGATGTGCAGCGAAACCTTGAGTATTACAATCTCGATATGATTATTTCAGTGGGTTATCGGGTGAAAAGTCATGTCGCCACCAGTATTGATTACGATCCCACGCTGGAAATCAGCATTCAATTTTTCAAAACGGTGCAGAACAAGATGCATTGGGCGATTACAGGCCAGACGGCTGCCGAAATCATTCATGCCCGCGCCGATGCAGATAAGGCCAATATGGGGCTGACAAACTGGCGCGGTGCCAAGGTGCGCAAGCAGGATGTGACTGTGGCCAAGAATTATCTGAATGAAGAAGAACTGGCCGCACTGAATAATCTGGTGGAACAATACCTGATCTTCGCCGAAGGCCAGGCCATGCGCCGTACTCCCATGCACATGGCGGACTGGATTCGCAAGCTCGATGCTTTTTTCAACATCAATGATCGGAAGATTCTCACCCATGCCGGAAAAATAAGTCACGATATGGCCTGCCAGTTAGCCAATGATGAATATGGAAAATTCACTCTCAAGCGAATCGCTGAACAGGATTTAAGTGCCAGTGATTTTGACAACCTGATTCATCAGTTGCCCGATCAAAAAAATCAGAAATAATGGCGCATATGGAAAAAGTGGTGAAACTGGAAAACATTGAATATCTTACCGATGGAAATGGAGCAATTTCCCTTGGTCGATTTGGCCCTGCACGTTGCGCGGCAGTAGCGCCCGATTTTGATCAAGGTCTGGCCATGCTGGTTCGCAGACCGGGTGAATCACTTTTGGAGTTGTTGCAACGATTGGATGCAGCCATCGAAGATGCTTATGAGCGGGATATCTATGCAGATGAGATAAACACGTGATGGACTGTTATACATGAACATATTTGACGCATCACACCAAGTTTTAGAATAATATGCTCATCCAGCAAAAAACCTCAAGCAAACCAACATGGAGTATGCTCAAGCGCAATTTAGCTAGGTTGGAGCAGAAGGAATTACTTGCCCTGATCCGTGACCTCTACGGTGCCAACAAAGACAACCAGGCATTCTTGCATGCCCGGTTCGCTTTGGGAGATGATGTGCTGGAGCCATACAAGAAAGCTATATGCCGCTGGGTATGTCCAGATGTAATGCGAAATCAGCAATATTCTATCTCGAAAGCCAAAAAAGCGATTTCCGATTACCAACACGCTATTGGACAACCTGAGGGCATAGCTGAACTGTCGGTTTTTTACTGCGAATCATGTGCCGATTATCTGAGCTTTTGCGGCATGGATGATGATGGCTACTTTGATGCTATGGTGCGTATGTTTGAGCAAGCATTGGCAATCATCAGCCAATTGGAGCTTCCTAAGCAAGAGGCTTTTGTAGATCGTCTCGATGAAGTCCGTCTTCGTGAGAGCCATTCATGGTGCTATTATGTAGTCGATGAGATGAATACACTGATGGATCAATTCAGGTTTGACGAAAGTGAACTATGATAGCCAAAATGAATTACAGCGTTTGCAGGATGAAAACAAACGGCTGAAATCGCTATTGAATCAACATGGTATTGCCTGGGAACAAAAGACCGAAACCAGACCCGTTCCAAAAACT
>JALUWF010000213.1 GCA_027019785.1 Mariprofundus sp. | reverse complement strand
AACAGCCCGCATATCCCCATACATCACAGCCTTATCCGCTTGCCCATCCACCCGACCAAGCCGATAGGCATGATGCGGCATATCTGCCACATAAGGTTGCATCCTTTCTTGTGCCGCATTGACCACCACCACACCGCCATCAGCCACGACTTGATGCAGCACACTCGCCTTCAATGCCGCATAATTCTCAAAGCCGCCATGATCTTGCAAATGGTCATGCCCCAAAGTCGTCCACATGACTGCCGATATAGGAATCCCTGCAATGCGTTGTTGCTCGATGCCATGTGAGGATACTTCCATCACCCAATACGGTAGTTTTTCCTGCTGCGCCGCTGCCAACAAATAGTGCATACACAACAATGATGGGGTCGTATTGCCCAAATCATAGATGTCATCATCAGAACACATCCAACCCAGCGTCCCTGATGACCAAGCTGCTCCCGCATACCGTGCCAAAGCCTGCCGCAGCATCCACGCCACACTGGTTTTGCCATCCGTACCCGTCACACCGATACAACGCGTCGTGCATGTTTCAGTGCCAAAATACTGCCGCAACCATGCGCCCAATACTGCCATATCAGGCAACATTAAAGATGCCACCCCTTCAGGTACATCCACCCCAGTATCGCCCACACACACCACCGCTTGCGCCCCTACCTGTACCGCCGCATGCACAAAGGCTTGGCGTTGCGCGTGCGCACGCGGCAAGCAAAGAAACACATCACCTGCCTGCACCTGTGCCGAATGGTCGCATAATCGTCCTACCTGTTGGGTGGCTGCCACCCCATGCAGGGCAAAGCCCAAAGCAGCATAAGTGTGCGGCATCAATGGCACGCGTGCTTGTAATTCTTTCATGGCTTTATTCATGCAACCACACCTCAATCATCTCGTGTTGTTTGATACTGTTTCCCGACTTCGGCTTTTGCCGCACCACCCAGCCCGAACCATGCAGCCGCACCGTCCAGCCGTGTTGATGTGCCAAGCGATGCACTTCACGCAGCGATAGCCCACTCATATCAGGCATACCCTTAGTCTGTTGCACCTTCGGATGCTTGGGTTCAGGCGGAATATGCACTGTAGCGGGATGATCGGGCAACACACCCAAATAAGGCAAGGCATTGGCCGCAATCGCACGAAACACAGGTGCAGCCACCGTCCCGCCATAAATCGACTTCTTCGGCTCATTGATTTCCACCGCAATCACCAAAGCAGGGCGGTCAGCAGGCACAAAGCCTGCAAACACCGCTGTAAATTTATCTTTGTCATAACCACCATGATGATTGGCGCGTTGTGCCGTCCCCGTTTTTCCTGCCACGCGATAGCCCTTTGGCACAGCACGAAACCCTGTTCCTTCTCGCTGCGTTGCTGCCACCAGCATCTTATTCACGGCTGCCACACTGCTGGGCAAAAAGACCTGCGCCCCCATGTGTACAGGCTCGGACAGACGCAAACGCGGATACACGCGCTGCCCCTGATGTGCCAGTGTGGCAAAGGCTGTTGCCAATTGCAGCGTCGTCACGGCAACGCCTTGCCCAAAGGCAATATTCGCTGTTTCCACCAGTCCCCATTGTTCGGGTGCTGCCAAAATGCCTGCCGATGCACCGCTCAAGCGAATCTTAGGACGATGCCCAAAACCCAAAGCATGCAGCTTTTTACCCAAGCGTTGCGCGCCAATATCCAAAGCAATTTTGGCTGCACCAATATTGCTGGAATGTTGAATCACACCCGTCAATGAGAGCCAACCCTCAG
>JALUWF010000212.1 GCA_027019785.1 Mariprofundus sp. | reverse complement strand
TAATTAATTAATGGGGATTTCCAAAAACTCAGGCGGTCAGAAGGCTTGTAGATGAAATTGGGAAGTTATGTGTTGAAAAGTCTTTGCAGCCCAATGCTCCGTTAAACGGTGGGGCAAATGCAATCGGTTTTGGGTTCTGACTTAGGTGTCACGAATGATCGCCGTCTCTGGCTCCCCCTTCCCTACACCTGACAGATCGTAGTCCTCCAATTCGTCCATCACAAATCCAAATGCATCGCCCTCAACTTTCCCCCTTCGCCCTTCGCCCAACCCCACCAGCAACTCAACAACTCATTCTTGGCACCGACAAAAACATGCTTCTAAGCGAGGAAAACAGCGTTTATTTTTCTGTGATTACATTTTATAGTGCATCCGTAGATGAACTGGAATGCGAATTTGCCAAGCATAGGGGGCAGCATGAGTCCGACAGACTACTAGGCTTGCAGATAAAGAAAATACAGATAACCGGCAAAGGCCCCAGCCAACAGTCCTCCTTCAAAACGGTTGATTTTCCCACCCTTCTTGCCAAAGGAGACCACGAACAGTGCAATGGTAAAGGCCAGCATCACCGGAAAATCGCGCAACAACGCTTCTGGAGCAAAACGGCCCGGCTGAATCAGGGCCGGCATGGCCAGTACAGCCAGTAAATTAAACATATTTGAACCGATGACATTGCCGATAGCCAGATCAGCTTCATTTTTGAGGACGCTGAAAATGGATGCCACCAGTTCGGGCAGGCTGGTGCCGATGGCGACAATAGTCAGACCGATGACCAGATCACTGATGCCCAGATAACGGGCAATATCTGCTGCGCCCTGAACCAGCAATCGGGAACTGATGATCATCAGCGTCAGGGATACCAGAAAAATGATGATCGACCTGCCTCTGCCTGTTTTGGCAGGCATCGATTCGGAAAACTCCTGCGCCAGCGGATCATGCCTGTCTTTCAGGCCGATGCGGATGATCAGGAACAGTACGAGCACCAGCGTGATAAGCAGAATGAGTCCATCCGAAAAGCTCAAATCGCCATCCGACATCAGGGCGAAGGTCAGAAACGTCACCATGAACAGCAGTGGCATTTCGTGCTTTAATGTTCTCGATTTCACCATTAAAGGGACAATCAGCGCCGTCAAACCCAGCACCAGGCCGATATTGGCGATATTGGAGCCGAGCACATTACCGATACCGATATCCGGATCACCGTTGATGGCCGCTGTCGCAGACACCAACATCTCCGGCAATGAAGTGCCGAGGCTGACGATAGTGAGGCCGATAATCATCGGCGGCATGCGTAAGCTTACGGCTATGGCGGCGGCGCTATCGACAAAGCGGTCAGCGCTCCAGGCCAGCATGATGATGCCAATGACGATGAGTGCAGAAGCAATCAGCATGACGTTAATGATCCGACGGCGCTTGCAGCGGCGACTGGCCCTGTTTTGCACGCAGGGCATTCACAGCCCGGAAAATCAACGGACGCTGGATGATCCAGCGTTCAAGCTGATATTTGCCGGGATAATTCATGATCATCAGACCGAACAGGATACTCAATAACCCCTGCCCCGGCGTCACCAGCATTATAATGACGGCAATCACCAGTACAGCGCCAAGCAGATTTTTCAGGCACATCAGCAGCCATCGAATCACGACATGATGCGAATCATCCGTCATAGCATGCCTCTCGTTGTGTGCGAAATAATTCACCGGTATGCGCGATACGATAAATGGCGTTGAGATAATCCCGATGCCAAAGCTGA
>JALUWF010000211.1 GCA_027019785.1 Mariprofundus sp. | reverse complement strand
TTGGTGGAGGCGGCGGGATTCGAACCCGCGTCCGAAAATCATCAGCCTGTGGTTCTACATGTGTAGTCCGTTCGAACAGCACCCCAGAGAAACCAAACGGACAAGATGCCTAAGGGGTCGATTCGTAACTATTTAATCCCTAGAACCACGAGTCTCCAGTTCCAAGTGACGATTCCATCTAAATGACCCCGGATTCCCAATGGATGGACACCTCAAGAGCGGGGTAACTTACGCAGCGTAAGCTAGTTCTACGTCGTCGTTTGCAATTATATGCAAGTGCCAGCTTTTTACGGGACCAACAACCCGACATGCCCCACAGGGTTCAGCATCTCCGTCGAAACCAAGTCGCCCCCGTGAACCGCGTATTCTAACACCAATATCAATAATGTCACCCTGTGCAAGCCAGGCTCTGGTACTGTTGCTCAACAGTCCGGGTCAGCTATTGGGCGGAGGGGATATCCGGTCTGTCAATATAGCGTTGACGGGTTTTATCTTTCATACGGGTCAAATCCACCATAACCAAACCATCGACGCAGTTGGCGAAATCCGGATCGATATTGAAGGCCAGAAAACGGACGCCGTCGGGCTTGCATATCTCGGTATATTGTTTATACAGAGTGGGAACCGAACAGCCCATATGTTTCAGGCTGCTTTTAAGGTGGATAAAGTCAGATTTGTAATTATGGCCGGAAAAATGTAACGACATCTCATGCTGTTTCTCCTCCGTGAAATGATACGGCATATTGGCTCGAACTTTATCGGCCTGAACCCCGGTCTGTGGGTCGCCAAAATAGAGGCTGTAAAAATAGACCAGCATATCCTTGGCCGCGGCAGGGTAACTATCACTGATCGAAACAGGGCCGAACAGGTAACGAAATTGGGGATGCGAACGTAAAAAAGCGCCAATGCCATACCACAGATATTTCAGGCTGCACCGACCCCAATAGCGTGGCTGCACAAAGCTGCGTCCCAGTTCCAGCCCGTGCGTCAGTATATCATCCATATCATCTGAGAAACTAAACAGGCTCTGTGAATAAAATCCGTCCGCATTGTTTCCCGATACTGGGGCGTCTGCGACAGCGCAGAGGCGGTATGCGCCGACAATTTCCAAATCCGTTTCATCCCACAACACCAGCTGAAAACAGTTGCGGTCATAACTATCAACATCACGACGCAGGCCGGAACCTTCGCCGGCAGCCCGAAACGCAATTTCTCGTAACCGCCCAATTTCACGCATCAAACAGCTGTCGGGGTGAAATGGCGCGAGGTAAATCTGTTTGCCATCCTGCGTTTCACCCAGCAATTCGCAGGCGCGCACCTCTTGTCGCAGCAGTTGCCGTGGTTCGGGGTGGGCGATGGGAGCGCAGGTTTCATACATCGGGCTCTTGCGGTGACCGATACGATAGACATGTTTCTGAAACAGTTTGACGCGAGCTCTGAGTGGCAGTTGCACTTTTTGATAGCTCTCGAACGAGATGATCTCGCCAATATTGATGGACACCGACTGCTTCGCCTGTTTGTACATCTCCCGGATCAACCAGAGGGTGGATAACGGTTTAGCAAGCAGCGACAAGGCGTAGAAAAACATCGAATTACGTCCATTGACATGCATCGGCAATATCGGCGCACGCATGGCGGTAGCAATACGCAGGAAACCGCTGCTCCAGCGCCCGTCGCGGATGCCGGCAGGACTTAAGCGCGACACCGCTCCGGCCGGAAAGATTATTGCGACCCCCTCGGCTTCCAGATGCCGATAGACGGCTTTGATTTGATCACGCGATGTTTTGCCGTCCATATTATTCACAGGCAGCAACAAAGATTGCAGCGGTTCGATATCGGCAAGCAGCTGATTGGTCACTGCTTTGACATCACTACGCACCTGGCTGACCAGTTTCAGTAACACGGCAGCATCCAGCGTGCCGATGGGGTGATTAGCAATAATGACAACACGGCCATGGGTCGGAATACGCTCGATTTCCTGGGGGCGAACGGTATAGCTGAAATCAAAGTATGCCAGCAACTGATCGACAAAATCGATGCCGTGCAGGTGGGGATAGCGTTGTTGAAAATTACGTTGCTCGCGCTCATGAAACAGCATTTTCAGACCCGCAACCAGGGGCCGCCTCAATAGCGACGGCTGGTGCAGGATTTGGGGAAAACGCTGTTCGATGATGGATTCAACATTCAGCATGAACACTCCTGTTCATCATCGGACATAAACCTGTTGATTCGGATTTGATTACGCCTGCCTGGCCAGCAGTGATTTATCATACCAGTCATTCATATGATCGTACATTTCACCCTTGAGGATAAAATAAGGCGATTTGTAATAGATCATCACGTCATGGAACGGATCGGTCAGAATCTTGCAGAACCAGACCAGCCCGGACTGCACGCCCATAATGAAAAATAGATGGATGGTTCTGAACAGCAGCGCGCCTATGGCCAGAGCCAGCCACAGCAAGGACAGGTTATACATAAATCCCCGCGCCTGATCTGCGGCGTCGAACAGGCCGAACAGCGATGGCTCGACATACAGTGCGATGGAAGCGCCAGCCCACAGCGACAGCAGCACCAGTTTGCGAAACAGATTATAACCGACTTTAACGCTCTCCTTGTATGCATGACTGGCGCTGTTCACCTTATCATAGGTTTTCGGTTCAAAGAAAAAATGGCCGATCTGACGCAGTAACATGGCCACAACCCAGCCAAACAGCACCGCCATCACCGGGTCAAGAAATATCCAGACATAGCTGACGATAAAACAGATGGAACTGGCCAGATGCAGAAACTGATTGATGCGATTGTGATGATAATAGCGATGGTCGTCCCAACGTTGCATACGCAGCTCTTCAATAAAACCCATGATACCCCCCCCCGATCCAACACAATAAGATATGCTAATCATAAGTAGTTTTATGGCATGTCTGTGTCAAAACCGAGTCATCATGAAGACATCTCAAGTAAAGGCTCGCCCATCCTGATCCCCCCTCCTTCTTTAACCCCGTCACAAAAAGTGTAATGTGAAGTGGCAAAGAGGATGATGGTGGAGCCATGCTGGAAATAACCCATTTCATCGCCTTTTTTGTAACTGGCCTTGCACGACAGGCGGTTGCAGCCACGACTGCGCAGATCCAGATCACCGTCGAGACAATGAAACTTCATACTGGCGACAAGAATGGCGGCCACCGGTACCAGCGTGATGCTGCAACCGGCATCGCCGCCATCGACAATGTCGAGCGGCAGCACGGCTCGTTCATTTTTGCAGTATAATTTTTCAATGCGTTTCAGGGCAATCGGATTCACATTCCAGCTATCGCCGGATATATAATTGACTTCATGCACCCGACAATCCACCGGCGCATGGAAACGATGATACATACTCGATTTCAACCGCAGGGTGACAAACACACCGTCACAATATATTTCGCGCAAGGCTGGATCCGGGATCAAATCACCCAGTTCATAGGGGAAGCCTTTGGCCTGATACACTGTCGTCCCGTCGATTCTGCCATGCGCACCGACAATGGCGTCGCACGGACTGGCCACAATCGAAGGGCGCAGATCAATCGGCCGTGCGCCAGTTTTTAATTCACGGATAAAACAATCATGCAGGCTATCAAATGACTGCGCTTTTGCTTCGGACAGATCCAGATCATCGGCAAACAACCGCCATAGCCAAATCGTGATGCGGGTGAGCAGCGGACTCTGAATGCGACTAAATCGACCCGCCCACAATGTCAGCCATCGGCGCGGAATCCGGTTGGTCAGCAAAAAATTCAACTGCTCCTGCTGCGTAAGACAAGCGATCAGTTTCATTCCGATTCTGCTTTCTTGGCGTTCTTTGCGACTTTGCGAGATTCGCTTTTGATTTTGAACCTAAAAGGCATGGTACGCAAAGCCGCAAAGAACACAAAGGAAAACCAAAAATAATTTTTATTTTCAGCTTCCATCATTCAAGCCCATATCCGATAAGAACTGTTTCATGATCGGTTCGGCCTGATAGGCCTGGCTGCGCAGCATGGCGTTTTGCTGCATGGATGTGCGCTCGGATGTATGACCGAAGAATTCGATAATCCGCTTGCTCATGGCTGCAATATCTTCCACCAGATAACCGCTAACGCCGTCTTCGATAATATCTTTCGGGCCTTTGCAGTTGTAGGCAACCACAGGCATGCCGTAGGTGAATGCTTCCAGCACGACATTGCCAAAAGTGTCGAAGCGGGACGGGAATACGAACATATCCAACCCGGCATAGAGTGATTTCATACGCGTTTTATCAACCCAGCCAAGAAACAGCGCATCGGGCAATGCTTCTTTCAAAGCCGTTTCAGCCGGCCCTGTGCCGGCAACGACAATCTTTACATCGGGCATGGACTGCCGAACCCGGTGTATGATTTTGGGGAGATCGAATAATCCTTTCTCACGACTGATGCGACCGGCATAGAGCAAAACCGGCGTCTCATCCGTGGCATCGGCGAACAGATCGCTTTTGCTGACCGGTTGAATGGCCGGGTCGTGCGGCCGGGTGTGGTGGGCGGTCAAAAAGACGCTATCTTCAGGCAGTTGCATCTCGTGGCCGGTCAGCCACTCCCGATGCTCATTATTGAGTACGAAAACGCCGCTGTATTGCTGGTAGAAGAAACGCAGCAGACGGCGAATGCGATCACGTTCGTGCTGCGTCAAATCGGTATTATCCTTGATAAAATCGATCCAGTCGGTGTGCATAAAAAAGTAGGCCGGCACATTGAACATATGCTTGATGAACAGCGACAACAGCGCCATCGGGCCTTCGGTAGAGCAGATAATGCGATCATACCCACCCTCATAGAAGATGCGCGCCACCTGCATAAAATCGGCAATGCGAAATTCCTGCTCACCAAAATCCGCCACGGCGAAACTGGCCAGCGGACGCACCACATGCAGATGCGCTTCAGGCTCGGCATCGGCATGACAAATCAGAAAATCCACCGGCAGATCGGCGCGCTGAATCTCCCTGAGTTTCCCGGTAAGCGAGCTGGACACGCCATTTTTATCACGCAGCGTATCGGTCAGGTAGAGCGCCCGACCCGGTTGCCGGTTGCTATCGATATAATCGGCGAAATCATTCAGAAAACGACGGTTTTGATACAGCAACCGTGTACTGGCCAGCGCCGTGCCGAGCAACACGATACTGACCAGCACCGGAAAAGAGAGGCTGTCCAGCGCCTTGCTGACATTGACATTGCTCAGACCGGGACGTGCATTGCTGCTGCCGAACACCAGCGCTGTCAACTGACTCGGCACCTCGAATTTGCGGGCAATTTCGGCAGTGCAAAAACTCTCCATTTTATTGTCCGCATCAACCAGTGAAGCCTTTTTCAAACGGCAAATAATAAGTTTATTGAGCGCCGAAAAGAGTTCGGGAATGGCGTGGTTGACGGTATTGATAAACGCTTCGGGCGTTTCCTGCTTGCTGGCAGCAATCTGCTCCAGATAGGCAATGCAAAAGCGGTAATCCTTTTTGGTCTTCCATTTCATCAGCTTGCCGACTTTTTTGCCTTGCAAAGCATCGTGGATGGCATCGAAGAATTTCTGTGTGTGTTTGTGCTTTTTCATCTCCAGCAACAGGTTGCTGATGGTCAGGCAGGCCAGTTTATCGGACGTTTCGCCACGATGGAACATAATCCGCAACAGGCCGGGATCCTCGATATGGGTCGCCACCTGCGAAAAATAATCGAGCAGGGCGATATGCAATTTCTGATTATCCAGTACCTGACCGAACGGCGTCATGCGCCCCTCCCGAATCGCTTCCAGCGCCAGATCGCAGGCGCTAGTCGATTTCAGCCGCTGTTTCAGATTGGGTACATATAAAAAGGAACCGCACTGGCCGGCAAAAATGCCCATGTGATCGTCCGAACCGCCGCTCAGCACTTTGGGCTTTTCGGGATCGACGCCGAAATCGGCAGGATTCAAACCATGTTTGTCGGCATAGCTGCGAACCTTCTCCGGCGTCAGGCTGCGCACCCATTTCAACGTCAATACACTTTGCCAGCGATCGCGTTGGCCGTTGACCACTTCAAAGCGCTCAAACAGCACGGCCAGTTTCTCGAACAGTTCCAGATCGATATGTTCATTGCGGGTATAGAAATACATCGGATGCGGCAGAATGACAGGAATCTCATGGGCGGCGGTATAACGCAGAAACTGATAAATATCGCTGCGCTTTTTATTCAGTTTAATTTCCTGTGCGGGCGAAAAACCGTAGGTCAGTACATGCACAAACAGATTGTATTCCGGGAAATGACAGGTGAACTCCGCTCCTGTTAATACAGTCATACCCTTGTCCATCAAATCCCAGCATGAACGGGCATTGTTGTGATTGGTGACTGTGACGACGTCGCACTGCTGCTCTTGCAGGCGGCGCACCAGATGTTTGGTTTTCAGCCATGTTTCCGGCAGCGCCAGAATACGACCCCATAATTCATCCGGCACATCGCTGTTCAGATCGTGGCAGTGCAGATCGACTTTCAGGCAATTGTTCAAATCCACACCATCCAGCGCCTGTTGAAGATATTGATCCAGTTCCTGCTGTAATGTTTGACGAAATGCGCTAATGCCCCGGCTTTGAAACAGATCGATCATGTTGATGACTCCCTGATTTCGCGCTCATGCGGAGTGTCAGGCTCCGGGTCAGGCCCTCGGTCAGGCCCTCGGTCAGGAAATACATCCGGCAATGGATTACGCAAGCGCTTCCCCAGCCACGGCAGACGCGTCGCCAGTATCTCTTTGAGCATCTGCCGTTTAATAGCTTGATTGGTCAACTCCGGACTTTGCCACCACCAGCCATCCTGCTGCATCTGCGTGGCCGCCTGCACAAAGCGCTGCGCCACCTGCTCAAAATCCGCATCAGAGAAATTATGGCTCATAATCACCCGCCCGCTGCCGATCCAGCTCAGCGTCAGTCCGGCGGCGCGCAGATAATATTGATACATCCAGTTATAACGCGACGGACGGGTATAGAGAATCGTCCACACCGACAGCAGATTGACGATGCGCAGCGGCAATCCTGCTTCGTCAAACTGACCGTTGAGTTTCTCCACCCGCGCATCCCACAGCGCATCCTGCTCTGCATATATTTGTTGAAATGCCGGCTGTTCAATACGATTCAGAAATTCATTCATGGTCGCCATCACATAGGGGTGGGAATTGAACGTGCCACGCGCAAACGAGACGTTAATCGGCTGATCATCCTTAAAGCGTTTCATCAGCGCATGGCGACCGCACAATACGCCGACCGGCAGGCCGCCACCGAGTGTTTTGCCATAGGTGACGAGATCGGCCTGAATACCGTAATATTCCTGCGCACCACGATAGCCCAACCGGAAGCCGGCAAAAACTTCATCGAAAATAAACACAATCGAGCGCCGCGTGCAGACATCGCGCAGCTGCTGCAACCATGCCGTATAGGCATCCCGATCAAAGGCTGCGCTGCGATCACTGCTGATCAGCGCCGTATCGCTGGATGCGTTGGCATTGGGGTGTAGCGCCTGCAAGGGATTGATCAGCACACAGGCAATATCATTGCGCGTTTCCAGCACCTTGAGCGTTTTGTCGCTCATATCGCGCAGCGTATAGACATCGCTCATTTTACGCTGATTGCCAATGCCGGGCTGCACGCCGTCCCACCAGCCGTGATAGGCACCGCAAAAGCGCACCAGATGAGTTTTTCCGGTGTAATAACGCGCCATACGCACCGCCTGCATCACCGCCTCGGTGCCGGACATGTGGAAGGATACCTCATCCAATCCGGAAATGGATTTCAGTTTTTCCACATTCTCGCGAATCAGCGGGTGATACGGCCCCAGCACCGGCCCCAGCTGCTTCACCTTGTCCCAGGCTTTTTCCATGCAGTCTTTATAAAAGTCATAACCGAACAAGTTGACGCCATACGAACCGGTCAGATCAAAACTCCAGTTGCCATCCATATCCCTAATGCGCACGCCATCGGTCTGTTCGGCCACCGAGCCCAGCTTCAGATGCTGCTGAATATATTTTCTGTACGGAAACGGCACCCGATAAGCATTGGTGAACCGGACATCCGAAATGGATGCCTGCAGCGATTCGGAAAAAGCGATGCTTTCGGGTGCAGCGCTCCTGAACTGCGCCGCCAGTTGATGAAAGGCCTGCTGTCGTTTTCGACGAATCGGTTCCGGCGCGCCGTCGCTGTTGAAAAAATGGCATTCATCGTAATCAAACGCCGGAATCCAGCCGGCCATGCGGCGCGACCATTTGGAATGCCCGGCCAACGAAGGATGCTTGGCCCGGGATAGCCTGAGGCGGATCCATATTTTGTGCGCCAGCCATACAAAAATGAGCAACACTGTGATACCAAAAGTAAGAGGGGCATGCATATCGTACTGTCACCTGTTTACCATATTTTGATGCATGCTAGCATCCGAATGTGACACGCATATTTCATATGCTTCTGAGTGAATCAAAAGCATCGAATCAGTTTTGTTTTTACGCTGTGCTTAAAGCATAGCCTGGATAATAAACCCGGCGGCAAACAGCGCTCCGACATAGTGCGATTGCAAAAAAAATGAAAAGCCCCAACGCTCACCGCAGCGCATCAGTCGTCCGCACAGCAATAGTTGCAACATCAGCGCCAGCCACCAGCCCATCCCCACCCAGAAGCCGCCCGAACTGAAAGCAACCACGCCAAGCAACACCACAAATAACAGCGCCAGCAGAATAATCGCCGTGACAGCATGCGCGCCCAGCCAGATGGCTGTGGATTTGACGCCGATGTTGAGATCGTCATCGCGATCACCCAGCGCATAGGCTGTGTCATAGGAGAGCGACCAGCAAATATTGGCGGCAAACAGCAGCCATGGTATCGGCGAGGCCACATCGCCACGCTCAGCCGCCCACGCCATCACCGTGCCCCAGCCAAAAGCCATGCCCAGCCAGGCTTGCGGAAAATGGGTATAGCGTTTCAAAAAAGGATAACAGGCCGCCAGAATCGCGCCCACGACAGCCAGTTCCACCACCAACAGCGATACCTGCAGCACCAGCGACAAGGCTAAAAGCAGCATCAGCAAAAAGCCGATCAATGCCGCACCCGGCGCAATCCGTCCGGCGGCGATAGGGCGATCTCTGGTGCGTTCGACATGTGGATCAAACTCGCGATCTGCAAAATCGTTAATCACGCAGCCCGCCGAGCGCATCAGTAAGACACCGCAGACAAACACCAACGTATTTTTCAATGTAGGCAAGCCCTGCGATGCGGCCAGCAACCCCCACAATGTCGGCCACAGCAATAACCAGTAGCCTACCGGTCGGTCAATGCGCAGCAGTTTATACCAGTCGTACAGGGAACCAGCAGGAGAATATTGCATGTCGCCGACGCCTGATCAGGCGGAGTAACGCCGCGCTGTGCTTTCGATGCGCTTCCACATCTCCGGGTGAAAGACTTCCACCACCAGCGCCCGCGTACCCGATGGCGAACGCAACACCGAACGTCTGGCCCAGCGACCATTGTGCAAACCTTCCATCTCCCCTTTCATATCTAACTGCACCACGCCCAAATCGGAGCGTGACAGCGACAAACCACGATCCAGCAACAGATTCCCCAGCGGTCGCTTGCCTTCCTGCAGATCATTCATCAGATCGGCGGGCAGGGCGTCCAGTGGCAATACGGATTCCGCATCAAACATCACAGAGCCGCGATGCATCAGAGAAACACGCCGGCGCAATACAGAATCCGCCATATGGCTATTCAGCAAGGATGCCTCATCCACCCTCGCCTGATCGACGAACTGATCATGCAGTCGCACATCGAGCCGAATAGCAAAATGGCGCTCAAGAAAGCGCGTTAAAGAGCCCGCCGTCGTCAATACCGCAGCGCAATCACGACTGACGCCAGCCTCTTTCGGCTTCCAGTAACGCACCGGCTGCCAATCCTGCGAATCCAGACTACCAAAAAACATGCGCGCATCATGAGCCATCATGTGGATGGGTCAAGACCTTGCAACATGACGCCAAATCAGGCCGAATCGCCCCATGTTATGCCGCCTCTATACGAACCGGGATCTGCAGACCGGAAGCAGCATTGATCTGACCGATGACCAGGCTCATTACCTGCGCAGCGTCATGCGCCTGAACGCGGGCGATTCGATCATTCTGTTCAACGGCCACGGCGGCGAATTCCGCTGCCGCATTGAACAACTGGCTCGCCGGCAATCCTCATGCCTGATCGAATCCTTTACAGAGATAGACCGCGAAATGCCCTGCCGTGTGCATATCGTGCAGGCTG
>JALUWF010000210.1 GCA_027019785.1 Mariprofundus sp. | reverse complement strand
TGCCCGTAATATTCATCACCGGATATCCCGATGATAAATTAAACAATGTTGTTCCTGACCATCATCTGAATGCGACGATTACCAAGCCATTCAGTATCGCTCAATTAAGCGCCGAGGTACATCATCTTATTCATGGCGATTAAAAATTTAATTTTCATTTTGCAAGGATTATATAATTTTTTCGTAACTATTCAGCATGAGCCGTAGGTGCGGCTTTAGCCGCGCACTACCATCGTGTTTGCTTCCGGCGATGCGGGGTTAAGACTTTACATGCAGTTCGCCGCGATACATGCCCATCTGGCACTGGAATGTGAATGTGCCGGGCGATTCCGGCACCAACCGGATCACCACCGGCTTGCCCAGCGGCAATTCTTTCTGCACACCCAGTTCCGGGAATAATACCTGACCGGCGCAAGCGGATTCATCCTCTCGCAAAAACTTCAGCGAAATACCCTTGCCCGCCACCGCTTCGATGAGCGACGGTTCATAAATGCCGTCCTTGACGCGAATCTCGATGACCTGACCGGGTGCGACAGTGATCGCTGTGGCCGGGCGATAGAGCCAGAACCACCAGATAATAAACCCGATCAGCAACAGTCCTGCAATATTCACCAACAGCATCACGCGCCTCCCGGCTTGAACAGGCGCAGGCGATTGGCATTGGTCACCACCGTCACCGAAGACATGGCCATGAGCGCACCGGCCAGTACGGGACTCAGCATCAGCCCCATCACTGGATAGAGTAATCCTGCTGCCACTGGAATACCCAGTGAATTGTAGATAAATGCGCCGAACAGATTCTGTTTGATATTACGCAACGTGGCGCGCGAAATTTCGATGGCCGTGATCACGCCATCGAGCGAGGAGCGCATTAACGTGATATCGGCTGATTCAATAGCCACATCAGTGCCGGCCCCAATGGCGAAACCGACATCGGCACGCGACAGCGCTGGCGCATCATTGATGCCGTCGCCAACCATACCAATGATTTCACCCGTTGCCTGCAATTCGGCCACCTTGCCATCCTTATGCTCCGGCATCACCTCAGCGAAAATTTGCGAAATCCCCACCTGCGCTGCCACCGCTTCCGCCGTTTTGCGATGGTCGCCGGTCAGCATCACCACGGTGAGTCCGGCCGCCTGCATCTGTGCAATCGCAGCTTTGGAGCCTGCCTTGATCGGGTCTGCCACCGCAATCACCCCAAGCAGTTCACCGTCAGAGGCCAACAGTACGGGGGTTTTGGCCTGCGCCGCCAATGCACTGATTTGAGCCGCCATCGTCGCATCCACCAGCACTGATTCGGCCTCCATCAGCGCCGCATTACCAAGCAGCAGCCGATGCCCATCCACTGCGCCGCTGACACCATGGCCTGACACGGCCTGAAAAGCCTCGCATGCGGATAGCGTGATCTGCTCAGCCTCTGATTTGGCAATTATGGCGGCAGCCAGCGGATGCTCACTGCCAGCCTCCAGCGATGCCGCCAGTCGCATCATTACCGAAGCATCGGTAGAAGAATCACAACTGATCACATCCGTGACAGCCGGTTTCCCCTCCGTCACCGTGCCTGTTTTATCGAGTACAATCGTGGTCAGTTTGGAGGCGCGTTCCAGCGCTTCCCCCTTGCGAATCAGGATGCCAAATTCAGCCGCCTTGCCAACGCCGACAATCAGGGAGATCGGCGTCGCCAACCCGAGCGCACAGGGGCAGGCAATAATCAGCACTGTCATGGCCGCCAGCAGTGCGAAACTGATCCTCGGCTCCGGTCCAAAATTCAGCCAGATCAACGCTGCCAGCACAGCCATAATCAGGACTGACGGCACAAATACGCCGGCCACCTTATCGACAATCCGGCCGATACGCGGTTTCGATGCCTGTGCGTTTTTGACCATATCGATAATGCGCGCCAGCACCGTATCTGCGCCGACATGGCGAGCGATATAGAGAAAAGAACCGGAACCATTGATAGTACCACCCACCACGTGGTCTCCTGATCCCTTCTGAACCGGCATCGGCTCGCCTGTCAGCATGGATTCATCGACATTGGATGAACCCTCCACCACATCGCCATCAACAGGGATTTTTTCACCGGGGCGCACCCGGATCACATCGCCGGGTGCAACTTCAGCGAAAGGCACATCCACCTCAATACCATCACGCACAAGGCGCGCCGTATCAGCCTGCAGACCGATCAAACGCCGAATGGCGTCACTGGTCTTGCCGCGCGCCCGCACCTCCAGCGCATGACCAAAATTGATCAGGGCGATAATCACCAGCGCCGCATCAAAATAGGCATGTCGCCCCATACTGGCGACCGTTTCAGGCACAATATTTGGCCAGATAATGATCGCCATCGAATAGAGCCAGGCGGTGCCGGTACCTGTGGCAATCAGCGTATCCATAGTGGCGGCGTGATGCGTAAACGCGCGCCATGCACCAATATAAAAATGGCTACCGGCATAGATCATTGCGCCCAGAGTGATCAGACCAATGATCAGCCACAAGGCAGGCGCTGCATCAGTGCTCGGTAGTTTATGTGAAAACAGGTTAAAAAACAGCGGCAGCCCGACCGCCGCCGCCGCCAGACTTCGCCACAACAGCCCCAGCATCTGCTGATGTTCGTCGCGCCGCTGTTTATCGACATTCTCCGCCCCCTGCATCGGGCTGGCGTCATAACCGGCATTCTGCACTGCGACAATAACCGCATCGGCGATGTGCTCGGCGTCAACATTTGCATCGCTATTTGCATGAAACCGCACCGAAGCGGTTCGGTCCACGAGATTGACGCTGGACTGCGCCACGCCTTCGACTCCGGCCAGCGCCGCTTCCACCTTGCTGACGCAACCGGCGCAACGCATGCCGTCAATAGCGAACCTGATCGTTTGTAGCTCAGACATATCCAACCCTGCTCTCAGAAAGTTTCATCCAGATCATTTCGCCGAACCATAGGCCGGATTAGCGAATAATTCGACGATAAATAGATTGAAATTCGCTAATTGTTGGCTGGCTGATGGTATGGCCTTTCAGGATAATAGACGCCCGATGCGTAGGTTCGCCCATTTTGTTCGAAGGATGCCGTTAACCAGTGCCGTCCCTTATCGTGACTGAGATTATAAAGCGCCATATACCAGTTTCCCATCTGCATCATCGGCGCTTTGGGTTCCACGCTACCATCCGGATGCTTCACTGCTGAAAACAATTGCAGGTGGGTCTGAGGCTTCCCATCCTTCTCAATACTGACCATCAGATGATAATTGATTCGGCTAAAGCCTTTACCTTCGGGCGCAGGCATCACATGGAATATAAACACGTAACCATCACTGACACCTTCGCTGGCAACGAAGTAATCTTTCTTGTGATTCATGGTCTGATTGGCATCAGCACTATTCTGCGTTTCCGTGCTATTCGTATTCGACAATGTCGAACACGCACCTAGCAACAGCAAAAGCATCAAAGCAATATATTTTTTCATTTGTAGTTCCTTCTACAGCAGGAATTTATGATGCTTCAAACAGAAAGCGAAAAAACGTATTTTTATTCAACTTTGTCATTTCAAGCAGCAGCACCCCGAACAATACGAGCATAGAAGCGAGAAGCAAAACAACGGCTGGCCCGAACAACCACATCACGCTGGCTTCCGATGCTTCCGGCCCCATCTCTACAGTACGGAGGCCCATCATAATCCATGCTGGCGGATAAGCCAGAGCTCCGATACCAAACGTCCAGCCCAGCAGCTTTTTCCACCCCGGTTTCAGCGATGTAAAAGCAACGATCAATATTAACACTGCGACCAGCGTGCCGATGCCCATAAAATGAATATGGCCGCGCAACAGGCGCTGCATTGCATCCATAGCCAGACTTCCAGAGTGAGAATGTTGATGCCCGGCCGCATGATTGCTTTCACCTCCTGTCTGAGATACCCCATGATGATGGCCGCTTTCGGCCTCCACCGACTGATCATGAACCGAACTTAAATGATCCATATTCAGTTCTTGCATCAGATGTTGAATCTGAACCTGTTTGAGTTGCGCCTCCTGAGCTTCAAATCCGCCATGTAACTGCTCATGGTGCGTGGCAATATATGCAGCCCAAAGCGTACCCAGAATAAGAGCAAGCAAAGCCATGGCCAGCCCGTGATACACGTCCAGCAAAGATTCTCTCAAGCCGTTCATTTACACCCCTTGAACAATCATTCATTTACTTCGATTGAGCATAACAACAGCAGCTACGATGATAGCCCCACCTAGCGCACCCAATAGCAAGATGGCATCATTAAACTGCAACGCAGTCACCCCACTGTACCGCGCATATGATTTAGCAAAAAAACGGGGGCCAAATAAGCCCCCGTTCTAGCAAAACATTTATAGTGCAAAGTCCAGCCCTGCAACAATCGTATTCAACGTGTTCTGTTGCCTGACAACTGTTTTTCCGCCCATAGCCCCCATGGATGTCACCAGATTCCGGGTATTGGTATAGGACACAAAACCCTGTACATTCTGTGCTACCTGATACAGACCATAGACAGTGATGTTATTGGTTGTTTTTGGTCGCACCTTCTTATTGCCACCCATCTTCAGATCAACGCGCGTCTGATCCCATTTCACACCCAGCATGATGCCATCCGTCACAATATACTCGGCTGCAACCGTAATCGCTCTGACATCCAGTTTTTCATTGCCCGGCGCAGTACTGCGGTTGTTACCCAGGGTCACAGCACCCCACATCTGCAGCGGTTCACCATAATTCAAGGCAAAATCAACCCCGTATCGTGTAACATTTTTAAACTGCATGACAGTGGCATGGGTTCCCAGCAAAGAATTTGCAGCAACCTGAGCTGGCGTTGCCGGCCTCCCCATCGCCATTAACATTTTTCGCCCACCGCCGAACGCATCACTGCCATAGTTACTGGCACGATAGGCGTAAACACCAACAATATAATCATCAGCGATTTCCTGCGCCAACCGTCCATAAAACGCAGTTGTTGTCTTGTTCGCCTGAGTGGCATTTTTTCCATAGGTAAAGGCCGAGAAATTATACAGCGTACCGACACCTGAATCACCATTGGTAGTACCATGGACGCTAATACCATCCCCCATCATCAACATGGTTCCACCAGCCATCTGGGCTGCATTGACAGCACCAAAGCCCAGCGGACGTTGTGACATCATGGTCATGCCGTAGCCAACATCATTCTGAACCCGGCCAACACGAACCTTGAACAAATCGTTAAAATAATACAACACTTCAGCCATACCGATACCATTCTGGCTTGCATCAATCCACCAACCAATATTATCGTAAGAACCCGATGAAATCAGCCCCAGTTCGCCCAAACCAATTTTACGGTTGGATGTCCATTGACCAGGCGAAGCCTCCACCAGTCCTTTATCAATCATACCCATAGGCTGCCCCGGCATGACCACGTTACCATCGTTAGCTAAAATCGGGCCGGCCCCCGAATAGGTGATCTGAGTTCTTAATGTAAACGGAAAATTGCTTGCTAATACCGCTGCAGGAGACTCATCACCTGTATCAATATTTTTTCCGGGGCCATTCTGCATCTCCTGATCTTCCTTACCTTCGGCAAAGCGAAATCCACGTTCACGAAACGCAACACCCATTTTACTCAACTTGGGAAACATTGTATGGCATGAGTTGCAAGATAATCCGTATTTCCTGGCAAAGACCGGAATGGCATCGGCATCTTTCGCCCAGAATGCGAGCGTACCCACAAAGGTGAAAGCACCGATGACCATAGTCATCATTATTTTTTTCATTGGGATCTAACCCTCCATTTCATTTTCTACTCTCGCTAAAAGAGCGATGTCTGAAATAGAGAAAGCTTGTTGCCAGTTCTGAAAAAGCTTAAGCCCAACAGGCAGGGTTGATATTTATGATGTTAAAACAGTGGGTTAGAATATCCATACTGAATTCTTATTCGAGTTTGTTTTCTCAAAGTCGGGAATTGGTGTTTATTTCATTCCCTGCAATAGGAAGTATGGAAAGCATCAAGATGGCGCTGTTATTCCAGCTTTCGGTATAAAGTGGACAAGCCAATATCCAACCGATTGGCGGCCAAAGTCTTGTCACCACCACAATCATCAATGACGCGTTCAAGCCATGAACGCTCGAAACGCTGGGTGGCCTCTGCCAGTGAAATATCCATATCAGCATCCACCGACTCATCTCCGAAAATCAAAGAGCGTTCCAGATAGTTTTTCAACTCCCGTACATTTCCCGGCCATGTATTTTGCTGCACATACTCAGCCAGGACCAGTGGTAATGATTCAACGGAGCGCCCCATCTCAGTGGCCAGGTCGCGATACAAATTTTCTGCCAGTGTTAGCAGATCATCCGGCCGACTACGCAGGGGAGGCACTTCGATCGACAGTACCGACAACCGGTAATAGAGATCCCGACGAAAACCCTTATCGTCGATCATCTTTTCCAGTGATACATTGGTTGCTGCAATAACCCTGCCTTTGAAATGCAAGTCGCGGGTACTGCCCAGCGGTCGGAACGTACCGTCATCCAGCACATGTAGTAATTTTGCTTGCAGATGCATCGGCATTTCGCCAATTTCATCCAGAAACAGCGAACCTTCGCCAACTTCTTCAAACAGCCCCTTTTTGTTTTTATCAGCACCGGTAAATGCCCCCCTGTGATATCCAAACAGTTCGGATTCCAAAAGATTTTCCGGAATAGACGCGCAGTTGATGCTGACAAAAGCATGCTTGCTACAATCACCACTGGCATGCACCAACTTGGCCAACAAGCCTTTGCCAACGCCTGTTTCACCTGTAATCAACAGCGGTGCACGCGAGCCTGCTGCTTTGGCAGCCAGTTTCCTGATTCGCTGCATCGGTATAGAATCACCCAACACTGCCAGCTTGCTAGCAGCCAGCTTACGTTCCGATTTTCGTGCAACCTGACCCTTGAAGTTCTGCAGCTCCTGCAACCGTTTCAATCGAGCGAACAACTCATCAAAACGTAACGGCTTGGATACATAATCGTAAGCGCCCGCCTCAATGGCCTGCATGGCCACATCCCGATTACCAAATGCCGTCATAAAGATAAAAGGTATATCGAACTCTTTGTGCTGACAGTAACGTAATACCGAAAACCCGTCACCGTCCGGCAGGTTAATATCGGAGAGCACTACTGAAGGTGCTTCTTTTTCAATAACAGTAAGCCCCTGTTCCATATTTTCAGCTTCAAGCACATCATAGCCATCTTCTGCCAGCATCTGGGCAATACCCTCACGAATACGTTGTTCATCCTCAATAATCAGAATCATCATGGTTTGACATCCTTGAATTCGGGCAATGCAATCCTGAACGTACACCCATCAGAATTATTGGTCAGCAACAATAAGTCACCATCCATCTGGCGCATTAAATCCCGACTGATAGATAGGCCCAGCCCGGTTCCCTTGCCTTTCTGCTTGGTGGAAAACATGGGAGAAAAAATCTCATCGACATGCTGTTGATCAATACCGCAGCCCTGATCAGACACATCCAGCAGAACACAGCCTTTTTTGAGATCAGTTTCAATACAAACCATTGCCCCTTCCCGCGAAGCATCAATAGCGTTGAGCAATAAATTCACCAGTACCTGCCTCAACATATCGTCACTACCGGAAATAAGACCGACTTCAACATGCGGTTTATAGAGCATCTCCACATGCCTGGCTTTTCTGGACAGTCCCACCAGTTGCATTGAACTATCGATGACCGCTTTCAAATCAATCACGCCCATAGACATCCGGGATGGCCGCCCGAACTCCAGAATATTGCGTATAATCACTTCTGTGCGATGCAGTTCTTCCGATATATGCTTCAGTTGGGTCTCAACTTCGCCGTGCTTGCCAGCCTTGAGTTTATGGGCGGCTATATCCAGTGAAACAGATGCCGCGCTCAGAGGGTTTCCCACTTCGTGGGCAATATTTGCAGTCATCAAGCCCAATGCCTGCATTTTTTCCTGATGCGCCTGCAAACTTCGGGCATGTACCAGCTCTTCCTGATGATGCCGGATAGATGTACCCATAGCATTCAGAGCTCGGGAAAGATCACCTATTTCATTGTTACCAAATTCAGGGGCAGGCTCCATAACAGACGCTTCACCCAAACTTCCTTCACCAATTTTAGACACTCTTGAACGCAATAGCACCAACGGTCGAATCATGCGCAAATACATATAGATAGTCAGACCTGCCAATAAGATAAATAGCATCACGAGCGAAATAATAAAATCTCCGCGCATATCCATATGCAGCCCGGCCACAAAGCGCATGGCGTCGTTCACCGCCCCGTCCATATCATGATGTTTACGCATCAGCACTTTAGAAAGCTCTGCCAGTTTCCGATCCATTTCCTGCATCAGGATCGGCCCTTCCATATTACCTGTCGCATAGGGCAAGGCAAAAACCTCTTCGGCAAAGTGATTGATTCCATCCACTGCCTGCCTGATTTTCGAAACATCGACACCCTGGCGTCCAACATCATCAATGCCCTTACGCAACCTCGGCAAGGCGGCTCGGTAATTTTCTATTTCACGCTCAGAGCCGGTAATCAGGAAATCATGCACATAGATCGCCTGCCTGCGCACGGCCAACTCCAGTTCATGCAGGGCATGGCTCTTATGGTTGGCCGACTCAATTTGTAGTGCGCGTGCATGAATAATCGAAATATCCCTGAGCTGATCCCAGCCCACAAAGGCAACCACGAAAAATACCGCCAGAAGCCACAAGGCCACCACACCAGACAAGCCGCGTAAAAAGTTCATACCATCACGCCTTGCTCCCAGCCGGGTGCAGATACGACGTCCCTTTAATCCTGCACCAGCGTGTAACCAACCTCTTGCAGAATTCGGACAGCTTCTGATGGCTGAAAATCTGATCGTACACTTAACATCAGTTTGCCTGTTTTAAAACTGGCTCGGGCATCATAAACACTCTCCAGTTTCAGTAACTGTTTACGCACTGTTGCTTCGCAACCTGCACACTTCATATCTGTAATTTTCATAAATATCTCTGTTACCATCTTACCTCCAAAAATTGATCACCGTTTTTCGTCTGAATAACTGTATATTACCGTTGTAAAACACTGGCATTCATCTCAATACATACCGTGATTCATAGCCATAGATTCAAATCAAAATGAACCATCACAGCCTTGAGAATATCGCTGCGGGTGATGATGCCAAGCAACTGTCCCTGATCGGCTACAGGCATGGCTCCGATACGTTGCTCAACAAACAGCCTGGCAATATGGCGCGCATCGGTATTCAACCCTGCACTCAACACGGGTGATATCATGATGCTTTCAATCAAAATATGTTGTTTATCTTTAGAGCAAGAGATGCACTCGGCAGCTGAATCGCATCGGCATCGCAAAATATCTCTGTCCGAAACCATGCCGACAAGCCGGTAGTCCTGAGACAGAACAGGAATATGCCGAAAAGAACTCGCATCGATCATATGTAGCGCCGCATCAACAGAAGCATGCAATTGCAATGAAACAACAGGCTCCGTCATGATTTGCGATGCCTTGAGCGCCGGAGATCGACTACTTACAGAATTGGCAGCCTGATACTGCTGCTTCGCCATAGCCGAACGAAAAGCCGGATATTGAGAAGAACCTGCAGAACCCTCCTCCTCGATAGCCTGCTTCGGCGCAACAGGAGCAGCTTTCTTTACAGCAGGCTGTACAAACAGTTTCTCCAGCGGAACAGGATTCGTAATACCGGGTCCATATACGGTAAACATGGACAGTTATTGCGCCAATCCGGAAAATGCGCCTTCGATATCGGCCAGAGCCGGGAACCAGTTAATCAGCCATCCTGAAATCATGCTAAAACTACCCAGAAAAATCATCATGCCGACCACAATCAACAAGACTCCGGAAAACTTCTCGATGATTGAAAAATACTGTTTAAATCTCTGTGACCAACGCAGGAATGAATCGGTGGCCAGCGCGGCCAGCAAAAATGGAATAGCCAATCCCAACGAGTAGGCCAGCAACAACGTGATGCCACGCGACAATTCACTTTGAACGCCGGCAACGGCGAGAATCGCACCGAGGATCGGGCCAATACAGGGCGTCCATCCAAAGGCAAATGCTGCGCCCAGAATCAGTGCGCCAATGCCATGCTTGGCATTGACTCCTTTCGCTTCAAAACGCGCCTCCATCATCAACAGAGGAATCCGGATCAGGCCAATGTAGTGCAATCCGAACACCACGATAATCGCCCCTGCGATTTTGCCGAGTATATCCATATGCATTAGCAGCCACTGCCCCAGCAGCGT
>JALUWF010000209.1 GCA_027019785.1 Mariprofundus sp. | reverse complement strand
TACCGCCTGCGCTCCATCATCCAGAAATATGCCGATCATATTCCCTTTCCGATCCGCATGATGGGTACGCCGATGCCAGCCGCTGAAGGCGAGGAAGAAAAACCGGCTGAGATCGAAACTGTCAATCAGGCCTCAGCCCTGTGGACGCGTCCGAAATCAGAATTGACCGACGAGGACTACAATAATTTTTATAAGCATATCGGGCACGATTTTGAAGACCCGCTGGCCCGTCTGCATCAAAAGCTGGAAGGCAAATACGAATATACCCTGCTGCTCTACCTGCCCAAGCGCGCCCCGTTTGATCTGTGGCAGGCTGAAGCCAAACATGGCGTCAAACTCTACGTGCGCCGCGTATTTATCATGGAGGCATCCGAAGATCTGCTGCCGCGTTATCTGCGCTTTGTACGCGGCGTCATGGATACAAATGATCTGCCGCTGAATGTATCGCGTGAAATTCTGCAACAGAGCCCGGCTATGGATGCCATGAAGAAGGGTGCCACGAAACGGGTGCTCGGTCTGCTGGAAGATTTGGCGAAAAAAGCCGGCGAGGCTGGTGACGACGATACCATCAACACCGATTACGCCGATTTCTGGGCCGAATTCGGCAACTGTCTGAAAGAAGGCGTCATCGAAGATTTTTCCAATCGCGAACGCATTGGCAAGCTGCTGCGTTTTTCCACCACCACATCTGATAATCAGAGCGTTGCGCTGAGCGAATATGTCGAACGCATGAAAGAAGGTCAGGATACCATCTACTTCATCACCGCCGACACACTGGCTGCCGCCAAACACAGCCCGCATCTGGAAGTATTCCGCAAAAAGGGCATCGAAGTACTACTGCTGTCCGATCGTATCGACGAATGGCTGACCTCTCACCTGACCGAATTCGATGGCAAAAAACTGCAATCCATTGCCAAGGGCGAGCTCGATCTCTCCGGCATTGGTGCCGATTCCAAACAGGCCGCCGAAGAAGAGAAAAAAGAGCAGGAAGAGAAGGCCAAAGCCGCCGAACCTGCGATTGAAAAGATCAAAACTTCGCTGGGCGAAAAGGTCAAGGATGTGCGCGTTACCGACCGTCTGACCGAATCACCGGCTTGTCTGGTTTCCGATCAGTTTGACATGAGCTCCAATATGGAACGCATTCTCAAACAGGCCGGGCAGGATGTGCCGGACATGAAACCGATTCTGGAAATCAATCCGGATCATGAGTTGGTGCAGCGCCTGGCCAAGATGCGTTCCAAAGACAAAATCAACGATTTTTCCAGCATCCTGTTCGATCAGGCCATTCTGGCCGAAGGCGCTTTGCCGGAAGACCCGGCCGGTTTTGTCCGTAAAGTCAATGCGCTGCTGATTCAGTAAAATTTCCGGCATCCCCTCACAGGCCGTGATTTGATCACGGCCTGTTTTTTTGAATGCAGCAAGCGCCAACGCTTGCTGGGCGATCTGAAATGGGCTGCCGGCATCACCGACACGTTGCTTGCCATCGAAGCAAAAAAGCTCAAAACAGAGACACCGCCAACTGATCAACGATGATACGGTTCTTTTTCCTTTGCGTTCTTAGCGGCTTTGCGTGAACCGGTTTTGATTTCCTGGCATTGGGATAAACCCGCCATTTACGCTTTGTAAGCGGCCTGATCGATCACCCATTCACTGCCAGTTACGCATGCCACGGGTAAGCGTTCACCAGCCAGAATACGGGATATTGTCCCCGCTTTGCCTTTTCCTGCCACCATAATCAGACAACGTCGCGCCGCATTGAGTGCGGCATATCCCATGCTGACCCGCTCCGGCGGCGGTTTGGGGGAATTGTCAACAGGAATCGCCGGGCGAGGATCATTCAGGGCGGGATTATCGGGAAACAGGCTGGCCGTATGGCCATCCTCACCCATGCCCAGCAATATCAAATCCATGACCGGCGCCTCGGCCAACAACTTGCCATAACGCGCTGCCGCAACTTCCGGCCCCAGTTCAGCGGCAATACGATGAACTTGCGCCGATGGAATCGGCACATGACTTAATAGCGCTTCATCGGCCATTCGATCATTGCGCTCGGCATGGCCAACCGGCAGACAGCGTTCATCGCCGAACCAGGCATGCACGTTCGACCAGTCGATATCCGCACCGCGCAGCAGTTCATAACAGCGCTTCGGCGTGGTGCCCCCGGCCAGCACCCAGTGAAACACACCACGCTCTGCAATCGCCGATGCCGCAGTTATGACCACGGCATCGGCAGCATAGTGCGCTACAGCTTCTGCATCGGCGCATGCATGGATATGTAAATCCATCTGCGTGGAATCAGTCATCAGCAGGTTTGATGGCGTGGCCACCGAAACCAGCGCGTTGGGCATTGACAATCTTGCCTGCAAACGCATCTGTCTGACGGCTACGGAAGCGCATTTGCAAAGCCAGCGTCATCACCGGCGTAGGGATACCCATGTCAATCGCCTCATTGGCGGTCCAGCGCCCCTCACCGGAATCATCCATCCAGTCGGACAGGGAGGAGAGATCACCATCCTGCTCTAGCGCATCGCCAATCAGATCGAGCAACCATGAACTCACCACGGAGCCATGCTGCCAGACGCGGGCAATCTGATGCATATCCAGATCAAATTCGTCTTTGGCATGCATCAGTTCAAACCCCTCGGCAAAGGCTTGCATCATGCCGTATTCCATACCGTTATGAACCATCTTGACAAAATGGCCGGAACCAATCGGCCCCATATGGCCCCAACCCTTGCCATCATTCGAAGCCAGCGTAGTCAGCGCCGGCGCAATCAGATCAATGGCCTCTTTTTCGCCGCCGATCATCAGGGAGTAGCCGTTCTGCAAGCCCCAGACGCCGCCGGATGTACCGCAATCGGCGAAGTAGATACCCTTTTTCGCCAGTACCGCACCACGGCGCTGACCTTCTTTATAATTGGAGTTACCGCCATCGATAATCAGGTCTCCCTTCTCAACGCCAGCCTCCAGCAATCCGGCAATCGTGCCATCGACAAACTGATGCGGCACCATCACCCAGATCACACGCGGAGCTGGCAACTGTGCAATCACATCGGCCAAACTACTTACCGCAGTTACCCCATTAAATTCTTCCGCCAGTGCAGCACTCGGCGCAGCATCCACATCGTAAGCCACCACTTCATGCTCACCCTGCATCAGCCGCTTCACCATATTGCCGCCCATGCGACCCAATCCAATCATTGCCAGTTTCATATTCTTCTCCTTTTTTATTATAATCTAAATTCAAAACCTTGCACACAGAGGACACAGAGAGCACAGAGTAAAGTCAATGGCTATAACATATGAGCTCTCTGTGTCCTCTGTGGCGAGAGCTTATCGTTTTGCTTGTCCTTAATCCGTATCATCCGGGGCCATCCATTCCTGGGCATCCACAATGATGTTGTAGCGTTCACGCGCGGTCTGCATCAGACGCGCCGCAAACTGGGGGCGATCCATCAGCACTTTGCAGAAATCGCGTTTTTCCATGATATACAGGGCGCAGTACGTTACCGCGCGCACCGAGGCACGGCGTTTTTTGGTCATCAGCAGGCTCAGTTCACCAAACACCTGCCCATCGCTCAGGCTGGTGACCACATCGCCTTCCTGATCAATAATATCCACGCTGCCCATTTCAATAATAAACAGCTCACGCCCCTCTTCGCCATATCGGGCAATCTCATCACCGGCATTAAATACTGCCGGTTTAAGCATCATGGCAAAGGCATGTAGCATCGTCTTGCCGCTACCTGCAAACATCGGCACATGTTCCAGCGCTTGCTGCGGTGTACGCGCCATCCAGCGCCGTTGATCGGGCGAGGGCAGATTAAATACCGCTTTCGGCCCCCATGATCCGAACGGATAATTGGGGAAATCGCGTGCCTTTTCATTGCTCCACACATCCAGAATCGGCTGCACAATGCGCCATGCCGTTTCCACCAGATCCGAACGCGAAAACAGTGACGGATCGCCATGCATGCAGTCGTACAGCATAGTTTCGTAACCGGTGCCGGGATGTGTCACAAACGCCTCGTCATATTCAAAATTCATATTGACCTTGCGCATATGCATCATCGGACCCGGTCGCTTGGCCAGAAAGCGAATTTCGATACCTTCATTGGGCTGGATGCGGAAGATCAACTGGTTGGCTTCCAGCTGACCGGCAGCCGGCGTGCCTCTGAATGTGAATTCCGGCGCACGGCGAAACTGCACCATGATCTCGGTGGATTTGGTACGCAAGGCCTTGCCCGAGCGCAAAAAGATCGGTACGCCATGCCAGCGCCAGTTATCAATGCGCAACTTCACTGCCGCATAGGTTTCGGTATTGGAGTGCGGATCAACCGCAGGCTCATCCCGATATGCTTTGGCCGGGCTGCCATCGAGATTGACGCCCGCATCATACTGACCGCGCACCGCATGCGTGCGCACCTCTTCATGTTTCATGATGCGCACGGCGCTGAGCAGCTTGAACTTTTCATTGCGAATCGCTTCAGCCTCGAATGAAGTCGGCGGCTCCATGCACAGATAGGCCATCACCTGAAACAGGTGATTCTGAATCATGTCGCGGATAACGCCGGACTGATCGTAATAACCGCCGCGCCATTCCACCCCGACCTGCTCGGTCGCGGTAATCTGGATATGATCAATATGGGTGCGATTCCACAACGGCTCAAACATGCCATTGGCGAAACGAAAGGCGAGCAGATTCTGCACCGTCTCCTTGCCCAGATAATGATCGATACGATAGACCTGACTCTCATGCCAATAAGTAAGAATCTCCCGATTCAATTCCTGCGCCGAGGCCAGATCAGAGCCGAACGGCTTTTCAACAATGATGCGCCGCCAGCCCTCAGCACTATGGTTCAGGCCTACTTTTTCCAGTCCGGTTGAAATCATACCGAATACAGACGGCGGCGTGGCCATATAGAACAATGTATTGCCACCGGTATCATGTCGTCCATCAAGCGCCTGCAAAAACTTTTTCAGGTGCAAAAATGCCTGCCTATCATCAAAGCGCCCTTTCATATAATGAATCCGATCGCAAAAGTTCGCCCATGCGGCATCATCAAAATCTACCCGGCGAGAATATTCTTGCACATCTGCGCTCATCTTTTCGCGGAATGACTGGGTCGTAAATGCATCCATCGCCATACCGAGAATGGCAAAGGAATCCGGCAACAGCTTATCGCAATAGAGATTGAACAGGGATGGGATCAACAAGCGTTTGGTCAGATCGCCCGAAGCGCCGAATACCACCATAATGCAGGGTTCGGGCGCAGGGCCGCCCAGATTCATGGCATCCAAAAAATCCTGGGAAACGTCAGGCTCGCTTTGATTGTTCATGTTATATACATCCAGTGGGGCGGATAACTCCGCAGCTTTATGTCGCAAAAGACGATTCGGCAAGCTACTCCTGCGCTGCACGTGTTCCAACCATCGCGGTTCGCCCTTGCTCTGTTCTTTCTCATACAATCCAAATCTTATTCGTTATCCATTTTCACTTCCGTCGCGTTCTTGCGCCATGGCGACATCAGCATTGCAGATAGTGAATGGCCTGCTCCACCGCTTCGGGCAAGGGCATGGCATGCGCCAGATTGGCGCTGATGGCCGAGGCCAGGCGACAACCGGTTCCGTGTCGCTGCTCGAGATCCCATATTTGGCGGGGATGCGAAAATTCGTGCAGCGTGCCATCGCGCTCGCACAGCCGGTCAACCAGCAGCGCTTCGTTACTGTGGCCACCTTTGAGCAGCACAGCACAACCAACCTGATCAACCATGGATGCCATCTCAGTAGCGGAAATATCGCCGTGAAGTCCGAACAGAAAATCGGCTTCCTCCTGATTGGGGGTAATCAGCGTAGCAACCGGAAACAGTGCCTGCGTCAGCGCCCCGATCGCACCCGCATCAAGCAACACAACGCCACTGCTGGAGACCATGACCGGGTCAATCACCAGCGCCCCCTGATGCAGTTCGGACAACAGAGCTGACACCAGCGCGATGTGCTCAGCATCCACCAGCATGCCGGTTTTGACCACCGCCACATCGTAATAATCGAACACAGCATGCATTTCCGCATCCAGCTGCGCCAGCGAAACCGGCTCAATGCGTATCACCGCTTCGGGATGCTGCGCCGTCAATGCCGTCGTGGCGGAGCAGCCATGCACATGCAATGCTTCAAATACACGCAGATCGGCCTGAATCCCCGCCCCGCCGCAAGAGTCGGAACCGCCAATTGTCAGCACAACCGGGCGAGCCTGATAGCTACCACTCATGCTCTGCTCCATAGTTCAATCAGCTTTTCAGCCCGGGACTGGATATCATCCGCAGCAAACAGGCCGGAAATTACTGCGGCGCAATCCGCCCCTGCGGCTTTAACCTGCGCAATATTAGCGACGGTAATACCACCGATAGCGCAAATATTGGCTGCGGGGAACAGCTGGCGCGCTTTGGCCAGCCGCTGCACGCCGATTTCCGGCACTTCAGGCTTGGAGTGCGTCGCCCACATCGCCCCGAAAGAGACGTAATCCGCTCCGTCTTGTAGCACCGATTTGGCAAAGCCCGCATCCGCCCGACAGGTGATGCCGACAATAAAACCGTCGCCAACGTCATGCCTGAGCTGAATCAGATTAGGAGCGTCATCGCGCCCCAGATGCACACCATCTGCATCGATATCACGCGCCAGCGCGACAGAATCGTTCACCATAAGGCGGGCATCGTACTGACACGTCAACAGCCTCAAAGCTCTGGCGCGTTTCACATGGCGTTTATAGCCCTGTTTTTTATCGCGAAATTGCAGGATTCGAACGCCGCCTTTTAACGCCGCCTCAGCCTTTGCCAACAGATCCTCCGTGGCCAGGTCGGCTGGCAGAATGCCATATACGCCGCTCAGTTTTGCAATAGCCATCAGATCAACTTCAGCAGATCGGTAAATTCAGGCAGTGAAACCACCCGCTCGGCAAATTCCGCCGGCACATCCTGATACCCGTGTTCGGCGAATGCGACCGTGTGGCAGCCGGCATTAAATCCGGCCTCCACATCAAAACGTGTATCCCCTACCATCACCGTATCGGCTGCTTCCACGCCCATGGCCTTGCAACATTGCCACAACATATCCGGCGCAGGCTTCTTGGCAAAACCATCTTCAGGCGACAGCGCCAGCGTCAGATACGGCGTCAATCCCAGTACATCGAGCACTTTAACGCGCGCCCTGGCCGGCTTCGCTGTCACGCATGAGCAGGGAATGCCTTTCGCTTTGAGCCTGTCGAGCACGGTCATCACGCCGGGAAACGGTTTTCCGAAGTCCGCCGGATGCTGCGCATAAATGTCAGCAAAGGCGTGGTACAGGGCCATGGTTTCATCATGATCCATCGGCAAGCCCAACACGTTGGCCGCCAGTTTGTGCGCCCCGCCGCCGACATGCGGTTTTGTCGTATCCAGTGTCAACCGCAGCTCATAACCCAGCGATGCCAGAGCCCGGTTGGCGTTGGCCTGAATATCCGGCAAGGCGTCCACCAGCGTGCCGTCCAGATCAAAAATAAATGCTTCAGGTTTTCTCATACTTGCCCCTGTTTTTTATTCGTCATGTTACACCATCTGTTTTGTTCATCTGCCTGATCGATGTTTCCACCTCTTCAAGCACCTGTTGATTCGCTTCACTGGCGGCGCACGCTGTCATCGCCCTGATGATGGCCTGCCGGTTTTGCGCGTGGGCCAATCGTCCCAGCGCCCATGCCGCATGGCCGCGAATCAGCGGCTCGCCATCCTGCAACGCCTGCATCAGCGCATCCACAAATGCAACCTGACCCGAATTGCCCATGGCGATGCAGACATTGCGCAATAGCCCTCGCCGTTTTGTCCGCCGCACAGGTGATTTGCGGAAACGCTGCCGGAATCCATCTTCATCCAGCCGCAGCAGACTAGCAAGATCGGGCAGATGATTCTCCCTCCTCGGCCTGAGGGGATCGGCTTCGGGGTCAGGCCGGGAAGCAGAAGAAGGCCCAATACGCCGGTCACGCAATACCCCCGCCCCTTTGGCAGCATAACCGTTCCACGGGCAGACCAGCTGACAATCATCGCAGCCGTAAATCCGGTTGCCCATCAACGGCCGCAAGTGGCGCGGAATAAAGCCGTCAAACTCAATCGTCAGATAAGAGATGCAGAGCCGCGCATCCACAACATAGGGCGCAACAATGGCGCCTGTCGGACAGATATCCATACAGGCCGAACAACTGCCACAGTGATTGAGCGCCGCTTCATCCGCTTCAAGTTCAGCCGTGGTAAAAATTTCTCCAAGCAGAAACCAGGAGCCCAGTTGCCGATCAATCGTCAGTGAATGTTTGCCCTGCCAACCCAGTCCGGCGCGCTCTGCCAGCGCATGTTCCAGCACCGGCGCGGTATCGACAAACACCCGCTGATCGTGCCGCCCGAGAAGCGCATCCAGTTCAGCCGCCAGCGCCTTGAGTCGCTTTTTCATCACATCGTGATAATCATCGCCGTGTGCGTAGGCCGTGATCACGCCATGAGCGCGCGCAGCGCTGGCCTCATCCAGCCCATAGTCCGGTGCGCTATAGGGCATCGCGACGGTAATCACTGAACGCACATTCGCCAACATGGATTCAGGCTGACGGCGGCGTTGCAATCGATTTTCTTCCGCCATCCACGTCATCTCGCCCTGCATATCCGCTGCCACCCATTGCTGTAGTGCATCGGCATGCATGCGATCCACCCTGGGGCGCGTCACCCGGCAGGAGACAAAACCCAGCGCATCAGCTCTGGCGCGAATCAACGACTTCAGCCCGGCAGATTCCATCATCGCTGAACCCTGACATATCCGGCCTTGCCTGACACTGCAACGCACACCAGCGGAACCCGCCGACAGCTTGTCGACGGATTATGTGAAGGATTGTGCCAAGGATTGCGCCGAAGGATTGTTGCATGTTCTGCCGGTTTCGCACAATCTGCCCGAAATGAATACGTCCGACGCTTCCCGTACGCATCAACCCCCATCAGACCAGAGCCGAATGTGGGTTGTCAACGCCGGATCGGGACGGGTATTGCAATCTAATGGAAACTCTGAAGCCAGCATCCGCAAACATTTCCCCGCTGATACGCTGATCAATACATTCAATCGCGATCATCTGATGCATTGGGCTCCCGATTTGCCCGAAACAGGCATTGCGATTATCGTCGGTGGCGACGGGGCATGGCGTGAAGCATTGCAGGGGGCACCCGAACAGGTCAGGCCGGGCCTGTTGCCCGCTGGTACGCTGAATCAGGCTGCCATTGATCTGAAAACAACTGCTTCGGTCAAAGCGTGGCGCATCTGGCGCTATGAGCGGATTCAACTGGGCCATGTGCACGCTCCGGGTCATGCAGGCACAAACCAAAACGTCTTCTTTCTTATGGCAGGCGTCGGCGTGGAATCCGATGCAGTCCGGCTGGTTCGGCAGGGATTGAAACGGCGTATTGGCAAATGGGCCTACGTTTGGGCGCTATTTGAACGCCTGATCCGTCCGGTACGTCCAACCATCGTGGTTGGCATGGATGGACGATACTTTCGCACCTCGCAAGTGCTTATACAAAACGCCGCTCACTATGGTGGTCATTACCGGGTCGCCGATACGGATGTCCACAGGCCGGATTACCGCGTCCTGATCTGGAAATATCCGGGCCGTTTTATGTGGTGCCTGACGATGATGTGTCTGATGTTCGGGTTACCCTCAGGCTGGCTGGCGCATCAATTTCCAGGCGGCCATGTGCGCATCAGAAGCAGTGGCAAAAAACAGTGCCAACTCGATGGCGATACAGGGCCGGCGCTACCCCTCTGCTTCACACCGACAACAGCGCGGGAGATTGCCATCGCCGATGGCGAGCGGGGCGGGTCAAAGTGAAAACATTCACCATCTGCTCTCTGTGTACTCTGTAGTTAAATCTGTTTGATTCTGTCTATGCCGGGTTAGGTTAAAAACCACAATTCTATAATTTTTGTTTTTCCTGCGTACGCTGCTAGCCTGCACACCGATCGGGATTTTACCCGATAAATCAGTTCGAAGAAGAGGATATATTTAACATGAACGTTGATCAGCATTTGAAAGTCGCACAGTGGCATATCGAACAGGCTCGTCTGCATGCAACCACCCAGCACGCTTGCGGTTGCCCTGTGAACGAGCACTACCAGAAAATCATTGATGATGTCGAAGCCGGCAAAATCGAAGAAGAGCTGGCCTGCTCCACAGCACAGTAATCAGCCATCCATGGCTTCAAAAGCCGCCCGTTCGGGCGGCTTTTTTTTGTTTTAGGGATACTTTGAAAAATTACGTCCATGTA
>JALUWF010000208.1 GCA_027019785.1 Mariprofundus sp. | reverse complement strand
CTACTGTGCGTTTCATATCCTGCCTGGGCACATAGCTCTGTGCATTCTGCTGCAGATGGAACTGGCACCGCTGCCACTTCACCGATGGCCAGACAGCCTTCCTGGCCGCCTTCATGCCCTCATGCGCATCGCTGATCAGCAGTTGGATGCCGTGTAGGCCTCGCTCTTGCAGACTGCGCATAAATGAGCGCCAGTGCGCCTCTGCCTCAGATAATTCCACCGAACAGCCCAGCACCTCTCGCTTACCTTCAGGGGTGACGCCAATAGCAATCAACACAGCGCAATCGACGACAACATTGTCCTGCCGTACCTTCTCATATCGCGCGTCCAGAAAGACGAAGGGGTAAGCGCCCAGCGGACGCTCTCGCCATGCCGACAGCGATGTATCCAGTTCCTGCGTTGCTCTGCTTACCTGCGTTGATGTGACACTCAAGCCACACAGCTTTTCCGTAATCTCAGCAACCTTTCGCGTCGACACGCCTTGCACATACATCTCCGCCAACGCCAGCTTCAAGGCTCGCTCTGAACGCATGCCGCGCTCCAGCGCCTGCGGATAAAACTGGCAGTCGCGTGTTTGCGGAACCTGTAACTGTAGCGAGCCAAGCCGTGTATCCAGTTGCTTCGGCTTAAAACCATTGGCGTGACTCACACGCTCATTGCTCCGTTCATATGGGCCTACGCCGAGGTAGTGACTGCGCTCAATTCGCATCGCTTCGTTTAACAAAATCTCAACCGCTCCAGCCAGGCCATCCATGCCTGTCGACATTAACACTTCTACCGCATCACTTGCGGCTGTACTATTCACTCTTGGGGTCATCGGGGTTCCTTTCTTTAGTTTCGCGAAAAACCAAAAGTCTGCCCGGTGACTCCATCTACGCTACAGATGATTTCCACTTTTACAGAAGCGATGCTGCACTAGCAGTGATTTTGTCCTTTCCCCACCAGTTTTCCTTCATCCACCCATAATCTGGATTAGGAATTTTATCTCCCATCATATCTAGACCATTACCATAGTCATATCTATGAGCACCTTCACTTTCGCACTCTGCAGTGAATGGCTCAATAGCGTATGCATTTGTCGTGAATAAGACTAACAGGGTTACATATATAAGTTTTTTCATTATTTTTCCCCACTGGAGTAATTACTACTTTTTCCATCTAACGCCCTGCATGAGGGGCTGGAGCGAAGCGGAAGTCCCTCTTCGATGCCTTTGTTAGGGTGCATATGAGAATTTACATTTTGCATACAGACTTTTGCTAGTAGCTCCATCAAGAATTGGGAAACCAAAAGAATGCTCTGCATAGTACAGCAAGCCATTGCTTGGAAAAAACGAGTAGACTTCTAGTAGGGAACCTGCATTAACAGTTCTTACAGCACTAAACTGATTAGTTCCTGCCGTCACAATTTTTGCCTTTTTGGTAGATGCAGTTGGTGGCTCGCCATAGGCTTTTGTGTGGCCCCATATTATAGAAACCGTATCCGAATTAGCCTTTTCAATTATGAACGTAGGCTGGATGCCACTATATTTATCAGTATCTTTCTCAATGGTTCCTTTTATGTAGTCGAAACGGTCTCCAGTTGGTTCGCTACAGGTGATCGTGAGATAAGGCTCAGCAAAAGCCGAGCTACAAATAAATAGCAAGCTAATAGAAAACTGAAGTTTCACCTATTTTGCTACGCGACCATGCTTAGCAGCACAGTTACGGGCAAATTATTTACGCGTTTGCTCGGTTTGGAGCAAACAATATCAAAATCACGGTTCAATGCAGC
>JALUWF010000207.1 GCA_027019785.1 Mariprofundus sp. | reverse complement strand
ATGGATCAACAATTAGTACTGGTACGGGGATTACCTGGATCAGGTAAATCAACATTTGCAAATTATTTAAGCCAAGTCGAAGGTCGATTACATCTCGAAGCAGATATGTATTGGACTGATGAATACGGGAATTATAAGTTCGATGAAGAACATATTGAGGACGCACACCATTGGTGTATTTCGGAAACAAGAAAAGCCCTCCGAGAAGGAGAACTTGTAATTGTTTCAAATTGTTTTACCCGACCATGGGAGATGCAGAAGTATTTAGATCTTGAACCAAATGCAATGATCATCGAATGCACTGGGAAGTTTGAAAGTATTCATGGTATTCCAAATGATATCTTTGAAAATATGCAATTTAGATTTGCAATGAAGGGTGAAATTTTGGAACGATATCCAACTGTATCATACGAAGTAGTGAAACCTGAATGTTATGCCTGATACAAGCGTACTCGAAAGTTTTGTACAGAAGGACATTGAGAAATTTACTGGATTATTGACCCAATATACAGGGCATCAAGCGAGAGTACTCGAATGTTACAAAAGGCAACACCAACATAGAGAAACCGTAATCCAATTCGAAGGGATAGATACATTATTTAGAATTAAAAACGCCAATATGTTTTGTTCAATTATCGAATTTGTTTCTGATCCGGAATGTATATATTTTCTCGAGGAATGTCAAAAGATTGTAGGGATAATACCATATCTTGAATCGAAATCGATGATACAGGTATATATCGATGCTGTTGAGTATCATGGTCCAGATCTTTTGTTAGATATGTGTCATACTCTAACCTTCGGAGAAAAAACATATTCTTCGAATGTTAAGGATGCGTCTAAGTTTCTCAATGGTGCATATTTAAAAAATCAATTTAGTTCACAAACTAAAGGGGTCAAACTAAATATTAGCACCCAGGATATTAGAATGCGAGTACCGGGAATGTTATATGTTCGGGAATTAGGTCATATTGGCACCGAGAATTTAATATACCCAATCGCAGAATGCCTAGACCTAATAGGTAAATTGGAAGATGTATGTAATAGAGTCGAAGCTTCAATTTTAACTAAAATGTAAGGAGGAACTATGCGAGAATATTTGGTAGTGTACGGTTACTATTCCAATAAAGAACAAACACTAGAGGATATTATTTATAGTAAAGTAATTGTAACTGGTAATCGAGTAATCGATGCCATCGATAAATTTAATCGTTGGTTTACTGAAAACGAAGCGGATCTCGCAGACCTATATGTATTCACTATTGAATTGTCTGAGGATATAAGGAGGATTAAATAAACTATGCAACCGAAATATCCAGAAATCGAAGTGCAATTAGTTGGTCGAAGTGGTAATGCTTTTGCAATCATCGGAACAGTAACTAATGCCTTACGGAGAGAAGGTATTAGTCGAGAGGAAATTGGTACCTTCCAGGAAGAAGCTACTTCTGGTGACTACAATAATGTGTTAACTACTTGTATGTCTTGGGTTACTGTTCTATGAATATATTACGAACACAAGACGGGGAAGTACTGTATGTAGATGACGGCATGTTGGGTATTTTGCGTAAACAAACGGCAAGTCATCAGAAGTTGGAAAAGTTAGAGGCACAAGGTAAGATCTTCCAACGGGTCATTAAGAATCTTCAAGATCAACTTGAGGAAATCGAAACTGTAACGTGCGAATAAATAATAGGAGAAATTTATGGCAAAGAAACAAGGAACCGGACTATCATCTGGAATTGTAACAAAAAAGACGACAAGTATTGGTGACGGGACACATTCCCGTCCAAGCA
>JALUWF010000206.1 GCA_027019785.1 Mariprofundus sp. | reverse complement strand
CATCATAGCTGTATTTTTACTATAAGGAACTTGATAGTCCAGATTGGCGCCCGCCTTGATTAAAGGAGGTATATTGACTTTCCCGGTAACTGTTACCGCTGCTATCAATGGGGTTTTCCCCGTGGCCGGTTCTACCAGATTCGGATTCGCCCCATGCTTCAAAGCCATTTCCATGAAATACGGTACCGGTGAACAGCACGCAATCTGATTCATCAGCGTGTAACCATCCGTTCCGATAACGTTGGGATCGGCCCCGTGATTCAACAGCGCATCGAAGCCCTTTTTATTTCCCACTTGAACAGCAGAGAATAAGGGGGTAATGCCGTACTTTCCTTTGCCGTTGACATTCACCCCAGCGGCAATCAGGGCATCGATTTTCTTGACCCTGCCCTTTTGTGCGGCAACCGCAAGTTGCCTGAGTTGCGGGTTGGAGAACAATTCGGCCGGCGTCATATACATGATCGGCTTGTCCGGTTCCGGCCCATTCTTAGCGTATGCACTCGTCATTGCCGCTCCCGCCATGAGGATACCCATAAACGATATCAAAATTACCAGCTTCCTGTTCACTTTGCACATCCTCCTCGATGGCTAACATTGAGTCCCCAGCCCACTGCATACACTGGAAATACTGTGTCCAGAGCTGAATAGCCCGTTCCATACGCTCACGGAGCGGCCGGGCACCGTAACATCCGGATCCAGATGCTGTAGTAAAGTCAAGGGATCCAGGGTCGTATGGTAGGCGGTAATCAAGGAATTCGCGTTCGCCATTGCCGCCGCCAAGTGATACCTGTTGATTGTTCCGCTACTGAGCCCTTCGGCGTTAAAAGTAATAGCGTGAAGATTCCAGTACAGAGCCCCTAGTGCTGCCAGTCCACCTCCAAGTGAGTGCCCAGTTAGCATCAAGGAAGCCCCTGCTGGTAGACGTGATAAAATCCTACCCGTCAAATCACGCGCCTCGTCAAATTGTTGCGACCTCATGCCCAAGATTTGTTCAGCGCTCGCTTTCCCATCAGGTCCGAACAAACTATCGGTTCCCGCAAAAGCCAAAATATACGCGTGGGTTTTACTATTCCGAAATAGCGCCGCCTTGAATCCGGAGTGAGAATCATTAAACTCTCTCGGATCGATCCCGGCTGTCGTGCGATTCCAATTTCCAATGCCCTTACAACTTGGACTATAAGAGCAGGCGCTCAATCCGGCCGTCAGAGCGGCTTCCGGCCGCTGATTCTTGATGTCATGCGTATTCGGATTGGTTTTGGTGTTCGAAGGCGTCGCTCCCTGCCCCTGCCCGCCGGCCGGCGAGAACGACTCCATGCTATTGTAATCCGTGCTGCGGGCGATCGAATGCCCATCGGTGCCGGCAAGCGCTCCGCTGACCGCCCCGGTTGATTGGTTGACCGTCACTTTCTGGGGAATATGTGAACCGGTCGGCGTAACCATCTGCGTACACACCCTGTTGCTGCCACTGCCGCTACAGACCTCCGCACTCGCCTCCCCCGTGGGATCGGTCTTGTTCAGTGGATTATTCTCTACGTAGCTGTAGGGGTTGATGCTCTGCGTGGAGCCGGGGTGGGCGATCATTGGATCGGTGGACAGGAACCGTCCCAGGGTGGGATCGTAGAGGCGCGCGTTGTAGTCATCGAGGCCGATGGCATCGAGGCTCTCCTGGCCAGTGTAGCCGCGGTCGTTGAGGCCGGTGTTGACGGCAACGGCCTGGCTGGTAGTGAGGGGGCTCGCCCAGCCCGCGCTGTAGCGCTGGCCGAAGTCGGCGTAGGCCAGGCCCTGGACCAGGTGCCCGG
>JALUWF010000205.1 GCA_027019785.1 Mariprofundus sp. | reverse complement strand
ATTATACCGCAGTCTGGTATGGCCGACATTACCGTCAGCCCAACAGCATATTCTGCAAAAACTGATGCCATCAACCAGCCCGGCCAATGCCGGCATGAACCGCGCCCAAAAGCTGGCGGCATGGCGCATGATTCCGGTACAATGCATGAGACAGCAAAATGATTTGGCGTCCACTGAATGAATCGCGCCACTCCCTTTAGCCCTGAACTGCAGGGAAAACTCGCAGGCCGGGAGAGCGACTCACTGTTCTCAATTCCGTTTCTGCATTCTTTGATGGAAATCAGCAGGTGTCTCAATAGCAAAACCACATGCGTCAGCCATAACCAATAAATCCGCATCTCCACTAATCAGCACATCCGCCCGTCCAATAGTAGCCAGTTCAATAAACATTTGATCGTTTTTATCACGGCAGTCAGGCAGCAGAGGAATATTTTCAGGAAGCTCGACACTTTCGACAAAGGGAAGGTAATCTGCCAACAGCGCCTGGATTTGTGGTTCTCTCAATTTAAATTTGGGATACGTCAATACCCGAATAAGTTCCTGAACCGTTGCTTTGGAAGCCAGAGGCTTATGATCTCCTGCCTGCCAAAATGGGCGCATCCATGCCAACTTTCCCTGTTCAAAAAGTAATGCCGAAACAATACAATTGGTATCAAAGACAAGCCGCAGGCTCACGACTCCCGTGCCCAGGCAACCGCATCTCTAACATCCTTCTCGCCCAAACCCAATTCAGCCAATCGTTGGCGCACGCTTTCTGCCTGATTAGGTCTGACTGGCATTAAAATAATTTTTCCACTTTCTTCCTGAACATCAAAATAGTCCACATCCGGAAAATGCGTCACGATAGATTTGGGCAGTGTAATTTGGTTTTTGGATGTTTTTTTAGCCAGCATGTCATACCTCTGAAAAATAAATTTTACACAGCATAATGGGATAAAATAAAAAAAGAAAGTAAGGAATAATTACTTGAGCGCGTTAGGTTGAATATCAGCTATGAACCTGCGACGCTAGCGGGCATGCGTGATACCGGTTTCCCCTACGCTTCTAACGAATCAACGCAGATGGAACCGACTCAGCTTGCACGGCCTGACAAATGTCATTAATATTGTGACACATTACTCGCGGAGGCATGTATGGTAACAACAGATATTTTTTCTACGATTGGAGACCTGCAACTCTCGCAAAAAGCGCACAAGATCGGACTGATCGGATTGATCCGTGAAGGGCTACCGCCGCAGAGCGTATTTTCACTTCAAAAAACTGTCCGGTTTTCCAATGTCGAACTTGAAATGGTTACCGGAATCTCTTATCGAACATTACGTCGCTATATGGAAAAGAATACGCAACTTCCTTCTATCGTATCTGACCGGGTTGTGCGCTTTTTAAATGTATTGAAATCAGCCGCTGATTCGCTCGGCAGTATCGAGAATGGCGTAGCATGGATGCACCGACCCTGCCAACCCCTTGGCGGGCAAACACCGATCAACCTGTTGGACACTGAAGCAGGCACCAGCGAGGTAGTGGATGTATTGGGCCGTATTCGTCACGGCATATTCAGCTGATCACAGCCTGGCGCATCGTTCGGGCTGATTATGCAGCGACAGCCATGGATGGAGAAGGCGCATCACGATATGGCGGACGTTGGAACAGTGCAGGCACAAATGTGGTTTATCTGGCGGAAACAAGAGCGCTAGCCGCCCTGGAAATCATCGTACACGTTGATCGAATGTTATTATCGGTTCCGTATGTCGTGATTCCGGTACAATTCGATGATGCCCAGCTTCAAAAAAACACCGAGCTGCCTGA
>JALUWF010000204.1 GCA_027019785.1 Mariprofundus sp. | reverse complement strand
AATACTGTTGCGATTGGAATTCAGTGGGGCGATGAGGGCAAGGGCAAGATTGTTGATTTGCTGACGCCGGATGTCGATGTGGTGGCTCGGTTTCAGGGGGGGCCGAATGCGGGCCACACGCTGGTTATTGGCAAACAGAAAACTGTATTAAATCATATTCCCTCCGGTATTTTGCATGAGGATACCGCCTGCCTGATCGGCAATGGCACGGTGGTTGATCCATTCCACCTGGTTGAAGAGATGGATACGCTGATTCAAGCGGGTATTCCGGTTGCCAAGCGGCTGAAGATTTCCGAGCGCTGCCAGTTGATTTTACCCTATCACAGGGCGCTGGATTCGGCGCGCGAAGCGGCCAAGGGAAAGGATAAAATAGGCACCACCGGCAAGGGTATCGGGCCGTGTTATGAAGATAAAACCGCCCGGCGTGGTATTCGTTTGATTGATCTGACTGCGGATGATCTGGATGCGCGTATCAATGCGAATCTGAAATATGTCAATTTCATGCTGGTGCAATATCTGAAAGCAGCGCCGGTTTTGCGTGACGATGTGGACAAGGCGCTGGATCTGGCGCGCGCGCGCTTGTTGCCACTGGCTGCCGATGTGCCGCTGATTCTGCAACGCCATATCAAGGCGGGCGACAGCGTGCTCTATGAAGGCGCGCAGGGTTCAATGCTGGATGTCGATCATGGCACCTATCCGTTTGTCACCTCATCGAACACCGTAGCCGGCGCTGCACTGGCTGGTTTGGGTGTGGGTCCAGGTCAGGTTGATGCTGTGTTGGGCATTTGCAAGGCATATACCACACGTGTCGGTTCCGGCCCGTTCCCGACTGAATTGTATAATGCAGAAGGCATGAACTGTCCATCCGGTAAACACATGGCTGAGCGAGGCAATGAATTCGGTGCCACCACCGGTCGCCCGCGCCGCACCGGTTGGTTTGATGCGCCCGTCGTGCAACATGCTGTGCGCATCAACGGTGTAACAGGACTGGCGATCACCAAGCTGGATGTACTCGATGGTTTAGAAGAAGTGAAATTGTGCATAGCCTATGAGCTCAATGGCGAGCGCCTGGAATCTATACCGGCCTGTTGCAATCAACTCGATGCTGTGACGCCGGTTTATGAAACCCTGCCGGGCTGGAGCGAAAACACCTTTGGTGCAACATCGCTCGATCAGTTGCCGGCCAATGCCGTAGCACTGCTCAGACGCATCGAAGCCGTATGCGAATGCCCGGTCGCCATGCTATCCACCGGCCCGGACCGGCATCACATTATTCACCTCAACTGAGTAGTGACATCGGGCTGTCAAAGATCGGTTTGGATGAATGCTTCAATACGCGTCCTGATCTGATCCCGCACGCGACGAAATTCGGCCATGATAGCCGCTTCGTCGCCGATCGCTTTGGCCGGATCATCGAAGGGCCAGTGTTTCTTACAGATTGAATCGGGCAGGGCAGGGCAGTGTTTGTCGGCATGACCGCATACGGTGATCAGTAGATCAGTACAATCAAGCTCTTCCGGGTTCAGGACTTCCGATTGTTGTGCTGAGATATCCACGCCGGCCTCCTGCATCACAGCGATAGCACGAGGATTCTTGCCGTGCGCTTCAATGCCGGCGGAACAGGCAATATAGCGGTCGCCTCCCAAGACCCGTAGCCAACCCTCGGCCATCTGAGAACGGCACGAATTGCCCGTGCAGAGAAATAGAATCTTTTTTTGCATGTATGGCCCCTTGTGAAGAAGATTTCTGAGTCGTGCAGGCTACTGTTTTGTTACAGTGGAGTCCGAATTATTGCCGATAATATCATCAGCTTGTA
>JALUWF010000203.1 GCA_027019785.1 Mariprofundus sp. | reverse complement strand
TGTTTTTTTCGATGCTGTTTATCATCGCTATATCCATGGCGGGAAATATCGGTTTTTCTCCTCAGTTTCTTAGTCGTATTGGTGCGCAATTCGGTCAGTCGGCTAAAGAACGTGTATCTGCATGGCAACGCCTTATGCTTGAACACAAGGGCGATAGCGAATGGGAGTCTATTCATACCGTCAATGAATTTTTTAATCGCATTCCTTTTATATCGGACAGAAAACATTGGCATCGGAATGATTACTGGGCTACGCCGGTGGAGTTCCTGGCTACCAACGGCGGTGATTGCGAAGATTTTGCCATTGCCAAGTATTTCACCCTGCGGGAGCTGGGCGTGCCTGATGCAAAGTTGCGCATCACCTATGTCAAGGCGCTGAGACTGAATCAGGCTCACATGGTGCTGGCCTATTATGAAACGCCGGACAGCGACCCGCTGATTCTCGATAACCTGATTGATGACATACGTCCGGCATCCCGTCGCTATGATCTGCTGCCGGTTTATAGTTTTAACGGTAGGAACTTGTGGATGGCCAAGGAACGCGGCCAGGGTCGCCGGGTCGCCGGCGGTTCGCAGCGTATCAATCTCTGGCGTGATCTGAATGTCCGGATGCGGCAGGAACGTGAACGTGGACTAAGCTATACGGCAAAAAGTATGAAAGGCAGGTAATCAATATGACTCTATCCAGACAACTCATCCTACTTATACTGGTGACATTTATGCTGCTCTTTACCACTACATTCTGGGTCAGCGTGGAAAATACACGCGCTTTTCTGATGCTGCAACTGGCGACCCAGACACAGAATGCCGCCGATTCGCTAGGGCTGTCGTTGGCACCCTATATGCAGCACAGGGATCTCGCCGCCATGGATACGATGGTCAACGCAGTATTCGACAGTGGTTATTATAAATCGTTAAAACTGGAATCAATGGCAGGAAAAACAGTGATTAAACGCCAAAACACATCCCGCATTGATGGGGTCCCTGGCTGGTTTATCAACCATTTAACATTGGAAACACCCCGGGCTGAATCTGTCATCACAACCGGATGGAAACAGGCCGGTCGCCTGACTATGGAAGCGAATCCGGGCTATGCTTATAAAAAACTATGGGATATGACTGTGGAGATGTTGCGCTGGTCATTGCTGGCATTTGGACTGTCTCTGATTGCGGTACTGGTGATTCTCAAAACAATTCTCAGGCCGCTGAATGCAGTCGAGCAGCAGGCACTGGCGATTGGCGAACGTGAGTTCCCGGTTGTCGAAAATATTCCCCGCACACGCGAATTAAAACGGGTCGTGCTGGCTATGAATGCCATGTCGGCCAGACTGGAAGGCTTTATTTCCAAACTCAGCGAACGCGCCGGTCAATTGCGCCGACAGGCGCACTATGATGATTTAACCGGATTGATGAACCGGCGGGGATTTGATGCGCGTCTGGACGATATCATTCAGGATGAAGAGCGCGGTGGTTCTGGCGCACTGGTGGTGATTCGCATGAAGAATCTTGCCGCCTATAATCAGCAATTCGGCCATCAGGCCGGCAGCGCCTTGCTGGTTGAGATCGGCAAATTATTAAGTCGGCTTGCCGAGCCTTTTCATGATGCGACAACGGCCAGAATAACCGGTACCGACTTTGCCATCATTCTGCCACTGGTCGATGCGGATGCGGCAGCCGAATTCGGAACGGCGCTTAGCTCTGCCATCAATGAGCTGGCAACTACGCTCAAGGTCGATGATATCTCCCATGCCGGCATCGCCTGCTTCAGCGCTGGCAGTGCCATTGGAGCGATTCTCTCCGATGCGGATGCGGCGCTGTCCCTGG
>JALUWF010000202.1 GCA_027019785.1 Mariprofundus sp. | reverse complement strand
TAATATGCTGGCCGGTATGACCGGCAACATTTATCTGGCCAAACAGAAGGTGTAACAGCAGCCTGATGTGATTGAACGGCTAACAAATGTTGAACAGCTATCCAGACATGCGGCTAATATGATTCAGCAACTGCTTACATTTGCGCGCAAGGATGTAGTCCACATTCAACCGATACCATTAACGCCGTTCATCAAGGAAACGCTGAAATTTCTTCGTACATCGGTGCCTGAGAATATTGCCATGCATCAGGAGATTTGCAGCGATTCCATAAGAGTAAATGGCGATACAACACAGTTACATCAGGTGTTGATGAATTTGGTGAACAATGCCCGCGATGCGCTGGAGGGCGTGGCCTAGCTATTATCTTTGCTACCGGTTATGACAAAAACATGCAGGATCATCTGGACGGTGAAATTGTGCTCGGGAAACCATTCTCGATTGTAGAAATGAGCCGCGTGATCCGCCAGCAGTTTGATGATTGATGTGGTGAGAATCTTTTGATTTTATGAATGTATAAACAAGGATATTGGTATCAAGAAAAAAGAGGCTCCGTTGCCGGAGCCTCCCTTGTCTTGTGAGACGTTTGATGACCTCGTGTGAAGTCATCAAATTTGATCAGTTTTTGGATTTATCCACGATCTTTTTGATCCAGGGCATCATGCCGCGCAGTTTGGCGCCGGTCTGTTCGATCGGGTGAGCGGCATTGAGGCGCCGATAGGCGGTCATGGACGGATAATTGGTTGCGCCTTCAACAATAAACTGCTTGGCATATTCGCCGGTCTGAATGTTGTGCAGTGCCTCTTTCATCGCCTTGCGTGATTCTTCATTAATCACCTTCGGGCCGGTCACATATTCGCCATATTCGGCATTGTTGGAGATGGAATAATTCATGTTGGCGATGCCGCCTTCGTAAATTAGATCCACAATCAGCTTCATCTCATGCAGGCATTCAAAATAGGCCATTTCAGGCGCATAGCCCGCTTCGGTCAGGGTTTCAAAACCGGCTTTGATCAGCTCAACACAGCCGCCGCACAGCACAGCCTGTTCACCGAACAGATCGGTTTCGGTTTCATCCTTGAATGTGGTTTCAATAACGCCGGTACGGCCGCCGCCGATGGCCGAAGCGTAGGAGAGGGCGGTTGCCTTGGCATTACCGCTGGCATCCTGAGCCACAGCGATCAGATCCGGAATGCCGCCGCCATTGGCGAATTCGTTGCGAACCGTATGGCCCGGCGCTTTCGGCGCAATCATAATCACATCCAGATCGGCGCGCGGTACGATCTGATTGTAGTGAATAGCGAAGCCGTGCGCAAAGGCCAGCGTCGCGCCTTCTTTCAAATTGGCGACGAGTTCGTTTTTGTACAGGTCGGACTGAAATTCATCCGGGGTCAGCACCATGACCAGATCAGCGCCGGCAGTCGCTTCAGCGACGCTGGCCACTTTCAGACCGCAGGCTTCGGCTTTGGCAATGGATGTAGAGCCGGCGCGCAGGCCAACCGTCACATCGACGCCGGAATCTTTGAGATTATTGGCGTGGGCATGGCCCTGTGAGCCGTAACCGAGGATGGCGACCTTGGTGTTCTGAATAATAGAAAGATCGGCGTCCTTATCGTAATAGACGTTTAAAGCCATAGTGTTTCTCCTGTACATTGTTTGGTTTGCTCTAAAAAGGAGGCGCAGCATATACGCATCACCGCCAAAGTTCATCTATTTAAAAGCGCTTCAATCTTTCACAGCAGAGTTTCGCAGAGTAAAATCATGCGGGAAACATCATGCTTTCATGTGAGCGTTTTCAATTTGAAAGAGATTTTGACTTTCTTTGCGTTCTTTGCGGCTTTGCGAGATCAAGTCTTTAAACCCTTCAAACCTACCTCTCGCCAAGACGCAAAGAATGCCAAGTGAAAACCCTATTCATCTTTTCCTCTGCCTTTCTCTGCGGTGAGTGATTTTGATTTAATCTGCGCTGAAAACGGTGCCGACGCCTTCGTCGGTGAAGATTTCCAGCAGCAAGGCATGCGGTACGCGGCCATCAATGATGTGGGCCTGCCCGACGCCGGATGCAACGGCATCTATGCAACAGGTCGTTTTCGGAATCATGCCGCCGGCAATGCTGCCGTCGGCAATCATGGCGCGTGTTTCACCTACGCTGAGTTGTGAGCACAAATTTTTATGCTGATCGAGTACGCCGGCCACGTCGGTCAGTAAAATCAGTTTGGCCGCGCCGAGCGCCGTGCCGATTGCGCCGGCCACCAGATCGGCGTTGATGTTATAGCTTTTGCCTTCAGCCTTGTGATAACCGACCGGCGCAATCACCGGCACAAAACGATCATTTTCGAGCACCTTGAGGATTTCGGTGTTGATCGCATGCACCTTTCCAACATGACCGAGATCAATAATTTCCGGCACATCCAGTTCTGGTGCGGTTTTTTCGATATGCATTTTTCTCGCGCAAATCAGGCCGCCATCTTTACCGGATAGGCCAACCGCCTTGCCGCCGGCTTTGTTGATATTGCCGACAATCTCCTTGTTGACGAGGCCTGCCAGTACCATTTCGACGACATCCATGGTTTCGCTGTCGGTCACCCGCATACCGTCGATGAATTTCGCTTCCTTGCCGATTTTGGCCAGATGATTGCCGATCTGCGGGCCGCCGCCATGCACCACGACAGGATTGATGCCGACCTGTTTAAGCAGCGTGATATCGGTGGCGAAACTGGATTTCAGATCTTCTTCCACCATGGCGTTGCCGCCGTATTTAATGACAATGGTCTGATCGGCGAAACGCTGCAGATAGGGCAACGCTTCGACCAGCGTGCCGGCTCTGGCGACGGAATGTTTCATTTGTTCATTGCCTGTTTCATTCGCCCACTACCTGTTTTATTCATCCATTTCCATAATCGGCACGGTTTTGCGCTTGTGCATCGGTTCGCAATCGAGCAGCACCGACCATAGCCAGACCAGACCGCAAACTGCCAGCGTCAGGCCCAAACTCATGGCGAGGCGCGGGTCATTCGGATCATGCAATTGCATGCCCAGTGGAATAAAGACGATCAATGCTATTGCCAGCACGCCCAGACGCGTCCAGCCCAGCGTCTGCCCGAACAGCACGCTGGCTGCGCCCGGTACGGAAAGCAGCGCATACAGGGTGGCGACAATCCAGTGGTTTTCTTTATTCACCGATGTCAGTGTAGACCAGACGCCGTTGCTATCAGGAGATATGCGTACCTGCAGCACCGCTCCGATGACGATAATCATCAGCGCTGAAATAGTCCACAGCACCCATCCGAGCCACGGTTTGTGGCGCACGATGTGGTTGGTCCAGACGCCGTTTCCGAGCACATACATCAGTGCGGCGTATGCCATGCCCCATGGGGCGAATGTAAAATCAATATGCATGATAAAACCCTTTTTCCATAACTCCGACAGCCGCATCTGTGCGTCAATCGCTGGTGGCGCAAGACTAACGGGTATGGGAAGTGAAATCACGCAACGTCGAATGGCATGCGTTTTTTTACGGGCAGGGATTGGGATGCTTTGTATGAATCATCTCGACACCTTCCAGCACATTCTCTGACAACGCCATATCAATGCTGGCAATATTGTCTGCCAGTTGTTGCATGCTGGTTGCGCCGATAATAGCGGCAGTCAGAAACGGTCGGGAATATACGAAAGCCAGCGCCATCTGCGCCGGATCAAGTCCGTGCTCGTGGGCCAGATTCACATAGGCTGCGGTGGCAGTCTGCCCTTGCAGATTCGTGTAACGCGTGTAATCCGGAAACAATGTGATGCGCCCACCCGCAGGTTTCGCAGCATGCAAATATTTGCCGGAAAGCGTGCCGAAAGCGAGTGGTGAATAGGCCAGCAAGCCTGCCTGTTCGCGCCAGCTAACTTCCGCCAGTCCCACCTCGAAACTCCGGTTGAGCAGGTTGTATGGATTCTGAATGGAAACGATGCGCGGCAATTCTTTTGTCGCGGCCAGATGCAGATATTGCATCGCGCCCCACGGCGTCTCATTGGAAATGCCGATGTGGCGAACCTTGCCTTGCTGCACCAGACGATTGAGCGCTTCCAGTGTCTCTTCAATGGGCATGGCGCAAGCGTCATCTGCCGGTGTATAGCCCAGCTTGCCGAAGAAATTGGTATTGCGATCCGGCCAATGCACCTGATAGAGGTCAATGTGGTCGGTTTGCAGGCGTTGAAGCGAATCTTCGCAGGCGGCAATGATGTTGGTTGCATCCAGTCGCGCCTTGCCACCCCGGATATGCGGACACCATCCGGTGGGGCCGCACACCTTGGATGCGAGAATAATGTCATTGCGTTTTCCGGATTGCCTGAACCAGTTGCCGATGATGCGTTCGGTTGCGCCATATGTTTCGGCACGCGGTGGAATGGCATACAGCTCGGCTGTATCGAAGAAGTTCACACCATGCGCGATGGCGTAGTCCATCTGTTCAAAGGCTTCAGCCTCGCTGTTCTGTCCGCCCCATGTCATTGTTCCCAGGCAAATTACGCTGACATCGATATCGGTGTTTCCAAGTTTGTGGTATTTCATGGCTGGCAGTCAAACTCATGAGCGCACTGTTCACAACGATATTCATAGATAGGCATATATCCTCCGAAAAACGAATCCTAACAGGTTTTTTCGAAGTATTTCACGCCCGGCAGGTTTCTGAAGTCTGCATTCTGCGTCCACAGGGTGGTGTGGTGGATATGGGCATCAGAAGCGGTCCGATTTATCGCGGACAGTGTCCATGTTGATTTCACGCCCTTTGAGCAGACCGCGCAATGTTTTGGCGGGTTTCACGGGTACAAGCTGAATGTGTTCGCCATAGGGCATCGCCATAATTTTTTGTCCCGGCTTGATATGTAGCTGATCACGCACTTTTTTTCGGAATGACAACTTGAAATTTGGGTGACACGGTGACTGTTTGCATAACGATTCCTCCATCGATTGGAATATCGATATACGATAGGTTTTTTCCCGTGCTGTCCACATTCATGAAGTGACTTTTATCGAGTTATGGATATCGCCCTATATCGAAGGATATACAGTTAGAAAACTCCAAGAGATGCGAAAATGTTTGCCCATCCTTGCATGGGTGGTGCCAATATCGCTATGATGTGCAGAAACAAGTTAGCCAGTAAATAAAAAGAGCAGTAATAAGTCCATGACGATTTGCGCAGCCGGGATATCAATAAAACAGCTAACAAATAGCTCCAGGCTGTCCGCACCAACGGGCACATCACGAATTGCTCAAGTATCGTTGCGGCCAAAAGGGGAGTGTTGAATCAGCTTTTCTTTATCGGTTTTGGTGAGTTTTTTGATTGTCGATTCAGCCTTGAGTGCATCGGATCGGGAACCAATTTTCTTTTGATAGACCAACTCCAGAGGGCCTTTCCCGCGAAGGAATTTTGCGCCTTTGCCAGATTCGTGTTGCGCAAGTCGCCTTGCCACATCAGTAGAAATACCGGTGTATAGATTGCCGTTATTGCAGCGGATGATGTAGAGGAACCAGGGCGTTTCATTCTGTTCAGGCATTTTCGAGCTCCTCGCTGGCCAGCATCCATGCCTCTTCGCATTGTTCCAACGCCTGTTCGGTCTGACGCTGCTCAATGCTCAGCGATTTGATCTGTTCGGGGGCTGCATCTGCATAGAGAGCCGGGTCGGCCAGTTGCGCATCCAGTGCTGATTTTTTCTGCTGCAGGGTATCGAGTTCCTGCTCCAGTGTTTTTACCCTGTTGCGCAATGGTTGCAGCAGCTTGCGTTGCTCGGTTTTCTGGCGGCGGATTTCTTTGCCGGATGGGCGGTCAGATTTTGTCTGTTTTTCATCACCGTCGATGCGTTGTTGCAGTAGCCATGCCGAATAGCTGTCCAGATCGCCACTGAATGGGGCGAGCACGCCGCCGGAGACCAGCATCAGCGAATCGCACACGGTTCTGAGCAGATGACGATCATGCGACACCAGCACCATCGCACCCTCAAAGCTTTGCAGGGCGAGAGAGAGGGCATGACGCATTTCCAGATCGAGGTGGTTGGTTGGTTCATCGAGCAGCAGGAGATTGGGTTGCTGAAAGACAATCATGGCCAGCGCCAGCCGCGCTTTTTCACCGCCGGAAAAGGGTTCCACTGGAGCCAGTGCCATATCGCCGCGAAAATCGAAGCCGCCGAGAAATTGGCGCGCCTCTTTTTCCGACAGCGATGCATCCAGCATCATGATATGTTGAACGGGCGAGAGCGTATCATGCAGCTGTTCGAGCTGATGCTGGGCGAAATAGCCGATGGCCAGCTCTTTGGCCTCATCCCGTTGACCTGCTTGCGGCGTCAGCACGCCAGCCATCAGTTTAATCAGGGTGGATTTGCCCTCGCCATTGGGGCCTAGCAGGCCGATGCGCTCGCCCGGCAGTAGCGAAAAAGAGAGATCGCGCAGAATGGTCGTGTCGTCATAACCGGCGGAGGCTTTGTGCAGCCTGATCAAAGGATTCGGAATCGGGCCGGGGTGTTTGAAGCTGAACGAAAAGGGCGAATCGACATGTGCCGGCGCAATCATCTGCATGCGCTCCAGCGCCTTGATGCGGCTCTGCGCCTGGCTGGCTTTGGTGGCCTTGGCTTTGAATCGGTTGATAAAGCTGGTCATGTGGGCGACCTGCATCTGCTGTTTTTCGTAAGAGGCCTGTTGCAGCGCCAGTTTTTCGGCGCGCAGCCGTTCAAAATCGCTGTAATTGCCGCTATATAAGTCGATCTGTTGATGTTCGATATGGGCAATGCGATTGACGCATTGATCAAGAAAATCACGGTCATGCGAGATCAGCAACATGGCACCGCGATAGTGTTGCAGCCATTTTTCCAGCCACACCACGGCCTCCAGATCGAGGTGGTTGGTCGGTTCATCGAGCAGCAACAGATCGGAGCGGCACATCAGCGCATGGGCCAAATTCAGGCGCATTCTCCAGCCGCCTGAAAAGCTGGCGACCGGATTGGTTTCAGAACCGACGGCAAAGCCGAGACCGTGCAGCAGACGGGCGGCACGGGCATGGGCCGAATAGCCGTCGATAGCAGCAAAGCGTTCATGCAGCTGAGCCACTCGGATGCCATCGCCTGCATGTTCGGCCTGATCAATTTGCTGCTGCAAAGCGGTGAGCTCGGCGTCGCCCTGCATGACATATTCAATCGCCGCAGTGGGAAGATCAGGCGTTTCCTGAGCAACATGAGCGATGGTGATGCCGCGATCCATGCGGAAGCTGCCGGCATCCTCCTCGATCTTGCCCTGCACAAGCGCAAACAGCGATGACTTGCCGCAACCGTTGGCGCCGGTGATGCCAACCTTGTGGCCGGCCTGAATGGTCATAGAGGCGTCGCTGAACAGCAGTTTATGGCCTCGTCTGAGGGTGATGTGATCAAAATAGAGCATGCGGCATATTAAGGCGGAGAGATAAAACTGCACTTGATAAGTCTGATGACTTCGTAAGAAGTCATCAGAGCGCCCATGGATGGGCTGGCCAATCAAAGGTTTGGATTGCAAATTTAGAGTCATGCCTCCGTTATGGACGAAGTGGTGGTTGAGAAATCCCCCCTCGATCCCCCTTTGCAAAGGGGGAAGTAGTTGTTGCATGCGCAGTGAAAGCTCCCCTCTTTAAAAAGAGGGGTTGGGGGAGATTCATGTAATCGTACCAGGCTGGAAATACGCCAATGTAGAGAAGCAGATTGCCGCTCACGACTTTTGCAAGTGGCTCTTACAGATATACAGGTTTAATGAAACTCGGGCGTGAATGAGGCAGCGTTGGCGGAGAAGTACAAACAGCCCAGCTTGAACCACAGAGGGCACAGAGGAAGTCAAAGTCCGGAACCCCGCATGAATGCGAATGAGAGACAAATGATCGGTTTTTGTTGTTTTAGGTTTTCTCTGTGTCCTCTGTGCTCTCTGTGGTGAAAAGCTTTTGATTTTATGATCATTTGCTTTGCTGTGGAAAATATTTCTTATGCATTTTGTACAAGATATTTTTTGTGAGATGGGAGGAGTTGTCGATGTGGACACAGAAAACAATCCGTTTGCAGGCGAAACCGAGGGGATTCCATCTGGTGACGCGAGAGGTGGTTGATCAACTGCCGGAACTGGCCGGATTCCGCATCGGCATGGCGCATTTCTTTATTCAGCACACCAGCGCCAGTCTGAGCATCAACGAAAACGCCGATCCGGATGTGCGCCGGGATATGGAGGCGCATTTCAACCATTTCGTGCCGGAAAATCAGCCTTATTACGCCCATACGCTGGAGGGGGCGGATGATATGCCGGCCCATATCAAGTCCAGTACGCTCGGCTGTAGTCTGTCCATTCCGATTCGCGATGGCAGACTGCTGCTTGGCACATGGCAGGGGATCTATCTTGGCGAGCATCGCAACCGTGCCGGTTCCAGAACGATTGTGGTGACCATGCAGGGCGAACAGGGAGCGTAGATGAATATTCATGAGTATCAGGCCAAGGCCGTGATGGCGAGCTTCGGGATTCCGGTGCCGCAGGGGAAGATGACGCAAAGCGCCGATGAAGCCGTTGCGATTGCTGAATCACTTGGCGGTTCGGTGTGGGTGGTGAAAGCCCAGATTCATGCCGGCGGACGCGGCAAGGCGGGCGGGGTGCGTCTGTGCTGTTCTCTTGATGAGGTACGACAGGCTGCCGCCGACCTGCTTGGGGCTGTGCTGGTGACCAAACAGACGGGCGCATCGGGCAAGCGGGTTAACCGCATCTATATCGAGCAGGGACTGAACATCGCCAGCGAATATTACTTGAGCCTGCTGGTCGATCGCGAACGCGAATGCATCTCGTTTGTCGTCAGCCCCGACGGCGGCATGGATATCGAACAGGTGGCATCTGATTCGCCTGAACGGATTCTGACCGTGCCGGTGGGCGGCGATGCCATTAGCGAACAGGAGAGCGGTATGATGGCCGAACACCTCGGTCTGGAGACTGCACTGCAGCCCCGTTTCCACACGCTGGCGACAGCGCTGCTCAGCATGTTTTGTGAAAAAGACGGCGCGCTGCTGGAGCTCAATCCACTGATTCTCACGAAGGAGGGGAATCTGGTGGCGCTGGATGCCAAATTCGTTGTGGACGACAGTGCCATCTACCGGCAGCCGGAGATTGCAGCGCTGCGTGATCCGGATGAGGAGAATCCGCGTGAAAGCGAAGCTGCTGAATTCGGCCTGAATTATATCGCGCTGGACGGCAATATCGGCTGCATGGTCAATGGCGCCGGGCTGGCGATGGCGACCATGGATATTATTCAGCTCAAGGGTGACAAGCCGGCCAATTTCCTCGATGTTGGCGGCGGCGTCACTGTCGAGGCAGTGACCGAGGCGTTCCGGCTGCTGTTCGGTGATGCCTATGTCAAGGCAGTGCTGGTCAATATTTTCGGTGGTATTGTGCGCTGCGATATGATTGCCAATGGTCTGCTGGAAGCTATCAAAACCCATCCGATGCGGGTGCCGGTGGTAATGCGCTTGGTTGGCACCAATGAACAGGAGGGGCGGCGTATTGTCAAAGATGCAGGGCTTGATGTGCGCTGGGCCGATGATCTCGATCAGGCGGCGGAATTTGCCGTGGCGGCAGCGCAGGCGGAGCAAGCATCGTTGTCTCGATGCGCGACAGAGTCGCGTTCAGATGGAACCGCACAGTCAGCAGATCGCCTGCAGGGAGGTAGGACATGAGCGTGATACTGGATCGCAATACGCGAGTGATCTGCCAGGGCTTTACCGGCAAACAGGGCAGCTTTCACTCGTCTCAAATGATCGACTATGGTACCTGCTTTGTCGGCGGTGTGACGCCGGGCAAGGGCGGCCAAACCCATCTGGATCGGCCGGTATTCAATACAGTCGCCGATGCGGTGGCGCAGCAGGGGGCACAAGCCTCGGTGATTTTTGTGCCGCCCCGTTTCGCCGCCGATGCGATCCTCGAAGCGGCGCAGGCCGGCATCCGGCTGATTGTCTGCATCACCGAGGGTATTCCGGTGCTGGATATGCTGCGCGTTAAAAAAAACATCGCCGATATCGACTGCACCCTGATTGGCCCTAACTGCCCCGGCATTATTACGCCGAGCGAAGCGAAAATCGGTATTATGCCGGGCCATATTCATCAGCCGGGCCGGGTCGGGGTGATTTCGCGCTCCGGCACGCTGACTTATGAAGCCGTCGAGCAGTTGACTCAAACAGGTCTGGGGCAGTCCACCTGCATCGGCATGGGCGGTGATCCGGTACACGGGCTGGATTTTATCGGTGCACTAAAACTGTTCGAAGCCGATGCCAGAACCGAAGGGGTGGTGATGATCGGCGAAATCGGCGGTTCGGATGAGGAGCATGCCGCCGACTTTATTCGTGCGCATGTCAGCAAGCCGGTGGTGGCGTTCATTGCCGGCGCTACCGCGCCCAAAGGCAAGCGCATGGGCCATGCCGGTGCCATTATCTCCGGCGGCAAAGGCACCGCCGAGGCCAAATTCGCCGCATTGGAAGCAGCTGGCGTAACCATTGAACATAATCCCACCCAACTCGGGAAGCGCATGCTGGAGCTGCTACAGTGATAAAGAAAGAAAGTCCCAACCCAGCATAGCCGGAACCAAACAGGAAAAGCATAATAACCCCAGCCACTGATTTCA
>JALUWF010000201.1 GCA_027019785.1 Mariprofundus sp. | reverse complement strand
AGCGCTGACTGATGAGAGCATTCACGCCTTTAAACACAATCTGGCGAAGGCGGATATCAAGCCGGAACATGTGTTGCCGCATGACAGTTACCTGATCAATCTGGGGCATCCCGATGACGAAGCACTGGAAAAATCGCGTCATGCTTTTCTCGATGAGCTACAACGCTGTGAACAGCTGGGACTGAAACTGCTCAACTTTCATCCCGGTTCGCATCTGAGGAAAATCAGCGAGGCCGATTGCCTGCAGCGCATCGCCGCATCCATCAACTGGGCGCTGGAGCAGACCACCGATGTCATCGCAGTTATCGAAAACACCAGCGGCCAGGGCAGCAACCTCGGCTTCCGTTTTGACCACCTGGCGGCCATTATCGACGGCATCGAGGATAAATCGCGGGTCGGCGTCTGCCTCGACACCTGCCACACCTTCACTGCCGGCTATGACCTGCGCACGCCGGCCGATTGCGAACAGACCTTTGGCGAATTTGATGCCGTGGTCGGCTTTCAATATCTGCGCGGCATGCATCTCAACGGCTCCAAGGCTGCTTTCGCATCGAGAGTGGATCGCCACCATTCGCTGACTCAGGGGGAACTGGGGCTGGATGTGTTCCGCTATATTATGAACAGCGACCATTTCGATGATATTCCGATGGTGCTGGAAACCATCGACGACACCATCTGGCCGGAGGAGATTCGTCTGCTCTACAGTTTGGTTATATAACCAAACTGTAACTGATATTCACTTTACCATTGATTTTGTTGTTTTGTCTCTTACGAAAAACATTTTGTACAAAATGCATAAGAAATTTTCTCCACAGCAAAGCAAATGATCATAAAATAAAAAGCGGTTCACCACAGAGAGCACAGAGGACACAGAGAAAAATCTTAAACAAACATCAACCATTTTCCTCTCATTCGTATTCATGCAGGGTTGCGGACTTTGTCTTTCTCTGTGCTCTCTGTGTCCTCTGTGGTGGTTAGTCTTTCATTTACACCTTTGTGTCTATGTGGTTCAAGCTTGTAAATTTCCGGATATGCCGGGTTAGGAATTGCTCAAAACAGAGATATGGTTGAAGGTTTTTAATCAGTGGCAATTCGTGAAATCAGTGGCTAAAGTTTTTGATTTCAAAGGCATAAAGGCATTAGCCACGAATGCACACGAATTATCACGAATAAAATCGAAATCACAATAAGGGACATCCAAAATGACTGAAATTCAAACTGTGACGATTATCGGGGCAGGGCTGGCCGGTTCCGAAGCGGCATGGCAGATGGCCAGACGCGGCGTGGCTGTGCGCCTGCACGAGATGCGACCCGTCAAAATGACGCCGGCGCACCACAGCGGCCAGTGCGCCGAACTGGTCTGTTCCAATACGTTCCGCGCCGACCATCTGGAAAATGCCGTGGGTCTGCTGCATGAAGAGATGCGCCGCATGGATTCACTGATTATGGCCTGCGGCGATCAGGCTCGTATTCCGGCCGGTACGGCGCTAGCCGTGGATCGCGAGCAGTTTGCGGGTCTGGTAACTGAGAAGCTCAAAGCCGAACCGTTGATCGAATTAATTGAAGGCGAAGTTACTGAAATTCCAGACGAAGGACTGGTGCTGATCGCTTCGGGGCCGTTAACTTCCGATGCATTGTACGAACAGATTCAAAAACTGACAGGTGAAGATCGGCTTATGTTTTTCGATGCAATTGCGCCGGTGCTGGATGCGAACTCCATCGATATGAATATCTGCTACTGGAAAAACCGCTACGACAAAAATGTCGAAGAGGGAGAAGCGGGCGATTACCTGAACTGCCCGATGAATGCGGAGCAGTACACGGCATTCATCAAAGAACTGGTCAATGCAAAAAAAGTAGCCTTCAAGGATTTCGAGGATATTCCGTTCTTTGAAGGTTGCATGCCAATTGAAGAAATGGCTGAACGTGGCGAAGATACCCCGCGATTCGGCCCGATGAAACCGGTCGGACTGGATCACCCGGAAACTGGCGAAAAAGCCTATGCCGTAGTGCAACTGCGCCGTGACAACCGTATGGGGTCTTTATTAAACATGGTTGGTTTCCAGACCAAGATGACCTACGGCGAGCAAAAGCGCGTATTCTCCATGATTCCGGGACTGGAAAACGCCGAGTTCTTCCGTCTCGGCTCCTTGCACCGCAATACCTTTATCAAATCGCCCGCCCTGCTCGATGGCAAGCTAGGCCTGAAATCCGATCCGCGAATCCTCTTTGCCGGCCAGATCACCGGTGTAGAGGGTTATGTTGAATCCGCCTCCATGGGACTGATGGCCGGCCGTTTTCTGGCCGCCATGGCCAGAGGCGAATCCCCGCAGACGCCTCCACCAGATACTGCCCACGGCGCCCTGCTCGGCCATATCTCGAACACGCGCGTTGAGGATTTTCAACCCATGAATATAAATTTCGGCCTGCTGCCGCCGGGCAAGAAGCGAGAAGGCAAACGTCGATTCTCACGAGCAGAACGTCGTAGATCCGTTTCGAATCGCGCTCTGGAATCTCTGGATGCATGGTTGGATCAATAGTCGTCATCCCCGTACATACGGGAATCCATAGCCTCCATGGGCATGGGCATGATGAACTAAACCAGCCATCCGTTATGGAACAAACCCTCCACCTGTTATGATCTGAAAGTAACCGGAGTTAAGTAGCTTTGTATTTTTGTATTGTGTTGTTTCGCAGGGTCGATGACGATAGCTTTGCTACCACTCTTAATGAGTTGAACAGTAATCATATTTCCCTTGGGAGAGGAATCATGAATATAAAATCAATGTGGACGGTGGTATTGACTGCCGGACTCATGCTATTGGCGCAGAGCGCCCAGGCTGGCGGCGTAGCTATCGCCGCCAAAGCATCCACGCTTGGTCTTGGCGCCGAAGTAACCACCAATATCGTTCCGATGCTGCTCAATGTGCGGCTACAGGTAAACGGTTTCCGATATAACAAAACCATTACCAAAACGCAGGTCAGTTACGACGGCAAGCTGCGTCTGCTCAGTGTCGGCGCTATTGCAGATGTTTATCCGTTTGCCGGCAAATTCCGCATCAGCGGCGGGCTTTATTATAATGGCAATAAATTCGATATCATCGGCAAGCCCGGCGTGGGCGGTACATTCACCTTCAATGGCATCTCTTATACTACAGCTCAAATTGGCGCTGTGAACGGTACCGTTGATTTCAATAATTTTGCCCCCTATCTGGGCATTGGCTGGGGGGATGCAATCTCCAGTGGCAGTCCGCTCGGCTTCAGTTTTGAATTGGGGGCTCTCTATCAGGGCAAACCAAGCACCTCGATCACTACCAGCAGAAGCGTGCCCGGACTGAGCACCAGTATCGCCGCAGAAAAGAAAAAACTGGACGATTCCCTGAAAAATTTCCGCTTCTATCCGGTCATCGCTGTGGGAGTGAACTGGAAATTTTAGGATTCAATCAGCCCTCAGGGGAGTCTCTCTTACTTCCTAACCCAGCATAGCCGGAACCAAACAGGAAAATCTTGGACCACAGAGTACACAGAGGAAAAGCAGAGAAAACCAAAATATAAAGATTTTAACCGCCTCTGTGTACTCTGTGGTGAGAATCTTTTGATGTATAGCTTTCAGGCGGTAAAAATTCTTGTGCGTTTTGCATTAGATTTCATGGATAAGAGAGTAATTCACCTTCTGGCCAGGTTTTCTTAAGTAAGTTGCGCGGCTATACGCATCAGCTGCTGTTTGACCCAGACCGGGCCGGGTTTGTGTTTCTGCTCAAAAGAGTTTGTTTCAAGCATGTGCAGGGCTACGACCAGCACATCCAGTTGTCTGGGCAGATAGATCAACATGGCCTGCAACACCTGTTCGCGAATATCCCACTGCAGTTCGCCGGCGCTGGCGCGCAATATCCGCAGCAGCATCTCATCATCAGCCGGCGCTGCCATCACAACTTTTTCCATCGCCAGCAGACGGGAGGAGAGCTCGGGCGGCAATGCATTCGGATCGCCACGCCATGCAATCACCACATGCCGCTGCAGATCACGCGCTCGTTCCAGCAGATGAAACAGCGCATGGGCGACCGCTTGCGGCATGACACCCGCCTGCACATCAATCAGCCAGTAACTGCTCGTCTGTAACAATTGCATCCACTGCTGAACCAGTTGGCCGCTATCAGCGCTACCGTTTTCCCCGTTGTCTGTCTTCACCACCAGCAATGCGGCGCAGACCTGATCACCGGCAAAGGTGCGCAGCAGATGGCTTTTGCCCGCCACATGATCCGAAGCGAGCCACAGCGCGCCTCCATGCACGCTCCATAGCGCCAACCGATTGCAGCCTTGTTCCACGCCTGCATGCCTGATCCATGCCCCATAATCGTACACAGGCGGCAGATGCATCTGCAACCTTAACTGGTTTTCCCGTCCCATATCAGCCCGACAGATTCATCTAGGAATTTCAGCCATCTTCAGCCGTAACTGCCTTGCGCATCCAGACGATCATATACTGAATACCTGAGAGGCAGGTAAACGCAAACGTCAACCAGATCAGAGACTGTAATATCGCATCGCCCGGCAGTTTCCAGGCCAGATCCGACAATACCGTCAGCACCAGCATAATTTGCAGAAACGTCGTGATTTTGGAGGCGATGGTCGGCTGCATTTCCAACTTGTGCGTGACCATCTCATAAGCCAGCGCGCCGATCAAAATAATCATATCGCGAAAGACCACGGCCAGAAACAGAAACGTAGGCACCTGCTCAATCAAATAGAGCGATACAATCGTACTGATCAGCATCAGTTTATCAGCCAGCGGATCCATAAATGCGCCTACCGTGCTGCGTTGATTGAAATAGCGGGCAATAGCGCCATCCAGCATATCGGTGATACCGGCCACCCCCATCAATATCAGCGCCAGCACCGGCTGATGTTCAATGATGGTATAAACAATAAACGGCGTAATGATAATGCGGGCCAACGTCAGCATATTGGGAACATTGAGGATTCGATCCTGCACCATGATGTTTAGCGCGCGGCCTGTTGTTGAACCACCCAACCATCAACGGACGCAGTCAGGATCATTCCCCTGCGCTGAAACCAGGCCTGCAGCCACTGATCATTCGGGCTTTTCATTTGCAAGCGATACTGCTGCTCGTTTCTGCTGACCTGCCTGAGTGTCAGACTGAGAACATGCGGATCACGGGCCAAATCCTCTTCAAACAGCGCCTGCTCGGGTAACGATGCCTGACGCTGAAGCGTCAACAGGCCGGTGAGCAGAGGTGTATGTACAGAAGGCAATAATCCGCCTGGGCCGCCAGCAAACTGCTGGCCGGTTTGCGGCGGAAGTAGTGGTGAACCAGCTGTTCGGGCCGCCACGGAAGACGAACGGGACATCTGAGGCCCCACGGCTGTTTGACGGGCGGTTTGACTGGCAGTTGGATTGAGGGTTTGAGCAACGGTTTGATCGGAGGTTTGGCCAGCTGACTGTTCAGCGTAATAGGGGATATTGTGTTGCTGTAGATAGCGCAGCACCCGTTTTTCATTGAACAGAATGCTCACGCCCTGCGTATTCGGCACCGCCTTTTGCAGAAAACGAATCGCCTTCACATGGGGTGGAATTAGATCGATAGCATGCTGCGGAATGATTCTGGCCCACAATTGCGGCAGCGCCATATCCGCCGCCTTACGAATATTGGCATGCAGCCAGTTGACTTCGACCCCTTGCTCTTCGGCCGTCACATCCACCTGCATGCGCGCATCCGGTGCTGCATTGACAAGCAGCGGCAGCAATACCAACAGTGCTAACGCGCCAAAAGGGAATAGACGAGTAGCTACTATCATTTCACCACTCGCAAATGACTACTCTTTCGCGACTTGCCGTTGTTTCCCTTATGATCCCCGCCGCCGCCATTGATCACAGTGATCGTAGGGTTCAATGACGAATCACTTTCAACTCCAGCGTGGTCTTTTTCTTCTGCAAGCTGATGATCATGCAGCGCCTGAGCCGCCTCATCAGACATATTGCTGCGCACCGCCTGTACAATTGCCTTGATCATTTCAGGTACGCTGTCATCCCAGATGATGCCCTGTTCAAGGTCGCCTTCGGGAAGATAGGTGGCCCAGATGGTATGCATGGGAATCCGGCAGGAAAAAATCTGGCCGGAAAAAGAGAAATCGGAATCCAGCAGGTCATCGCCAATCCGGATCTGCTGCGGCATGCGCACATTCAGCACCAGCCTGAGGGCCGGATCGCCACGTAGACTTTCCGGCACAATCACCTCTTCCCGCGTGGCATCCACAACAATATAGATGCGCCCATAGCGGCTAAAATAATCCCTTAATTGCTTGGCTTTCGCAGCATCTGAAAAGCTCAGACTCATATCTGTTTTGACCTCCTGCCCAATATGAAACCAATATGAAACAATATGAAACAAATCATATGTGATGAAGTCGTAAAAAGTCCGTCCATGGCCTTTTTACTTCACGGAAAGCGAAAAGTGTGATTTTAACTTTCCTTACAAATCAACAACTTGCGATGCAAGCTATTGATTTGCGCGCCCATCCATGGGCGCTATGATGACTTCTTACGAAGTCATCATATGTGTTAGCTTCAACAACCCTGCCCACACAGCACGCTCAGTGCTAACGACAACGCTAGCAACAAGCTGACCAGGATGAAATACGGAGTGGCCCTGTAAGCCGGGTTCTGTCCCCTGCCAGCGGCAGGTGGATGGTCATTCATCTGGGCCTGCCGTTACCGACAGGCTCGAGCAGCCTACCCGGAAGCAAACGCGAACCACGCTTGGCGCTTCCCTATTTGGCCTTGCTGCGAACGGGGTTTACCGTGCCCCCGTCTGTTACCAGCCGGGGCGGTGCGCTCTTACCGCACCGTTTCACCCTTACCACAGCGCTGAAGCAGCCAACTGTGGCGGTCTGTTTTCTGTGGCACTGTCCCGGGGTCGCCCCCGCCGGACGTTATCCGGCGTTCTGCTCTGTGCAGCCCGGACTTTCCTCGACAGGTAGCATCACGCCCCTGCCGCGACCATCCGGACCACTCCGCCGCCGAAGTGTAGGAAATTTAACACCGAAACGCACTGTGCAATTGCATTGAAGTTTGCAAACCTTGCCTTGCGCGCTAAATTCCCGGCATCATTTTTCGCGCAAGATTTTTTCCCCGGCTACGACCAAGCGCGAAAAACCGGGAGAAACGCATGACACGACGAATCTACAACCGGACGATCAATAACTGGACGAAAAGGGTCGCCCTCATTCTGTTTATCTACCTGGCGGCTCAAGCTACAGCAGTCCAGGCGGCAGAATTGCAATGGATCGATCAGAGCGGAGCATCTCATTCACTGGCTGAATACAAGGGTAAGGCAGTGCTGGTGCATTTCTGGGCCTCGTGGTGCGGCCCGTGCCGGCATGAAATGCCGCTGCTGACCCGGTGGCTGAAGCAGCACCCGGATGTCACCATCATCCCTGTATCGCTGGACGATAGCATGGCAGATGCGAAAAACTTTCTAACCAGTAACCACTTCGATCTGCCAGCTCAGTTGACCGATTCGGCTCAGGCCATGGCTTTGGGCGCCCGCGGACTGCCCACCACCCTGGTTATAGCCGCCGATGGTGACATTACCGCCCGCCAAATTGGCGCCCTGCCCTGGGATCAGAAAGATTTCTCGGATACTGTACTGGGATTCCTCAAACAGTGAGGGTTACTTCATAGCAGGTAAGGGATGCGCAAAAAAAATCAGGTTTGAATGATACCCCCCTTGCCTGCAACTTTTTCCTCTTCACAGCAGTACCGATAAACATCACTATACGCAATATTCATGAAAACACTCGGGAGGCGCCATGCGCTCGCTACTTCTTATCTTTTCCATGCTACTTTCCACCACTGCATTTGCCCATGATGATCATCATGGTGCCGTCAAAGCCGACGCACACGGCGCCAATATCGAAGCCATCCGCAGCCATGCGGCCAATGTGTTGCGCGGCGCCAATATCAAAGCGGTCAAGCCATCGCCAATCGCGGGGCTATATGAAGTACAAAGTGGCAGGAATATTTTCTATTCCGATGCGGACGGTACCCACTTTGTCATTGGTGGCCATATTATTGACAGCATCGCCAGAAAGGATTTGACCAGAGCGCGCATGGAAGAGCTCAATAAAGTAGACTGGAGTGTGTTGCCGCTGGATAAAGCAGTTGTCTCCGGTGACAAGTATGGCAAACTGAAGTTGGCCGTATTTACCGATCCGGAATGCCCCTATTGCCGTAAATTTGAACATGAACTGGCTAAGTTGAAAGGCGTCAAGGTGTACAGTTTTCTGTTTCCACTGCCCATGCATAAACATGCGCGGGGATGGGCAAGCGCCATCTGGTGCGCCAAGGATCGCCATAAAATGTTGACTAATATTATGGTCAACAATGCCGACCCGAAAGCCGGCACCTGCGATACGCCGATAGACGAGATTATCTCGCTTGGTCATCATCTCGGCATCACCGGTACGCCAACGCTGATTGCCGGAGATGGTCGTCTATCCCCCGGTGGCAAAGGCGCAGCCCAATTAAAAGCCTGGCTACAAGAAAAACAGTAATACATTGAACACGGGAAGTGCGACTGAAGTCGCACCTCCAAGGATAACGAATAAGGTTAGATCGTGAGAGCGAAGCGAACCACGATCTGAACCGTTTGTTGGACAAGCCCGAAATTGGAGCCTGACACAGCCCCCTGAAGATAGCTTTTTTTGGTTCAGGATTTTGATTTAATTCGCGTCTATTCGCGTCTATTCGCGGTTCGCTTAAAGGTTTGGATTGTATGAGAAAGAACAGAGCAAGGTCAAGGGCGAACCGCGAATACCCCAGGGCACTCTCTCTGCCGCAAGCGGCATTCACCTTGTACACACGAATGAACGCGAATAAGGGCAAGGGCTTATCCTCCTGTGAGGGATGTAGAGTAATGTACACGGATATACTTTCAGTCTACGCTACATTGTTCAAAATAAAACGTATCCATTCTCCGCGATAGCGGCTTCGTCCAACTGATGCGAGAAGATCGACAGGCGAATGAACTTCGTCCCATTAGCATTGATACTACTTTTAACCGGTATGCTGAAGGCTCCGCGCTGATTTCATTCGGACATACGCGCGTGCTGTGTACGGCCAGCGTTGAAGACAGGCAGCCTCCGTTTCTCCGTCATACCGATAAAGGCTGGGTTACCGCCGAATACGGCATGTTACCACGCGCCACCCACACTCGCGGCAGTCGCGAGGCCGCCCGCGGCAAGCAAGGTGGTCGCACCGTAGAGATTCAACGCGTGCAGGCCACAGCTGAAGACAAACCGTTGAGCTGGGATCAGTTCACGCAACTGAAAAGGCTGGCCGACAAGGGCATTGCCGACCTGGCCGAGATTCAGAATCAGGCTATAGCATCGGTTTAATCTCAATCAAAAAACCTTGAACCTGTATTTCGTCATTTCCGGGACATATTGGACAGACTGCACAAAGCAGACTGTCAATTCAGTCTGCTAAGCTGCTGCGCACATCAGCCACAGTGATAAACAGTTTGTTGGTCTGATCTGCAAAAGCAGTAAAACCGAACTTCTCATAAAATTGAACGGCACCTGCCTTGGCATCCACAATAATCACAGGGAATGCAACCTGTTCACTGGCGGAAAGTAATTTTTTCAGAGCGTCGATCAATAACCATACGCCATAAACTTGATGGGTATTGCGCTTATCGACTGCCAGACGGGCGATTAAGCCGCCCGAGCGGGCATGGCGGTGTTTCTGCTGTAATGGTGATGGCAATGCCGACAGATCAATGGGAGCCATGGTCAGCGTGTAAAAACCGATGATATAGGCCGGATTGTTATCATCCTCCAATACGAATGTGCGGCTGTTATCCCGGCTCGATTGCTGATTGGCCATCATGCACAGATAACTATTCAACGCAGCAATACCGCAATCAAATCGTTTGCGCAGGTGCTTGTTTTTATCAAGCCGTACTGTGATCACGACTGTTATAATGCCTGTGTTTTATCCCCATAGCGTTGCGCTGCCAACTGTAAACGGGGATGCTTTTTGGCCGATGCATCCAGTGCCTCTACCAGCATCACGGCATCCCGATGACTCAGGTCGAGACTTTGTTCATGCGCCATGATCTCTTTTGCTTTTTCAACAGCGGCGTTTAAGACAAATGAACTGATATTGGTGATGCCGACAAGGGCTGAAGCCTGAGTAAGTAACGATTGGGTTTCTTCATCTACACGAGCGGTAATGCGGGGTAATGTTGCAGCCATATGAGCCTCCTTGATTGCTGCAATGATAGCCGGTCTTGCGGACATAATCAATATGTGCCATTTTGGCACATATATGACAAGACGGACTGATTGGGACTGCTTAGTTGGACCAAGGGACTGCTTGAAGGGACTGCTTGTCAGGGACTGCTTGTCAGACTGCTTGGTCGGACCAAGCTAACCCGTTAATTCAACATTGTATATTAGCAGCTTAGCTTGGTCCGACGTCCAAGATCACCAAGATGCCTAGCTCAAGATGCCACATGACCCCAAGGCTGAACCTAAAATTAGATGTACAATAAACCTTAAATTGGACGGGTTGCTATACTCAAATTAGCCGTTACAGTATTCGGCAATGAATATTATATCACGATTCTTGAACGACTTTTTCTGATTCGTCGCCTGCCCGCCTGG